>NZ_WODC01000003.1 GCF_009729555.1 Pseudodesulfovibrio alkaliphilus
GAGCCAGGATCAAACTCTCCAGTTGATAAACTTGGAGAATGTGATCACTCATCCACTCGTTATTAAACGGGCTGTGATTTCGTGATCTTATTTGCTCAACTCGCTATTTAATTGTCAAAGACCATTTGCATGTCTCTCAAAGAACGTCCCGCCGTCAGGCAGGAAGGGCAAGCTACTGATTTCGCTCATCCCCGTCAACACCTTTTTCAACTTTTCTTCGTCGAGTCGGTGTTGCCCCACCCTCAGGCGGGAAGGGGAACCTAGTGCTTTTCACCCGGCCCCGTCAACACCTTTTTTCAACTTTTTTTCGCTGAGTCCGGTGCGGACCCTGCCGTCAGGCAGGAAGGGCAACTTAGTGATTCGGCTTGCTCCCGTCAACACCTTTTTTCGACTTTTTCAGGCCGACATTCTTGGTGTTAACCATCCTATATTTTTGAGAAAGATCAAGCCGCCCAAGATGTCCTTCCGGTCGCTCCCGTGCGGCGAAGTGGAGTTCTAGGAGAAACCCTCCCGCAGGTCAAGCGGTTTTTTTGCTGACAACGCATTTCTTTGTAACATCTTAAAATTATTTCTTTATTTTTTGACAATTCAGGCTTGGCTCCTCGCAGGATCCAGGGTCCAGGGAGGCCGGGAGCGTATAATGGTCTCGCCTGCCGCTTTCGGGCGTGATATGGATGGCCCCTCAAGACCTCAACATGCACGGAGCATCCTGCCATGCGCATACCCTCGCGACTCGTCATCACCTCCGTCTTCGCGGGGCTCGTTGTTGTCCTCGCCGCCCTGATCATCGTCTCCTCCGCGCTGACCTCGCGGACGGTCCTCAGCCGTCATGCCAGGACCATCATGGAGAACATCGCCTCCTACACCATCGACAAGGCCCAGAGCCACCTCATCCCCGCCCGCCAGGCCGCCCGGCTGACGCGGGGCCTCTCCCGGACAAATATCGTCAGCAGCCGCGACACCGACTCCATGGTGGCCTACTTCTACGAACAGCTCTACCTCTATCCCCAGTTCTCTGGCATCTACTTCGGCAGCAAGGACGGCGAGTTCATCATGGCCTCGCGCTACAACCTGATCGCCCCGGGAGGATACTACACCAAGATCGTCCGCATCGACGGCCTGCGGCGCAGCGTGGAACAGATATACAAGGCCGCCGACGGCTCCATGATCCGCCGCCAGTTCGACCCGACCGACACCTTCGACCCGCGCACCCGGCCCTGGTACACCCGCGCCCACACGGCGAACGCCCTGGCCTGGACCGATCCCTACATCTTCTTCACCTCGCAAAAACCCGGCATCACCACGGCCAACCCGGTCTACGACGGCAACGGCGAGTTTGTGGGCATCATCGGCGTGGACATCGGCATCGAGGAGCTCTCCACCTTCATCTCCAAGCTCAATGTCAGCGAAAACGGCCTTGCCTTCATCATGAGCCGCTCAGGCGACATCATCGCCTACCCGGAGATGGACAAATTGCGCCGAGCCGACGGCGCGGACCGCAGCCGACTGACCCGCATCACCGAGCTGGACGACCCGGTGGGACGCGAGGCGTTTCTGTCCCTTGGGCTCCCGCCCGACAACCTGCACCTGGAGGAGCCGGTCTTCACCTCCTTTGCCCTGAACGGCGAGCGCTACAATGCCATGTTCGCGCCCTTTTCCGATTCCGAGTGGCCCTGGGTCATCGCCATCTACATGCCCGAAGACGACTACCTGGGCGCCATCAAGACAAACAGCACCCAGAACATCCTCATCGCCCTGGTGGCGGTGGTCATCGCCCTGGCCATGGGGCTGTTGGTGGCCAGCAAACTCAGCCGGGCCAGGGAGATGGCCGAGGGGGCTGACGAGGCCAAAAGCCATTTCCTGGCCCGCATGAGCCACGAGATACGCACTCCGATGAACGCCATGCTCGGCGCGGGCGAACTGCTGGCCGAAACCCGGCTCAACGGCGACCAGCGGCGCTACGTGGCCATCTACCAAAGCGCGGGCGAGCATCTGCGTGAGCTGGTCCGCGACGTACTTGACCTTTCACGCTTCGAGTCCGGGAGGTTCCGACTGGAATGTACGCCCTTCAATCTGCGCTCGACCATCGACAAGGCTTGTGCGCTCTTCACTCTGGAAGCGAGAAACAAGGGGCTCGACCTGCACTGTCGTTTTGAGCCGGGCACCCCGGAACATCTCATGGGCGACCCCACGGCGCTGAGACAGGTGCTGGTCAACCTCATGAGCAATGCGGTCAAGTTCACCCGGCAGGGTTCGGTGATCCTCGGGGTTCGGTGCGTCGAAGCCCCGGCGGCCAAGGATGAGGCGGGAAATGAAACCGTGCTCCTCGAATTTTCGGTCAGCGATACGGGCATTGGCATACCGGCCGACAAGCAGGCCCTGGTCTTCGAGCGGTTTTCCCAGGCCGACGGCTCCACATCGCGCAAGTACGGCGGCACCGGCCTTGGGCTGGCCATCTGCCGCACCCTGGTCCGCCACATGGGCGGAGACATTGCCCTGCGCAGCGCCCCTGAGGCGGGCACGGCCATAACCTTTTCCGTGCGCCTGGCCCTGGACCCGTCCGGCGGCATTCGCGAAACGCCGACACCCCCCCGGCCGCCCCGACCGGACAGCGAACCAAGGCGTATTCTGCTGGTGGAGGACGACGAGCGCAACCGGCTCCTCTTCACCCTCTTCCTCAAGGACATCCCCCACAGCCTCGACACCGCCGAAAACGGCGAAGAGGCCCTGCGCAAACACTTTGCGGCCCCCTATGACCTCATCCTCATGGACATCGAGATGGCAGGCATGGACGGCTACCAGACCACCCAGGCCGTCCGCGCCCGCGAGAGGGAGACCGGGCTGCCCGAGGTGCCCATCGTGGCGGTCACGGCCCATGCCCTGACCGAGGCCGAGACCAAGAGCCGAATGCACGGCTGCACGGGATTCCTGGCCAAACCCGTGACCAAGGCCGCCTTGCGCGAAACCGTGGAGCGCCACCTGGGGGAAGGTTTCGGCGAAGCGGCCGACTGATCGACGACCAACCTTTTCCCTCACTTGCCAGGCGGGACGGTCAATAGATCAGCGGCAACACCCAGCCCAGCCAGCCAGCCAGAATCACTGCGGCCACGAGATTGAGCACCAGCCCGAGGCCGAGCATGCCCCACAGCGACGCCCCGCGCATCTCGCCAAAGGCCAGGGCGTTGGTGGGAGAGGCGATGGGCGTCATGAAGGCGCAGGTGGAGGCGACACTGACCCCCAGCATCAGGGGCAGGGGGTCCAGCCCGTGGGCAGAGGCCGCAAAATGGGCAATGGCGAAAAAGGCCGCCACCACCGCGGTGTTGGAGAGCACCTCGGTCAGAAAGATGACGGCAAGAACCATGAGCAGAAAGATCAGCTCCCCAGGCATGTCCCCCACAGCCAGCCGCCCGGCGGCCACCACCAGCCAGCGGTCCCAGCCGAGCCAGCGGACAGCGGCAAAAAGCGCGGTCAGGATCAAGATGAAGAGCAGGCCGCGCCGGGGCACGGCTGTGAGCAGGTCTCGCGGCCGCAGCAGCGGCCCCTGCCCGGCCTCCGAGCCGGGCGCCGGACGCACGAAGAGCAGATAAACGAACAGGACGGTAAAGGCCAGACAGACCCACGGGGCCGCCTCGGCAAACCAGGGCCACACCTCGCGGGCCACGGACTCCAGCACCCAAAATCCCATGTAGAGCCAGAAGAGGATTCCGCCATAGCGCTGGCGGTCGGTGGCCGCACACTCCTCGCCCACGCAGGCAAGACGCACGACCACCCTCCGGGCTCCGGTCGGCAGCCCCAGAACGGCGACCACTCCCCAGGCCGCGGCCACCAGCATGACCACCAGGGGCACGGACCACAGGAACCAGCTAAAGAAGGTGATGCCCTGACGCCCCGGCACGTTGAAGATGTCCAAAGCGCCGAACAGCACCGCGTTGGCGGGGGAGCCGATCATAGACCCCGTGCCGCCGATGGCCGCCCCGTAAATGGCCGAGCACATGAGCACCGTGGACATGCCCCCGGCTCCCTGCCGGGCGAAGCCCTCGTCCAGCCGCTTGAGTACGGGCAGCAGGGCCAGGACGGTGACGGCGTTGGGGATGAACGAGGAAAGGATGGCGGCCACGCCTATTACATACAATAAGATGGCCGGCGCCCGCCCGCCCGAGCGCCGCAGCGCCCAGGTCACGAAGGCGTCTGTCAGCCGCGTGGCTGCCATGAGCTGATAGACCAGATACCCGCCCGCGAAAAGCAGGACGAGCGGAACCCTGCTCCAGGCATATGCCGCGAAATCGCCGGATGCGTCCACGCACTCCTCCGTATGGGTTTCCCAACGTGTCTGGATAAAGAAGCCTTTTCCTTCTCCCTTGTCAACGCGCAACCCGTGATGCCCGCGAAAACCACCACCAAGTCGGAGGGTTATTACTTTTATTGCAGATAGTTAAACAGCAAAAACCCTCGCCCGCCCCCCTGCGCCTTCCCTTGCCCGGCGTAATCCAGTATGGTTTCCCCTGCCCATTCACCCCCATGTTCATCGAGGAATCCAGTGGCCGAATTCGTCCATCTTCACGTCCACAGCGAATACAGCCTGCTCGACGGCGCCATCCGCATCAAGGACCTGCTCTCGCGGGCCAAGGATCTCGGCATGCCTGCCGTGGCCGTCACCGACCACGGCTCCATGTTCGGGGCCGTGACCTTCTACACCGAGGCCCTTGCCATGGGCATCAAGCCCATCATCGGCTGCGAGGTCTATGTTGCTCCGGGCGATGTGGACGACGAACACGCCCACGAGAGCAAGGACAAGAGCGGCGGCTACCATCTCGTGCTGCTGGCCAAAAACCGGACAGGCTACAGAAACCTGATCAAGCTCGTCTCCATCGGCTTCCTCGAAGGGTTCTACTACAAGCCGCGTGTCAGCAAGCACCTGCTCAAGAGATACGCAGACGGCCTCATCGCCCTTTCTGCCTGTCTGGCCGGGGAGGTCCCGCGCACGCTGATGAATGAGGGGCTCAAGGCGGGCGTGGCCATGGCCCGCCAGTATGAGGCGATCTTTCCCGGCAATTTCTACCTCGAACTCCAGGACAACGGCATCGCCGAACAGAACCGGCTCAACGAGCTGCTGATCAAATGCGCCGGGGAAACCGGCCTGCCCCTGGTGGCCACCAACGACTGCCACTACCTGACCGCCGAGGACTATGAGGCCCACGACACCCTGCTCTGCATCCAGACCCAGACCACCGTGGACGCCGAAAAACGCTTCCGCATGGACACCCGCGAGCTGTATTTCAAGACCCCGGAGGAGATGGAGACGGCCTTTGCCCATGTGCCAGAGGCCATTGCCAACACTCAGCGCATCGCCGAACGGTGCAATGTCGAAATCGAACTCGGCAGCTACTACTTCCCTCACTACGAACTCTCCGCGGGCGTGGCAGACATCAACGAGGAGTTCGAGAAACTCTCCCGCGAGGGGTTGCGCAAGCGTCTCGAAACCATCCCCTATCCCGTGGACGAGGCCGTGTACTGGAAACGGCTCGACTATGAGCTGGGCGTCATCATCGAGATGGGGTTCCCGGCCTACTTCCTCATTGTCCAGGACTTCATCAACTGGGCCAAGGACAACCGCATCCCCGTGGGACCGGGCCGGGGCTCGGCCGCAGGCTCCATCGTGGCCTGGGCCTTGCGCATCACCAACATCGACCCCCTGCCATACGACCTGCTATTCGAACGCTTTCTCAATGTCGAGCGCATCTCCATGCCTGACATCGATGTGGATTTCTGCGAGCGCCGCCGCCTGGAGGTGGTCAAGTACTGCGCCGACAAGTACGGCCACGACCGCGTGGCCCAGATCACCACCTTTGGCACCATGAAGACCAAGGCAGTCATCAAGGACGTGGGCCGCGCCCTGGGCATGACCTTTGGCGAGACCGACCGCATCGCCAAACTCATTCCCGAAGACCCGGGCGTCATGGCCAAGCTGCTGGGTGTGGACAAGGCCAAGATCAGCGTCCCCAACGCGGTCAAGGCCGTTGTCGAGCTGGACGACATGGTGGCCACCGACACCAGGGTGGCCAAGCTCATCGACATCTCGACCCGCCTCGAAGGCCTGTGCCGCCACGCCTCCACCCATGCGGCGGGCGTGGTCATCTCGGATCGGCCCATGACCGAGTTTCTGCCGCTCTACAAAGGGAAAAAGGGTGAAATAGTCACCCAATACGACATGAAGAAGGTCGAAAAAGTCGGCCTTATCAAGTTCGACTTCCTTGGCCTGCGCACCATGACCGTCATCGAGGACTGCCTGGACATCATCCGCGAGCAGGGCAAGGCCGCCCCTGATCTCGACACCCTGCCCCTGGACGACCCGGCCACCTACGAGATCTTCGCCCGCGGCGACACTGATGGCATCTTCCAGGTGGAGTCCTCGGGCATGAGAAAATATCTGCGCATGCTCCGGCCCAACTGCTTTGAAGACATCATCGCCATGCTCGCCCTGTACCGGCCCGGCCCCCTGGGCATGGGCATGGTGGACGAGTTCATCAAGCGCAAGCACGGCGAGGTGGCCGTCTCCTATCCGCATCCCTCCCTTGAAGACACCTTAAAGCCCACGTACGGCGTCATGGTCTACCAGGAGCAGGTCATGGCCACGGCCATGATCATCGCCAACTACTCTCTGGGCGAAGGCGATCTGCTGCGCCGGGCCATGGGCAAGAAAATCGCCGAGGAAATGGCCAAGCAACGAGCCCGCTTCCTTGAAGGCGCAAGGGAAAACAAGATCGACAAGGCCGTTGCCGACCATATCTTCGACACCATGGAGAAATTCGCGGCCTACGGATTCAACAAGTCCCACTCCGCAGCCTACGCGCTCATCTCCTACCACACCGCCTATCTCAAGGCCCATTTCCCGGTGGAATTCATGGCCGCGCTCATGAGCACGGAAATGAACAACACCGACAAGATCGTCATGTACATCAACGCCTGCCGCGACATGGAGATCACCGTCAAACAGCCCGACATCAACGCGGGCCAGGCACGCTTCTCGGTGATGGGCGGCGACATTCTCTTCGCCATGGCCGCCATCAAGAACGTGGGCGAGGAAGCCATCAACGAGATCGTGGCCGAGCGCGAATCAGGCGGTCCGTTCCACGACATCTTCGATTTCTGCGAGCGCATCAATCTGCGCCGCGTCACCAAACGGGTTCTCGAATCCCTGATCAAGGCCGGGGCGCTCGACTGCTTCAGCTGCTCGCGGGCCGCCCTGCTCGAGGATCTGGAAAGGGCCGTGGCCTATGGCCAGAAAAAGGCCAAGGAAAAGGATTCGGGCATGATCAGCATGCTCGACATGCTCGGCACCAGCAGCGCACAGACCGCGCACACCCCCGCCTGCTCCGACTGCGAAGAGTTCGACGACCGCGAAAAACTCCAGATGGAAAAGGAGGTGCTCGGCTTCTTTCTCTCCGGCCACCCCCTGCTGGCCTACCGCCACGAACTGGCCCGGCTGCGCACCGCCACCCTGGAAGACTGCAAGGCCATGCCAAACGGAGCCGAGGTGCGCGTGGCCGTCATCATCCCGGACTACAAGCGCTTCGTCACCAGAAAGGGCGATCCCATGGCCTTCTGCTCCGCCGAAGACCTGACCGGCTCGGGCGAGATCACCCTGCTGCCCAACGTCTTTGCCGAGGCCCGCGAGAAACTCGACGCCGACCGCCCCCTGCTCGTCCAGGGCAGGATCGACCTGCGCGAGGAGCCCGGCCACGAGGAGGCCCCTAAGGCCGCCAAGATCCTGGCCGAAAAGGTCATCTTCCTGGCCGACGCGGTCCAGGGCTCGGACCAGCCCGTGTCCCTGTGGATCGGCGAGCGCAACGCCGTGACGCCGCATCTCGACGCCCTCAAGGCCATCCTCAAACGCTACCCCGGCACCACCGCCGTCAACCTTGGCGTCATCACCCGCGACTCGGTGGTCAACATGCGCCTTGGCAACGGCTGGCAGGTCCACCCCGGCCGCGAATTCTGGAAAGATGTCGAAGCCTGGCAAAACGGCGACGCCCTGCGCCAGGGGGAGTGAGGGGGGGGAGATGCCTCCGGCGGCTGGGGGAAGGGGAGGAAAAACCCTTTGGAAAGGGTTCTTTCCTCCCCTTCCCCCAGACCCCCATCCCCTCCTTTTCCCAAACTTTTTGGCGAGCGCTTCGCGCGGGGAAGATAGCGCAAGGCAAAGGAAAGGGTATGGCATGGACTCACTGAATGATCTGAAGGAAAAAATGCGCCGGTTCGTGGTCGAACGGGACTGGCAGCGCCATCAGTCGCCCAAGAATCTGGTCATGGCCCTGACCGGGGAAGTGGGCGAACTGGTGGAACATTTTCAATGGATGGCCGAGGACGAAAGCCGGGAAATCGACGGGGAGAGGAAGCGGGCCGTGGCCCGCGAGATGGCGGACGTGCTCATCTACCTGACCCGCATTGCCGACGAGCTGGGCATCGATCTGGTTGCGGCCGCCCACGAAAAATGCGACGACAACGACCGCAAGTATCCCAAGGACAAATTTCGCGGCGAGTATCGCCGACCGGACCAATACTAAGAAACCATCGAACCAATCATTTTCACAGGCTGTTCAAAAATGTTCAAGTGCAAGGCGCGAAAACAGATCAAGACCGAAGCGTACTTCTGGTACGCGAGGGTTTGATCTGTTTGAAGCAACATAGCAATCGGACGTTTTTCAACAGCCAGCAGGAGCGCTAGCCATGGCCGGAAAATGGCGGCTGACCATCACCCGGGATTTTTCCGCCTCGCACCAGCTGCGCAACTACGGCGGCAAGTGCGAGCGCATGCACGGCCACAACTTCGGCGTCGAGGTGGTGGTCGAGGGCGACAGGCTCGACGAAAAGGTTCACTACCTTATGGACTTCAAAGAGCTCAAGCGGCTGACCGGGGCCGTGCTCGACCGTCTCGACCACAGGCACCTCAACGAGGTCGAGTACTTCACCGAGCTGAACCCCTCATCCGAGAACCTGGCCATGTTCATCTACCGCGAGCTCAAGGGCTCCCTGCCGAGACACGTCCGGCTGGCCGAGGTCTCGGTGTCCGAAAAGGACTCGTCCAAGGCCACCTACTGGGAGGAGTGATGCCCGTCATGCGCGAGACCATGGGCAGAAAACGGCCGTGCGCCTGATTCTCCAGCGGGTCACAGAGGCGTCCGTTCGCGTGGACGGCGCACTGGTGGGCGAGATCGCCACCGGCTTGGCGGCGTTGGTCGGTTTTGGCCGCGAGGACGAATCCCTGCCCGGCTCCCCGGTCTGGAACAAGCTCCTCGACAAGCTCATCGGGCTGCGCGTCTTCCCGGACGATCAGGGCCGTTTCAACCGCTCCCTGGCAGACATCCAGGGCGGGCTGCTCCTGGTCCCCCAGTTCACCCTGTATGCGGACTGCCGCAAGGGGCGCCGCCCTTCCTTCACCGACGCCTGCCCGCCCGGCATCGCCGCCGCCCTCTTCGACCGTCTGGCGGCAGACGCACGAACCTGCGCCCCCGGCCCCGTGGCCTGCGGCGTGTTCGGTGCCGACATGCGCCTTGCCCTGACCAACTGGGGTCCGGTGACCATAACCCTTGACTCGGATATGCTCTGACCCATTGTCATGCGATTCCCCCTTCCCTATATTGGCGCAATGACGGTCAAGACCAAGCTGCTCCTCGCCCTGTCCGTGATCCTGCTGGCCTCCTTTACGGCCACCAGCGTCATCAACTATACGGTCACGCGTGACTCCATCCGCGAGGAACTGATCAACTCCTCCCTGCCGCTCACGGGCAAGAACATCTACTCCGAAATCCATTCGGCCATGATGCGGCCCATTCTCGTCTCCTCGTCCATGGCCAACGACACCTTTCTCAAAAGCTGGGTGACTGACGGAGAGCGGGACCCCCTGGACATTGTCAGATACCTGGAGGAACTGCGCGGCAAGCACGGCTTCCTCACGGCCTTCTTCGTCTCGGCCAGCTCGGACAAGTATTACTACAACCGGGGCATCCTCAAGCGCATCAGCCCGCGAGACTCCCACGATGTCTGGTATTATGCGTTTGTCGGCACGGGCAAGGAATACGATCTGGTCGTGGATACCAATCAGGCCGAAGACAACAGGCTGACCATCTTCATCAACTTCAGGGTGGAGGATGCCCAGGGTCGGCTGCTGGGGGTCACTGGCGTGGGCGTGAGCATGGACAACGCCATCACGCTGCTTGAAGATGCCCGCCAGGCCTATGGCCGCAATGTCTTCCTCACCGACCAGGACGGGCTGGTCCAGGTGCACACCGACCGAACGCGCATCCAGCGCATGTATATCACCGAGACTCCGGGCATTGCCGCCGTGGCCGCGGGTATCCTCGAACCCCATGAGAACGCCCGCTCCTTCGAGTACGATCACGACGGCGACCACATCCTTGTCTCGGCCCGCTACCTGCCCGAGTTCGAGTGGCACCTCATCGTGGAACAGGACGAGGGGGCCGCCCTGGCCTCGGCCCGCAACAACCTCATCCGCACCCTTTCCGTGGGGCTTGGCGCATCCCTGCTCATCATTTCCCTGTGCGTGGTCACGGTCAACCACTTCCAGGCCCGGCTTGAGCGCATGGCCAAGACCGATCCCCTGACCGGCGCCGCCAACCGCCGCGCCCTGACCAAACGGTTCGATCTGGCAAGATACAGGGCGGCACGGCACACCATGCCCTTCTCGGTCATCGTCATCGACCTTGACGAGTTCAAGGCCATCAACGACACCCTGGGCCACATTGAGGGCGACCGCGTCCTCAAGGCCGTGGCCTCGGCCATCGCCCGCACCCTTCGTCCCACGGACCTCCTGGTGCGCTGGGGCGGCGACGAATTCCTCATTCTCATGGACGGAGCCGCCGAAGAGGCCGAAGTTGTGGCCGAGCGCGTCCGCGCCGCCATGCCCGCCGCTCCCTCGGGCAAGCCCATCTCCTTTAGCTGCGGCATCGCCCAGTTCCGGGACGGCGACGACCTCAACTCCCTGACCCAGCGCGCCGACGAGGCCATGTACAAGGCCAAGACCACCGGCAGCCACTGCGACACGGACGATCGGGCCTGACGCTGCCGGCCGCCCCCCCCTGCACCAACGACACAGGCGGCCGCTCCCTCGGAGCGGCCGCCTGTGTTTTCAGCCTTCCGATCCCTAATAGGCCAGTCGGCCAAGCGACTTGAGAATCAGCGTGCAACCCATGGCAAACATGCCGGTCAGGCCCATGCCGCAGGCGAATCCGGCCAGAAGCACTGGCGCGTAATGCCGCCACTGCGCCCCGTACTTCCTGAGAAAATAATAGCGACCCAGGAGCGCACCGATCACCTCCAGGATCATGCCGTGGGGCGTGGACTGCCCAAGCCCCCGCACCACGCCGTAGACCAACAGCACCGGCAGTCCCAGCAGGTTGAGCACCGTGTACAGGACCAACCCGAGCCCAAGCCCGGAGAGCACCACCGGCCCGGACAGCGCCTCAAAGAAGAGGGAATTGCCCTCCAGGGTCGAGGTCTGCATGAGCAGCGTGTTCAGCGCCTGCAAATGCCACAACTCCTGGGCAAAAGGATACTCCGGCGACGGAATGGGCGCCAACTGCCACAAGAACTGCGAAAAGAGCAGAGAGGAAACCATGACGATGGGAAAAACCACCACCTCGGCCTTGATGATGCCCCTCAGGCTTGTGCCTGTCAGCTCGATCTGCCGGAACTGGACCGTGGCCTCGCCGTAGTTGTGGATGGGGATGGGCGCGTACCATATCTCAAGCCCCTGGTAGCCGAAGAACTTGGCCCCGGCGATGAAGGAGAACTCGCGCACCATGGGCAGGGCGATGAACTGCCCGGCCACCCCTTCCATCCGCGCCGTGATGTACGAGATCACAGGCGTGTACACAAACCCGTAAAGCACGAAGAATATCCACGGAAACGACGGCACCAGCCAGACGCAAAAAGCGATGTAGCACAGGGTCGAGAACACGTAGATGCCGATGGACACCCAGAAGTTGATGTCGCCCCGGCCCTGTGGCGGATTGAACAGGGCCGAGAAATCGAGCCCCTTGCCGTCCTTGCGCCGAAAGGAATTGACCACATAATACACGCCCACCGCGCCGATGGCCAAGCCAAGGCCGATGCCGAAGCTCATGTAGAAATCGAAATTGTTGGCGAACACGGTTTCCACCGTGGCCATGCCCGGATGCCAGCGGTGCAGCACGCCGTGGGCATACAGGATCGGGTTGCCCACGATGGTGATTATCAGCCCGAGCAGCCCGCCGATGACCGCCCAGAACGGCAGCACCATGCCGACAAAGACCAGCCCCAGGTCGAACTGCAACCCCGTGGCCACCGCGGGCAGCACCCCCTCTGTGTACCGGGTCAGCTCGATCCACGGGATGGGTATGAGCCGGATGGGCTCGGTGAACAGCAGCCCGGACAAGGCTGGAAGCAGCACGTAGAAAAACCCGAACCCGAGGCCGATGACCCCGCCGATGGAAAAGACCCGCCATTTCCAGCCGGTCTTGCGATCCTCGGTGGACTCGGCCAGGGCCATGGTCCCCAGCGCACCTACCGGAGCCATGGGAAAGGGCAGTTTCTCCACATCCGAGGTGATGCGGTAGAGCGAGTATCCAAGCCCGAAATGGTCGATGCGCTGCACCAGCTGCGACCCGACCAGCAGCAGAACAGGCACCAGCCAGTCCCGGTGCATGAAGGTGCGCTCAAGATACGAGCCAGAACCCAGCGCCGGGGCCACCCACTGCGGGATGAACTCGGTCAGCCCCAGCATCCGCGCCGCGTCCGACTGCACAAGATACTGGTTCCACAACAACCCTTGAAACGGCGAGGCAAGGGCCGCGCCCGCCATATAGTACAACAGGAATATCTCCTGCTGCTTCAGGTGCGTGTATGAACGCTTGGCGATCTCTGCGAACAGGATGATCGTCACCCACCGCGCAGCCGGACCGATGCCCTGCCCGATGACCAGTTGCAGATACATGGAGCCGGGCATCATCAGGAAGCCGATGAACACCGCACCGACCACGGTTTTCCAATCAAAACCCTCCTCGAACTTGTCGGGGGGTTTCATCAGATCGCGATATTCCTTCAGTTCCTTGTCGTCATACATGCAGGATGCCTCCGGCGGCCGGGGAAGGGGAGAGGGAAAGCCTTTGGAAAAGGGCTTTCCCTCTCCCCTTCCCCGGACCCCATCCCCCCTCCCTTCCTAAACTTTTCATTCAGCGCATTCGCGCGTGCAGGGAAAAGCGATTCTCTGTCAATTGCTCAAAAAAGTGCTTCACATCCCATCCCGTCGAAGGCGGCTTCTCTTCACCCATCCCTGCCCCTACAGCGGAAACACCGCATACCCCTGCCCGCTGTACAACCCGATCACCGCATACACCCCGCCCATCAGAAACTCCCCGAGAATCAGCCCGATGAACAGGAACCGCACCCGGTTGAACAGCCTCGTCCCTCCGTAATGCAACACCAGATGATTGCACAGCCAGCCGATGAAGAACGGAAACCAGAGGATGGACATGCCTGCCGAATACGCGGCCAGATACCCCAGCGGATGCAGCGGCCACCAGGGGAACCGATAATAGCAGACAATGAGCACGATCATGGTCAGGGCGCCGAACCCGGCATAGGTGATGGTCCAGGGGTTGGGGCCGACCGGCTGGTCCACCAGCCGCTGGGCGTTTTCGTAATTGGCCAGCACGGTCTGCGTGGCCCAGTCGAGCCCCAGCTCGCGCAACCCGTATTTGTACCCCAGGACAAGCATGGTCACAAAGGCGACGGCCAGGGCCAGCACCAGCGAAAGGCCGATGGCGGCCAGCACGAGATTCCTGCGCCGCGCATCCTGCCGCACCTTGGCCCCGTGAAACAACGTCGGGGCCACCGCCTCGCGCATGTCGAGGAAGAGCACCTTTTGCATCACGGCCGTGGCAGCCATGCCTGCCGAGCCGAAGAAGCCGCTGCCGAAAAAGCCCATCAGGGCGTCCGAGGGCGCGGCGGTCAGGGTGAAATAGGGCAGTCCGCCCTGGCAGACCAGACGGCTGGTCACCAGCACCACGACCACGAACATGACCGGCAGAAGCAGGGCCGCCATGAGCGGCAGACCGAAAAACCAGCACCAGCCGGAGAGGGCGAGCATGCCAATCAGGAGCCCCCACAGGGGCCAGGCCGGGGGATGCCATGCGGTCGGCAGGGTTTCGATGGCGCTGGCCGCGGCCGGGTCGGATTCCTTGCAGGTCCGGCGCAGGGCGCACATGATCGTTTCGCGCAAGTGATGCCGGGCCAGCCAGAGGAGAAAGCCGAAGAAGACAAGATACGAACCAATGGTCTGCGCCCCTTCGGGCCGGGCCAGATCGGGTCCCAGAGTGGTGCCCAGCGCGGCCTCGGGCAGTTGCCAGCCCATGACGTAGAGCAGGCCGAAGAGCAGGCCCGCCAGGATGTGGAAGGCCCACATGGAAAAGGAGATCTGCCGCGTGGTCAGGAAGGCGAAGCCGATGAAGGCCGGAATGATATAGAGCTTGAGCTTGTGGAAGCCCGAGAAAAGGCCGTACTTGGGGAAGTAGGACCCGGCCAGCACCAGGGTGGGTATGGCCGGGACCGAGGGATAGTAGAAATGCAGACCGTTGATCAGGTGCAGGGCCCCGGCAAGGGTCAGGCCCACCAGCAGATAGGTGTTGCCCCACCAGGAGAGGAGTTGTTTCTGATCCAGGGCCTCGCCCATAAGGGCGGGCACGCGCAGCATGGGAAAAAGCACCCGCTCGTTGACCACCCACTGACGGCCGAACAGGGCCATCAGGCAGAGCATGACGAAGAATGCGCCGAGGATGAAAAAGGCCCAGACCGCCAGCACCGGCAGCCAGATACCCCAGGGGATGGCCGCCAGCACGCCGGGCACATCCATGTCGCGTCCGCCGCGCAGGCCGTTGTAGAAGGCGCTGACCGCCTCGGCCGATTGGGGGAACCACGACTGGGGCAGCAGCGGGCCGAGCACCTCTGTCCAGCGGTAGGCGTCTTTGGCGAAGCGCTCGGGCGCGGTGATGTTGACGAAGAAGGTCTCGGTGAGCCCGGCGTAGCCGATGGCGGAAAAAAGCACGGTCATGAGCCAGACGACGAGCAGCTCCACGCCCGAAAACACGGGCGGCCGCCGGGTCAGGCGCGAGGCCAGGGCGTCAAGGACGAACATCCAGGCGACGATGAAGAACGGGGCCATGGGAAAATGGCCACCGCCCAGAGGCACGTTGCGCAACACGGCGTTGTTGTATGGGGTGAAAACGCACAGGGCCAGCCCGATGACAAGGCCGGTCAGCAGCGCCCGGAACCTGAGTCGTCCGTTCATTGCCCGGCCTCCCTGGCGGCAGCCATGATCCTTTTGCCCATGGCCGTGTCGCGCTTGACGCTGTCAAGGTCGGCGGCATAGTGCCCCACGGCCACCTCGTCCAGCGAGCGCCAGGCCAGGAGCTGCTTGCGCAGGTCGTTGATGAAGTTTCGGTTGAGGTTTTCCCACGCCTTGAACTCGCCCGCCTCGCGCTGGATGACGACCTTGACCTGCCGGAATCCGGCATACAGGTCCGATGGGCAGAACACCAGCCGCACCTTCTGGCGCACACCGAAGTCAAAGGGCGCCAGCCAGACCCGAAGACTCATGGAGAAGCACATGTCGTCCGGGATGGTCACGCGGTCCGCGACGCCTGCAAGGAGGCCGGTCCTGGCCTCCTGCTCCTCAAGGTCGAGGAAGTTGCACTGCATGTCGTCGGTGCAGAACGCCCCGTGGGACACGTCGTGGTGAGCCAGGTAGTATTGGCGCAAAAATCCGCCCGCGCTGGACATCTCTCCGAGCTTGATCAAAAAGGGGAGCACCACTGTCAGTTCGTCGCCCACGGCCCTGGGCATGGTCCACGACCTGTTCACGTCCGGGATGGCGATACTGGCCGCCACCCTGGCAGGATACATGGCCGAAACCAGGACCACGGCCATGACCAGAAGCATGGCCGCCACGCCTGCGGTGGAGGAGTAGTTGGCCGTCATGCCCTCCCATAACGGAGTTCCGGCCAGCACGGCCGACGCGCCCTGGGCCAACAGATAACCCACCACCACCGAGATGACGGCAAAGGCCAGGGCCTCGGCGATGAAGAGAAAGGCCACATGCGGCGGGGCCAGCCCCACCGAGGTATAGACCGCGATCTCCGGTTTGCGCTCGTAGACCGAGCCGATCATGGTGTTGAGCACGATGAGCACGGCGATGCCCAGGGGGATCATGATGTTGGCCATGCCCGAATAGCTGACCGCGTCGGCCGCGTAGTAAAGGGATGTGCCCGTGGACGAGCCGCGGAAGAGGAGCATGCCAAAGCGATCGCCCAGGTCGCCTGTGATGGCGGCTTCGCCCGCGTGGGGCTTGACCGCAATGCCCTTGAGCCTGCCCGCGCAGCCGCCCAGGGAAAGCAGCGTCCGGGCCGGGACCAGGATGGTTTCGTAGTCCGGGATGTGCTGGTAGCGGCTTGCGGTGGTGACGATATCCTGACCTTCCTCGATGGCCTCGGCCTCCACCTCGGAGAGCTGGCTTGCCGCCACATTGGGGAAGACGATGGGAGTCATGGGCTCGCCGTCCAGGTCTGGATTCAGACGCAGGCCGTCGTCGCTGAACACTCCCACCAGGGTCATGGGAATGCCCCAGATGGTGACGGTGCTTCGGGCCGGATCTTCCGGGTCCGCGCCGAGCTGTCCGGCCATGCGCTCCGGCAGGATGACCGCAAAGCGTTCATCCTCGCGGAACCAACGCCCCTTGACCAGAATACGGTCAAGACCGCTGACCTCGGGCTCGCGGTGGGAAAGGCCGACCATGCCGCGCCCTGGCGATTCCCTGTCGCCGAGAAAGACCGGAATGAGCGGTGCGCGGGATTTGTCGCTGGTCAGTCCGGTGTCGTACCAGGCGCGGGGGGCCACCACGCCGCTGCCCTCAAAGGCGTTTTCCACGGCCGAGAGAGCTTCGAGGGGCACATCCTGCCAATTGATGTACTTGAGCATCAACCCCTCATAGGTGGCCGTGGCGCTGAAGTTGGCCCACCCTTTCTGGCGCACGGACTTGACCGTGGTGAAGTTCATGATGGTGAAGGTCAGGATGACCAGGGTGGCGAAGGTGAGAAAGGTACGCACCGGCCTGCGTTTGAGGTTGCCCACCCCGAGGACGAAGGCCGCGCCGAAGGCGGCCATGGGGCTGATGCCCGTGAGCTTGATGTGGGAGGAGCGTTTTTGCAGCTCCACCATCTCGCGCTCGAAGCGCATGAAAATGATCAGCGAAACCAGCAGAGACAGGGCCAGGATGAAAAAGGCCAGAATGACCACCAGTGGCGAGTAGGTCAGCTGAAAGGCAGGGTGGACGAAATAGACCACGCCGATGATCAGGATCAGGAAACCGAGGAAGGCGGCGATGCGCTTCTTGATGTCCGCATAGGAGAAGAACAGCCGCTCCATGCAGTAGGCAAACGGCACGAACAGGGCCACATAGAAAAGCACGCCGAGCAGCACGTCCTTCTGGGTCTTGTCCACATCCCCATACACCCGGCTGGCCTTGGCCAGGGAGGCCCGAGACGCCTCCACGAAGCGGTCCCACCGTTTCTGCTCGCGATAGACTTCGGCGCGGCGCAGATCGTCGTCGCCCTGGCGGCGAAGGGTACGGATGCGCTCGTTGACGATGCCCTTGTCCTCCAGGTTGTCGATACGCGGGTCGAGCAGGCTCCACATGTCGCGCGCGGCCCTGAACTCGGTCAAGGGGATGACCGGCCACAGCCGGGCGATGTAGCCCAGCCCCTGCGGATGCTCCGGGTCGGCGTTGAGCAGCAGCACCTTCTTGTCCAGCACACTGTCCGAAAGCGTCAGCTTGATGGGCGTGTCCGGCTCCAGGAACAGGGTGCCCAGGGTGGAGCTGCGGGTATCCAGGCGGCTGTACCAGTAGCTCACGGGCGGGGCCTCGGTGCGCCCGTCGATGAGGGTGGGAATGTAGAGATAGCGGAAGCTCCGCGGGTCCACGAGGTTGAAGAGCGTGGTCTGGGTGCAGGAAAACAGCGTCAGGTCCGTGCCCTGCACGGCCCGGCTCAGTTTAACCCGGTAGGAATCCTTGCCCGTCTTGGGCTTGTCCACGGCCCAGACGGCCAGCCCGGTCTTGTCGTCAAAGCGCAGGGCCTCGATCACGGCCTTGTGATAGCTGACCTTTCTGTCCGCAAAGCCCGGAATGCGGAAACGGCCGGCGGTATCGACCATGCCGTAGTTGAGGGTCTGCCACTGGGAGGCGAGCACCACCATGTCCGTGCCGGGGCGGTCCGGGAATATCTCCCCCTTGCGCAGCAGGTTGGCCCGCCCCTCCAGGGTGACGAAGTGGCTGTTGGCGCGTTCGCCCGCATTGTCTATGGGCTGGTCGGCAAGGGCCCTGACCAGGGTACGCACCAGGGCCGCCTGCTTGCCTGCAAAAGCGAAATTCACTCGCTCGGGACGATCGTAGGGAGTGCCCCAGGCAGGCCGGGCGTCGTGGACCGTGGCCAGGGTCAGGCCGGGAAATCCCGCCAGGGCCATGGGTTCGCCGCCCAGCTCGGGCATGTCGGGCAGATAGCTCTGCCAGGCGCGTCGGCCGGGCCGCAGGGTGTCCTTGAACAGCGCGGCCACGTCCGGCCGATGCGGCGTAACATCCTTGACCGCCCGCTTCATGACCGTGTCCAGCGGACGGAAAAAGGCGGTGCGGTTGACCGAGGGCATCAGGTCGTGGAGCCACCCCTTGTCAAAGCCGCCCACGCCGTCGCCATGGCTGGAGAGGTACAGGGAGACATGGGCCGCGATGCTCCGCTCGCCGATGGCATCGCGCAGGGCGCGGGCCGAGCGGATGTCCTCAAGCTGGCCCGTTGCATCCTTGAGGATGGCGGCCTGATAGGCACGGGCCGGGGCCACGAATTCCGCCAGCACGAGGCGCTCCTCATCCCCCAGGGGGAAACTGGCCACAGTGGAGTGGACCCAGTTGAGCCGCTTGAGCATGATCCGCTGCGCCGCCAGATGCCTGATGCGGTCCTGCCGGGCCGCCTCGGCCATGGCCTCATGGCCTGGGCGCTCCCCCATGGCGTGGTCCCCGCCGCCTCGCGGTCCGGCTTCCATGCCCATGCGCTCCGCCTGGCTTTGCAGACGCAGGCGCATCAGCTCGTTGGTCAGATCGTCCTCGCGGTCGCGCACCACCGCCTTGATGGCCCGCTTGACCAGGGCACGGTCAGCGGCGTCCGCCATGGCCTGAGCATCAAACGGGTCGCCCATGTCCAGAATCTCGATGGTCCTGGCCGCTTCGCGCACCCGGATGTCGAGGTCGTCCCGCCGCTCCTTGAGCCGCGCCCCCTTGGTCACCAGGGCCCAGGTGAATTCGCGCATCCCGGCCTGGGCGCTCCCCTTGCCCGCCGTGGCGACCAGCATGACCGACCGCTTGGGCCGGGTGCCGCTCAATTCTGCGGCCACATCCATGAGAGTGGCGATGGACACGCCCTCATCCGCGCCCGGCCCGTCGCCCGCCGCCAGCGCCGTGGCGTCGTAAAACGCCTCAAGGATCAGGGTCTGACCCGCCAGATCCGGGTCGCTGCCGGGTACGAGGCAGTAGACGTTTTCAGCGCTGACGCCTCTCCAGGCAGCGCGGGAGGCGAGCTGGACCGTGGCAAGACGGCGCGGTCCGCCAGACGCCACATCCTGGCCGAAGAGGGTACGGGCCTGTTCGACGTCCATCCAGAAAAGGGGGAAATCCAGCGGAGTCAGCTCGAACTTGGAGTCGAAAAGGGAGCGGGGCGACGGACCGCCGTCGCTCGCCTCGCCGAGAAAGATCAGGCTCCGCGCCCCGAGCATGGCCGCGTTGCTCCAGTTCTTGCCCGAATCCATGTCCATGAGAACCACGGCCCCTTCCACATCCAGGCCGTTGAAGTCCTTGATCTCCCCCTGGCCCACATAGAGGAGCGGGCCGCGAAGCCCTGGCGGGGCCACGGCACCGGGCGACATGGCGTTGACGCGCAGCTGGCGCAAACCGGCCGAGCGGCCCGTGCCCATGACCCGCAGCTCGGCCCCGCCCGCCGCCACCACCGGGACGCGGAAGGTCTGCCGCCCGGTGAGCGCACCCGGAAAGAGCCGGGAAAACTCCGCCTCCACCATCGCGGCCGCACGGGCCGCGCCGGGCGTACCGGGCGAACGGTCGCCCAGCTCGGCCAGCCGCCTGACAAAGTCTCCGTGAAGGCCGCCAGGCATACCCGAAGCGGCCAGGGCGGCCGGGGCCAGCAGCACGAGGCTGGCAAGGGCGAGCAGCCAGCGCCGGATCATGCCCGCCCCCCCTCCCCGGCGGCTTCGCGCTCCCCGTTCCGAACGCGCTCCTTGCCGCCGATGCCGCCCACGGTGATCTTGAGTTCCTCGCGCCGTTCAATACGGTCCACCACGCCGTCGCGCACCCAGACCACCCTGTCGGACACGTTGAGCATCTTGTAGTCATGGGTGGCGGAGATGATGGTCACTCCGCGCTCCTGGGAGAGCATCCGCAACAAATCGATGATCTCCTCGCCCGTGGTCAGGTCGAGGTTGCCCGTGGGCTCGTCGGCCAGGATGATGGCCGGATCGTTGGCCAGGGATCTTGCCACGGCCACGCGCTGCTGCTGCCCGCCGGAAAGCTCCAGCGGCTTGTGCTGAAAACGCTCGCCAAGCCCCACCAGCCTGAGCAGCTCGATGCCCTTGTCCTGCGCGTCGTCCGCGTTCATGCCGGCAAAGGTCATGGGCAGGGTCACGTTCTCCAGGGCGGACATGACCGGGATCAGGTTGAAGGTCTGAAAGATGTAGCCGATCTTGCGGTTGCGCAACCAGGCCAGCTCGTAGGCGTCGAGCTGGGAGATGTCCACCTCGTCGATGAAGACCTTGCCGTCGCTGGGTTTGTCCAGACCGCCGATCATGTTGAAGAGAGTCGATTTGCCCGAACCTGACGGCCCCATGATGGAAATGTACTCGCCCGCGAATATTTCGAGATCCACGCCCTTGAGAGCCCTGACCTCCACCTTGCCCATGGTGAAGCTCTTGGTCACGCCCACGACCCGGACGATGGTGCGCCTCTCTTCGGTCATTGCGAAATCCCCTTGCGCTGCGATGCGGTCAGGGCGCGAGCCGTCAGGCCCCGCGCAGGACCGCCAGCTAGTGTTCGGCCCTGATGGCCTTGATGGGCTCCATATGGGCGGCCATCAGGGCCGGATAAAGCACCCCGAGCAGACTGAGCAGACACCCGGCCAGGGTGGACAGCCCCACGGAACCGAGAACGCCAAGCCAGGAAACATCGGTCCAGGCTACCAGCCCGAAACGGACCGCCCCGGCGAGCAGCGAGAACAGGCTGCCCAGCAGGGCCCCGGCCAAAGATCCGGCCAACCCCTGCATGGCCGCCTCAAGCAGGAAGAGGCGCAGAATCATGGAGTCGAGCGCCCCCAGGCACTTCATCACCCCTATCTCGGAAAACCGCTCGGTCACGGACATGAGCTGGGCGTTGACGATGCCCACGGTGCAGACCAAGAGCGAGAGGAAGACGATCCACCGCTCCTTGGCCGCCATGCTCACTCCGCCGCCCTCCATGTCCACGTCGTAACCGGCCGCCGACAGTGCCGCAGCCGCGTCGCTGCCGCCGTGGGCGAGCAGCCCGGAGGCCACGTCCAGATTGACCAGCACAAAGGCCAGGAACGACACGGCCAAAACCAGGCTCGACACCGTGATCATGGACCGGAAAAACCGCACCCGCAGACTCTGAAAACTGATTTGGAGCGACTTGGCAAAAGAAAGGGTGATCAGCCGATCGATGCGCCCCTTTGGCCTGTCCATGACCGATCCGCCGGGGCCGGGCCGGGCGCTCGCAGGAACGCGGTGCGAAGTGGGCGACTTACTTTCCATATTATCAAACGGTATGCAGATGCGTCTTCCATGACAAGCCCAAAGAACACCGCACCCCTGTTTTTTCCGCGATTGTCACGATGGACCGGGCCTGTCCAGCCTGATGGCCGCGAGCCTGGACGCAGCCACGGCCGACAGGCATCGGTCGAGAAAAATGAAGGCCGCATCGTTCATGCGCTGGTGGTGGAGCATGAACCCCGCTCGCCCCGAGGCCAGGGCAGCGCCGACCTCACGGAGCAGAGCCTCCAGCCCCTCGGCCGGATCGGGCTCGCGCCGGGTGTGCAGGTCCACGTTGACCGCGATGTCGGGCAAGCCCTCGGGCGTGGGCACCGTGCGCTGCGCTCCGGCCCAGCGCGACACGGCCACATACCCGGCCTCATGCAGCAGTCCCGCCGTCTGGGCGTCGAAACGATTCCACGGCGGGGTGAAGACCGGGCTGAACCACGCCCCCATAATCGCTTCGAGCCGAGTGCGCCCACGGGCCAGATCGGCCCGCTTGGCCTCAAGGGTCCGCCCGTCGCCGAACTCGCCCTTGCGCCCGGTGCGCTGATGGTTGACGTGACGCCAGCCGTGCTGGTGCCAGCACCACTGTTCCCCATCCCCAGCCCATCGGCGCAGCACCTTCCAGCGGGCCGGGGTCAGCCAGGCCGGGGTCACGGCCAGGTGCAGGGGCACCCCGTGACGGGAGAACGTCTTAAGCATCCGGGCGCACGCCTCGCCCGGAGCGGCCACGTCGTCGGCGCGAAAAAAGACCTCAACGCCCGGCCCGGCCTGGGCAAAGAGCGCGTCCAGACGGCGCAACCCTTCCTCCAGCAGGGATTGGGGGGCACACCAGAGCGCGGAAACAGCGGTCTTGACGATCATGCAGGCCGGAACCTAACACACTCGCCGCCCGGATGGCAAAAAGGAAACAGCCGACACACCCCGGTATCCGGCGCGGTCCTCGGATCGTACGCGCCTTGACATCGGCGCGGATTCCATCAAGGATTTTCATCCGGCGGACGAAACCGCCGCAACCCCGAACCCATGGAGCCATTGATGAGCATCTTCGGCGAGAGCGTCCCCTTCCACAAGATGCAGGGATGCGGCAACGATTTCGTGGTCATAGACAACCGCAGCGTCCATGTGCCTGAGGCGGCCATGGCCGACTGGGCCAGAAAGATCTGCGCCCGCGCCTTTGGCGTCGGGGCCGACGGGATATTCTTCCTCGACGACGCCCAAGACCCCGCCCAGGACTACCGCTGGCACTTCTTCAACTCCGACGGCTCCCGGGCCGAGATGTGCGGCAACGCCTCGCGCTGCGCGGGCAAACTGGCCCACGCCCTGGGACTGGCCCCTGCCGAACACGTCTTCGGCACCGACGCCGGCCCCATCCGGGCCAAGGTGCTTCTGGACGGCCCCGACGCCGGACGCGTCAGGGTGCGGCTCACTCCGCCCAAAGGCATTGAGACCGGCATCTCCCTCAATGTGGACGCAGCCCCCATGACCGTACATTTCGCCGACACCGGCGTACCCCACGCCGTGGTCCTGGTGGACGACGTGGCCTCGGTCAACGTCAGGGAACTCGGCAGAAAGCTGCGTTTCCACGAGCGCTTCGCCCCTGCCGGAACCAACGTCAACTTCGCCCAGATCAAGGACCGCTCCACCCTGCTCCTGCGCACCTACGAGCGCGGCGTGGAAGACGAAACCTACGCCTGCGGCACCGGAGCCTGCGCCACTCAACTGGTGGCCCACACCCTGGGCCTGACCGACGCCCGCGCCGATCTGACCACCACTGGCGGCGAAGTCCTGACCGTCATCCTCGATGACGGCGAAATCCACCTCCAAGGCGCGGCAGAACTCACCTTCAAGGGCGAGCTGTACCTCAAGCCCCTCGGCCTGAAGCGATAGAAACGCCTCCCGAAGCGCCCCGAGGATGACGGGCGCGAAGCGAGAGCCTCCTGAAAACCCCGCCATGTTGCAAACACACGGCGGGGTCTGATTGTTCGAATGAGCCTTGTTCCCTTTTCCCTGGGCGGGCGGGGCGTTTGTTTCTTTGCCCCGTCTATCGGCCGGGGCAGGGGACGTGGTGGGAGAGGTAGATGTTCCCCAACTCGCGGATGAGTTGTTTGTTGTCAAAGACCTGGTGCACGGTCTGACGGGCGGCCGGGATGAGCCTGTCGCGAGTGGGTTGGTCGGTGAGCAGGCGGAGGATGATCCCGGCCAGGGCGGCCGGGTCGTCGGGGGGGCAAAGCAGGCCGGTCTGGTCGTGGGCCACGAGTTCTGGCAGGCCAGAAACATTGGTGGCGGCCACGGGAACGCCAGTGGCCATGGCCTCGGCCACCACGTTGGGGATGCCGTCGCGGTCGCCGTCGCTGGCCTTGCGGCAGCCCAAGGTGAAGCAGTCGGCCTCGTGCAGCAGTCGGATGACCTCGTCGTGGGTCACGGTGCCGGGCATGGAGACCATGTCATCAAGGCCGAGTTCGCGGATGAGCTCGCGAATGGCGCGTTTGTCCGCGCTCTTGCCGTCGCCCACCAGGGTGTAGCGCAGCGAAATGCCCTGGTCCCGCAGCCGGGCCAGGGCGCGCAGGATGGTGTCTATGCCCTTCTTGGGAACGAACCGGGCCACGGTCAGAACGTGGTAGGGCGGCGTGGTCATGGCAGGCCGACCGTTGGGGGAGAAAAGGTCGAGATTGATGCCGTGATAGACGCAGTGGATGGGCGTTTGATCGTTGCAGACCGAGTTGAGATAGGTCTCGTTGTAGCGGGTGCAGGTGACCACGAACTCGGCCCGGGCCACCTTGTCGGTAAAGCGGCGGGGGTCCTGGGTGTAGATATCCTTGGCGTGGGCCGTGAAGCTGAAGGGCAGGCCGGCCAGGAAGGCGGCGTACATGGTCACTGTGGTTGGCGTGTGCGCGAAATGTCCGTGCAGGTGGCCAAGGTCCACGCCATGGTCCATCACGGACTTCTGGACAAGATACCCCGCCTGGAGCATGTGCTTGACCCAGGTGTGCTTCTTGGGCGCGAGGCGAAAGCGCGAGGCCATCAGCTTCAGGCAGCCGAGATAGCGCCGGGGGAGACGTAAGAAAAGGCGAAGATTGTGCCACAGCAGCGCGGGCAGGCCAAGGAGAAGCGACTCGGGCAGATAGGTGACGCGGGCCTTGATTTCCTTGATGGACGCATGGCTGAAGTTTTCGCGGGGGGCTCGCATGGAATAGATGTGGATGCGAAAACCCATGGCCTCAAGCAGCCTTATCTCGTTGGAGATGAAGGTTTCGGATATGCGGGGATACCCTTTGAGCACCATCCCCAGGGTCTGCCCCTTGGAGGGTGGCGTCACGAACAGTTCTCTCTGAAATGGGCGAGACGCTCGCACATGACCTCAAGTCCGGTCATTCGGAACTCCTTGAGGTCAGCCACGCACTCGCCGGGGTTGTCGAGGAGGGCGTTGACCTTCTGCCGCAGGACCTCGGGTGTGACCTCGCCCCAGCGGATAAAGTCGCACAGGCCGCGTCCGCGAAAGACCTTGGCCCGCAGCAATTGCTCCTGGCGGGGTTTGTCGCGGGGAATGACCAGGGCGGGCTTCCTGAGGGAGAGGATTTCGCACAGGGTGTTGTAGCCGCCCATGGTGACCACAAGGTCCGCATTGGCCATACGCTTTTCGATGTTCTTGAAAAATGGGCGGATCTGGACCTTGACAGCACGGGCGCGGTCAGCCAGTTCGTCGAGCTTGGCGGGAGGGAGGAACGGACCTGTTATCATCAATGTCCTGAAATCCACCTCTCCGTTTGTTTCGAGCATTTTCAGGTAGTTGTCGAGCACCACATAGCCGTCTCCGCCGCCGCCGATGGTGACCACCACCTGCTTGTGCTTGCGTTTGAGCTTGCGTATGCCCGGCACCTTGCGCGGAATGTAGCCGGTAAACACGGTCTTGTCCGCAATGTCTTGGGGAAAGGCGTATTCGGCGATGGGATCGTAGAGGGCCTTTTCGCCGTAGACCCAGATTTCGGAATAGAGGTCGCGCAGCAGGTCGAAGTACTTCTTCTTTTCCCACTCGACCCGGGTGGAGGCAGCGTCATCCAGAATGTCGCGCAGACCGAGAATCACGCGGGCGCAGGGAAGGTGGCCCTTGATCCACTTGAGGGTGGGCAGCACCTCGCCCTTGAGGCCGGAGGGAACCTTGTCCACGATGAAGAGGTCGGGCTTGAAAGCCTTGGCCGTGGACAGGATGATGTTCTTGCGGATGGCGATGGCGATCTTGGGATCGACCTTGATGGAATGGGGGACGTAGACCGTATTGCTCTTCTTGATCATGCCGGGCATACGCACGAAGTCCACGCCAAGGGGCATGGTGTAGCGGCCCACGATGGGCGACCCGGTGACGATGAGGATGTTGACGCCCGGCCGAACGAGATTTCTCGCAATGGCCATGGTGCGCCGAATATGTCCCAGACCGTATGTGTCGTGGGAATACATCAGGATGTTGTACGAATTCGATTCCATATCCGTTTCGGGCAATGTCCTGCGCCGGTCAGCGTGCTCGCATGGGCGCCCGCCTGAGGCGGGGCCGTCGACCCCCTTCTCAGCGAAGCCGACCCGGACTTCATACCCGAGTTTGTCGTCCTCTGCCACCATTTACTTTCCAGCGGCGGGATGCACGTCCAGACAGATTTTTGGGTCGCGGTCAGGCCCAGGGCCGCGGGCCATGGCAAGGTTGTCGAGGTAGTCCGCCTTGCCCGACCGGGCACTATGGGCGGCGGCGAACCGCTCAACAGCGGCGGCCCTGTCCCCGCGCCGGAAGGCGATGACGCCCAGATTGTTTTCGGCGCAGGGGTGCCCGGGGGCGAGGTCAAGGGCCTGCCCAAAGGAGGCTTCCGAGGCGTCGAGGTCTCCCACCACGGCAAATTGCACCCCGCGGACAAGCCGTTGGCCGACAGCGTCGAGAAGCACATGGTCCAGCCCCCGGCAGGGACAACGCGGCCGAACGCAGGGCTGCGGCCCGTCAAACAGGCGCACCTCGCCGAGCACGTTGCCGAGCACGGTCTTGTCGCCCGGACAACGATAGACCGTGCCGTCCTCGTCCAGGCGCAGAAGCGTACGCCCGGCGTGGCAGGGCACGCCCATGAAGTTGAAGGCGACCTTGAGTCCCTGCTCGGGATGGTCGGCAAAGATGGCGTGTGCCCGCTCGCCGTAGGCCTCGGGGTAGCGCCGCCCCTGATGCTCGCCCCGAAAGGGACGCGGAGTGATGCCTATGCCGTGGCGGGCAAAAAACTCGCAGTCGGCAGCGAACCGTGTCTCAAGCTCCGGGTGGACCACGTAGTTGACGATGACCTTGAACCCGGAATCCGCCAGCAGCCGGGCGTTGTCGATGAATGCGGCCACCCCCCTGACGCGCTCGCGCTCCTTGATATGCAAGGCCACGTAGAGATCCTGTACGCGGGCCGGATCAATGCGCCGGGCGAACTCGCGCACCCTGGAGGACATCGAGAGGTTGGTGTCCACGCCGATGCGGTGATGCCGGGTCAGGGCGGCGCAGATGTCCACGAAACCTGGATAGATGAAGGGCTCGCCCCCGGTCATGCCCACGGTCCACTCCCGGCCCGTGGCATCAAGAAAGGCGCGTATCCGGTCCACGGGCAGAATCTGGGTAACGGGGGTGTTGTCGTGGGGGAAGTAGCAGTATTCGCAGCGAAAATTGCACTTCCGCGTCATGTTCCATATGATGTTGCTGGCAGGCTCGCGCACGGGTTGAATCCTCTGGCCCCCTTCCTGACATGTATCGAATGAAAACGCCAGACCGCGGCTTGCGGTTCCGGGGAAACGTCTGCTACAAGGGCTGTCACCGAGGAAACCATGGTCGCTGAGTTGTTCACCCCGCTGCTCGATGAGCTGGATGTCTGGTCCCGCGCCGGAGTAGTGGCGGGCCTGTGGTGGCGCGACGACGACGCGGCCGCGCCCAGCCCCGCCCTGGAACGGCTGACGCGCCTGGGCGCGGACCACGGCGTGGCCTGCGGGCTGGCCGTTATCCCGGCCAGAACGGGAATTGGGCTGCGCGACCATGTGCTGGGTGCGCCCGGTCTGCTGGTACTCCAGCATGGCTACGCCCACGCCAACCACGCGCCGCCGGGCAACGGGGCCTGGGAGCTTGGCCCGCATCGGCCCATGGCCGAAATTCTGGCCGAGCTGCGCTCTGGCATGCGGACCCTGGGCGACCTCTTCGGAGAGCGGTTCGTGCCGACCGTGGTGCCGCCATGGAACAGAATGGACCCGGCCCTGCTCGACCTGCTGCCCGGTCTGGGTTTTTGCGGCGTGTCGGCCGAGGGCGGGACGGATGCGCCCGCGCCACCGCCCGGACTGCGCCGGGCCGATGCCCACTGCGACCTGCTCACATGGAAACATGGGCCTGCGCGTTTCGCGGGCCTGGAAAAATGCGTGACCTCCATTGCGGAACACCTTAAGGAAAAACGGTCCGGCCGCGTGAACCCGGACGAACCCACGGGCATACTCACCCACCATCTGGAGATGGATGAAAATGCCTGGGGCTTCATGGAAGACCTGCTTTCGGCCACCCGCTCCCATCCCGCCGCCGCCTGGATGAGCCCCGCCGAGATCTGGCCGCCAGCCGCCCAATCGAAAGGAAGACCATAATGACCGCCACCCTGCGCCCCGCCGAAGCCAGCGACATCGACGCCATCTGCACCCTGCTGCACACCCACATGAATCCCGAATATCCCGTTGAGCGGTGGAAACGCCTCTTTGCCGCCCCCTGGTGCGCGGAAAGCCCGGACATGGGCATCGTGGCAGAGGACGCGGGACGCATCGTGGGCTTTCACGGCCATGTCTGCTCCCATCGGCCCATCGGCTCCCGGCGCGAGCGGTTTCTCAACTTCACCTCCTGGTACCTCCTCAAGGAATACCGGGGCCAGGGGCTGGGCCGGGCCATGATCGAGATGGCCACTGCAGACCCGGACGTGACCTACACTGTCATCTCCCTGTCTCCCAAGCGACTTGATTTTTTTAAAAAGATGGGCCTTGACGTGCTCGACACCGAGCGACTGCTCTGGCGCAAGGACGGCCACGAGTTCGAGAACCTCGAACTTATTCACGACCCCGAGGTGATGATGACCCGGGCCAACCCCGACGAGGTCAAGGTGCTCAAGGACCATCTGGGCCTGGCCGTGACCCCGGTGCTGGTTTCCACGCGCTGCACCCAGTGCCTGCTGCTGCTCTCCATCGCCGCCAAGGGCAACAACGTCACCTACTACGACGTGCTCTACCGCAGCAATCCCGGCCTGTTCACCGACCGGGCGCCCGACATAGCCCAGGCCCTGCTGCCCGAAGGCGACTGTGTGCTGGCCGCCGACCGCCGCTTTGTGGAAAAAGTCGGCGACGGGGCCGAGGTGGAGGCCATCCCCTCGCCGCGCTTTTACAAATCCTCCCGGATAAAGCCGCGCAACGTGGATCTCGCCTACTCAGAGATCGTCCTGCTGGGCCAGAAGCTGGATTGACCCAGCCCCGGGCCTTCCCCGGCTTGCCCTGACGCCCCGGGCGGGGTATGGTCGGGCATGAGTGAAGACAACAAGGACTTTCCCACGGCAGTGGCCGCGCCCGAAGGCGACATCGTCCCCCTGACCCTGACCATGGTGGGCAACCTGCTGGCCATGTCGCGACAGAGCCCGCGAAAGCGGGTGGTCCAGAGGCTGCACAAGACGCTTGACGCGGGCACACACCGCATGTTCAACGCGCTCCAGCCCGGCACCTACATCCCCCCCCACCGCCATCTGCACCCGGTCAAGAGCGAGACCATCCTGGTCATCTCCGGCTCGGTGCTCTTTGTGCGCTTCACCGAGGACGGCGGCATCGCCGACCATACCCTGCTCCAGCCCGGCACCGAGAGCTTCGGCGTGGACGTGGCTCCCCATGTCTACCACACCTATGTGGCGCTCAAGCCCGACACCCTGATCTTCGAGGTCAAGGACGGCCCCTTCGAAAAGGAAAGGGACAAGGACATTCCGGCCTGGGCTCCGGCCGAGGATGCCCAAGAGGCCGAGGCGTACATGCTGGGTATGCTCAAGGATCTGTCCGAGCGGGCAACGGCCCAGGCCGACGCGGCAAAGGCCGAGGCGGAGGGCAACGCCGCCGGAGAAAAAGAACGGGACAGGAACGACGAAGCCTGACCTGCCCGTCGCCGCCCGAACAGCTTTCGCGCCCCACCCCGGCTCCGTGCTTCCGGGCCTGACGCCGGGGTTGCGCCGCACTGCCCGAATGCTGTACACGATGTGATCTTTTTCCAAGGAGACCGCACGTGAACAGCCGCATTCTCCGGGCAGACATCCTGCTCTTCGTCACCGCCGCCATCTGGGGCTTCGCCTTTGTGGCCCAGCGCATGGGCATGGACCACATCGGCCCCCTGACCTTCAACGGGGTGCGCTTCGCCCTGGGCGCCCTGGCCCTGGTTCCGCTGGTGGTGTACATGGAAAAACGCCGCACTCCCGGTTTTGTGGGCACGGACAGGAAAAAAATGGCCGCGGGCGGCGGGCTGCTCGGGCTGGCCCTGTTCTGCGGGGCCACCCTCCAGCAGATGGGGCTGGCCGCGCCGCAACTGGCGACCATGGGCTTTGAGGCGTCCACCGCGGGCAAGGCGGGGTTCATCACCGGACTCTATGTGGTCTTCGTGCCCATCTTCGGCCTGATGCTGGCCCAGCGGCCCGGATGGGGCACTTGGCTCGGCGCATCACTGGCCGTGGTGGGCATGTACCTGCTCTCGGTCACTTCGGGGGTCTCCATCGCCTTTGGCGACCTGCTCATCCTCATCGGTGCGCTTTTCTGGGCCGGGCATGTGCTGCTCATCGGCAAGCTCTCGCCCGGCATGGACGCGGTGGACGCGGTCAAGCTCTCCACAGTCCAATTCGCGGCCTGCGCCGCCTTGAGCCTCATCGGAGCCGTTGCCACCGAGGAGATTGCCCTGGCCGGGCTGCGTAGCGCGGCCCTGCCCATCGCCTACGGCGGGCTCATGTCCGTGGGCGTGGCCTACACCCTCCAGGTGGTGGCCCAACGCGACGCCCAGCCCGCCCACGCGGCCATCATCCTGAGCCTTGAGGCCGTGTTCGCGGTTGTGGGCGGCTGGCTGATGCTCGGCGAACTGCTCTCCCTGCGCGCCCTGATCGGCTGCGGCCTGATGCTGGCGGGCATGATCTTAAGCCAGCTCAAACCCTGACCCGCCCCGGACAGCGTCAGGCGGGAAGCCGCAGCAAAGCCCAGAATCCGTTGGAGAGGTGGCCGTGCATGGTCTCGAAGACCGTCTCCTCGAAAACCACCGTCTCGAAATCGAGAAACAGGGCTTCCATGTGGTTGCGGTCATGGTGACGCATGATCCCGCCGTCATCCACGTCAAAAATGCCGTAAATACCGTACTTTTCATGGCCGATCTTGTAGCGGTCGAGGTTGCGCCGGTCGCGGTTGAGCAGAAAGTCGTTGACGTAGAGCAGCCCGCCCGGGCGCAGCACCCGCTTGAGCTCCAGCAGGGCCTCGGCCTGGGCCCTGGTCTCGACGATGCAGGTGAACACGCCGAGCATCATGGCCGCGTCAAAGACGTTGTCCCCGAAGGGAAGCGGACCGCCCGGATAGGCAACGAGGTCCAGGCCCGGATGCTCGGCCCGGCCGCGCTCGATGAGGGGCTCGGAAAAATCAATGCCGGTCAGGCCGGTGTACCCCGCCGCGGCCAACTCGGCCAGGGTCCGCCCGTAGCCGCAGCCGAAGTCGAGCACCCGTGCGTCCCTGTCCACATGTTCCTGAAAAACGTCCATCCTGAACGGCGTGGTGAAGGTCTTGTCCCTTCCCCGCTCCGTCCAGTATCTTCGTTGATCCTGCATACCCCTCCTTCGGGTGGTGCGTTCCCCGGTTCCCGTCCCTGCCGCCTACAGCGTCAGCCGGACATGGTAGAGACCGCGCCCGCGCTGAACGCGCATGAACACGGCATTGTTCATCCTGTTTCGCAAAAAAGCGTTGAGCAGGTCAAGGCCGGAGGCCAGCCGCCTGTTGCCTATCTGATGAATGATGTCGCCCGGTTGCAGCCCCAGTTGGGCGGCCGCGCTGCCGGGCCTCACCCGCGTCACTTCGGCCCCGCCCCCCTGGCGGTCCACCAGCTCGAAGCCCCAGCGGGCGAGCACCAGCTCCAGCGCCCTGGCCCGGTCCAGGGGCTGGGGACGCAGGGTCAATCCGCGCTCCTGACCGTCTCGCAGCACTGTCAGCGTCACGGTCTCGGTGCGGGTCACGCCGAAGAGCCTGGCCAGGTAGTCGTCCTTGCCCGTCAGCTCGCGGCCGTTGAAGTCCAGGACGATGTCTCCGGGCCGGATGTCCGCGGCCGCGGCCGGTGTATCGGGATGGACCTCGGCCACCAGCAGCCCGCTCAGGCTTCTGAGCCGGAAATACCGCGCCGTGGCCTGATCCACGTCCTGGCCGAAGAGGCCGAGCCAGATGGGGGCCACATGGCCGGTGTCGAGCAGCTCGCGGACCACGAGCTTGGCCTTGTTCACCGGAATGGCGAAGCCGATGCCCTCGGCCCCGGCCCGGATGGCGGTGGTGATGCCGATGAGCTGGCCGTGGATGTTGAGCAGCGGCCCGCCCGAGTTGCCGGGATTGATGGCCGCATCGGTCTGGATGAAGCTGCCGAAGGCCCCGCGCTCGGTGGTCATGGGCCGGTTCAGGGCCGAAACCACCCCCGTGGTCACGGTGTGGGAGTAGCCAAAGGGGTTGCCGATGGCGATGACCGTCTCGCCGATGAGGATGTCGTCGGAATCGCCCATGGCAACCTGGGGCAGTCCCTGGGCGTCGGTGAGCCGCAGCACGGCAAGGTCGAAGTCCGGGTCCGAACCCACCAGCTCGGCCACGTACTCGCGGCCGTCGAGCAGACGAGCCGCAATGTCGTCGCCCCCGGCCACGACATGGGCGTTGGTCAGGACCAGTCCCTTGGCGCCGTCGATGATCACCCCGGAGCCGAGGTTGTGGGACGGCCCGGACCGCTGGCCGGGAAACCCTCCGAAAAACCTGTCGAAAAAAGGATCGCCAAAGGGCGAGCGTACGCCGGGCTGGTCGCGCCGGGCCACGGTGATGTTGACCACCGACGGGCTTGTGGCCTGGACGGCACGGACAACGGGAGTACGCCGCTCGTCCGCCCCGGCAGCCTGATTCCTGGCCAAAGCGTCGCCCGCCCCGGCCCACAGCCCGGCCATGAACAGGACCAGCGCCAGGACCGCGGGCAGACGACGCGGACTTCGGTCCATGTTAGCGCCCCCTCCCGGCCATGGCCCGCAGCCGGGCGATGCGCTCGGCCACTGGCGGATGCGTGGCGAACAGCGAGGACGCCCCGCTGCCCCGGAACGGGCTGACGATGAACATGTTCTCCGTGGCAGGGCTGCCCTGCAGGGGTACGCGCTCGGCAGCGGCGTCGAGCTTGCCCAGGGCCCCGGCCAGATGGAGCGGGTCGCCGCTGAGGCGTGCCCCGGCCTCGTCGGCCAGATACTCGCGTGAGCGCGAGATGGCCATCTGGATCATGGCAGCGGCAATGGGCGCCAGGATGGCCAGGGCGATGGCCGCCAGGGGGTTGCCCCGCTCCCCGTCGCTGCGGCCGATGCCGAAGATGGCCGTCCACTGAAGCATATTGGCGATGAAGACAATGGCCCCGGCCAGCACGGCGGCCACGGTCTGGATAAGGATGTCGCGGTTGGCGATGTGGCCCAACTCGTGGCCGAGCACGCCCTTGAGCTCGTCGGGATTGAGGATGGCCACGATGCCACGGGTCACGGCCACCACGGCGTTCTCCGGGTTGCGCCCCGTGGCAAAGGCGTTGGGCGCGTCCTGGGGAATCAGCGCGATGCGGGGCTTGGGGATGCCCGCCCGGGCGGCCATCTCCTCGACCACGGCGTGGATGTGGGGTGCGTCGCCCCGCGAAAGATCCCGGGCCTTGTACATCTTCAGGACGATCCTGTCCGAGTACCAGTAGCTGCCCACGTTCATGACCATGGCAAAGCCAAAGGCGAGGACAAGCCCGGTGCGCCCGCCCATGAGGCCACCGAGGAAGAGCAGCAGGCCGGTCAGCAGACCAAGGAAGAGTAGGGTCTTTATGTTGCTCGTCATGGTGTCGGTATCCTCCGGAAAAACATGCTTTCCATCAGATAGGCACTGGGGCGGCGGCGTCAAGCCCTACGGGGGTGTGCGCCTCGGCGACGGGTCAATCCACGGGAATCCGGCGGCGGGCGGAACGGGACTTCAACAGGGTTACGGTGAGCAATCCGCCCCGGAACACGGCCGAGATCTCGCCGCCCACGCTCTCACCGGCCCCGGCGCACAGGCCGGCCAAGGCGAAACGACGGGCAAAAGGCCCCACGGCCCGCTCCACGACGTGATGGCGCACCACCCCTTCCGTTCGACCTGGCGCTGTCCCGTGGACCCAGAGATCCTGGCCTCGCACCTCCACGGTCACATCCTCAAGGCTGATACCCGGCAACTCCACGACAATGACCACCCTGTCGGCGCACTCCAGTACATCGGCCGCAGGAACCCAGCAGCGTCCCACGCCCCCGCGATCCGCCCGGTTTGCGGCCCCGAGTCCCGCCATCTCCGCCCAGGGGGGCGCGTTTCCCTTGCCCATGTCGGCTCCCGAGCACCCGCTCGAATCAATAATAATTTGCCCCTTGCCGAAAATCCATATAACAATGCGAGGCACAGCTCAACCTGTCAAACCCGCGAGGAGCGCCATGAAAACCAGTCAGGAAAAACTCGTTGCCCCGGCCGAGACCGCCATCGACCGGGTGGGCGAGGCCAAGATCAACAACCCCTTGAGCCTGGGCCGGTTCGTGGACGAGGACGAGGCCGTGCTGGTCCACATCTCGCGGTCCAATGTGGAACTGCAAGGCAAGGGCGGCAGCAAACGGCGCGCTTTTTTCGAACCGGCCGGCCCCCGAAGCAGGGTCTACTACGATCCCAGCAAGACCAAGTGCGCCATCGTCACCTGCGGCGGCCTGTGCCCCGGCCTCAACGATGTCATCCGCGCCATCGTCATGACAGCGGTCCATGAGTACCGTGTGCCCTCGGTGCTGGGCATCCGCTTCGGCCTGGCAGGCTTCATCCCCGAGGAGGGGCACGACATCGTGGAGCTGACGCCCGAACGCGTCAGCCGCATCCACGAGTTCGGCGGCACCTTCCTGGGCAGCTCGCGTGGGCCTCAGGACCCGGAAGCCATCGTGGACGCCCTGGAGCGCATGAACGTGTCCATCCTCTTCATGATCGGCGGCGACGGGACCATGCGCGCAGCCAGCGCCGTGATCCGCGAGGTGGTCAAGCGCCGCCTCTCCATCAGCGTGGTCGGCCTGCCCAAGACCATTGACAACGACATCGACTTCGCCTCGCCTTCCTTTGGCTTTGACACGGCCGTGGAAACCGCCACCATGGCCATCAAGGGGGCTCATGTGGAGGCCACAGGCGCCCCCTGGGGCATCGGTCTGGTCAAGGTCATGGGACGCGACGCGGGCTTCATCGCCGCCCAGAGCGCCCTGGCCTGCCAGGCGGTCAACTTCGTGCTCATCCCCGAGGCCCCCTTCGACCTCCTCGGAGAGAAGGGATTCCTGGCTGCCCTGGATTCGCGGATGAAGCGGCGCGGCAACGCGGTCATCGTGGTGGCCGAGGGCGCTGGCCAGGACCTGCTCGACCAGACCAGCCGGACCGACGCCTCGGGCAACAAGATCCTCGGCGACATCGGCGGGCTGCTCAAAGGCGAGATCCTCGCTCATTTCAAGGCCCAGGGAATCGATGCGACCCTCAAATACATCGACCCGAGCTACATCGTCCGCTCGGTACCAGCCAACGCCAACGACCGCATATACTGCTCGTTTCTCGGCATCAATGCGGTCCATGCGGCCATGGCCGGGCGCACCAACCTCGTCATCTCACGCTGGAACGGCCGCTATGTGCACATCCCCATTGATCTGGTCACCCGGGGCAAGAAACGCATCCTGACCGATTCCAACTACTGGCGGGCCGTGCTCGAATCCACCGGCCAACCCGCCACCATGAGGAACGATTGACTTTTTTTCGATAATTATAGTTATTATTCTTGATTTGTGTCCGGGCTGGGTATAATTTGGCCGCACCATCGGACTGACGCGCTTTTTTACGGTTTGGTTCGGCAATATCCGCAAAGGGGGTTTGTATGGATGTGCTTATGCTTTCGCGGCTGCAATTCGCGGCGGCAACCATGTTTCATTTTCTCTTCGTCCCGCTGACGCTGGGGCTGTCGGTGCTCATCGCCTGCATGGAGACCGCCTATGTACGCACGGGCAACAAGACCTATCAGAAAATGGCCAAATTCTGGGGCAAGATATTTCTGGTCAACTTCGCTCTGGGCGTGGTCACGGGCATCACCCTGGAGTTCCAGTTCGGCACCAACTGGTCGCGCTACTCCGCCTTTGTGGGCGACATCTTCGGCTCGCTGCTGGCCATTGAGGCCACGGCGGCCTTTTTCCTCGAATCCACCTTCATCGGCGTATGGCACTTCGGGTGGAACAAGCTCTCGGCCAAGGCGCACGCCATCGTGGCCTGGCTCATTGCCCTGGCCTCCAACCTCTCGGCCATCTGGATCCTCCTGGCCAACGGCTTCATGCAGGACCCCACCGGCTATGTCATCCGCAACGGCCGGGCCGAGCTGACCGACTTCCTCGCCGTGGTCACCAACCCCTTCGGCTGGTACCAATTCTTCCACGTCATTCCCGGAGCGCTCTGCCTGGGAGGCTTCTTCGTCATGGGGGTCGCCGCCTGGCACCTCATCCGCGAGAGTCATGTGGAGTTCTTTCAGAAGTCCTTTGCCGTGGGCGCGGGCGTGGCCCTGGTCTTCTCGGTCTTCACCGTGGTGGAGGGCCACTTCCACGGCAACCACATGTCCCAGGTCCAACCCGCCAAGCTGGCGGCCATGGAGTCCCACTGGGAAACCCAGCGCAACGCGCCCCTGTACCTGCTGGTCGTTCCCGGCAAGGAAGGCAATCTGGTGGAGGCCCTGCCCATTCCCGGAGCCTTGAGCTTCCTGGCCTACAACGACGTCAACGCCGAGGTGGTCGGTCTGAACGACATTCCCAAGGAGGACCGTCCGCCCGTCCTCCTGACCTTTCTCGGGTTCCGGGTCATGGTGGGCATCGGCACGTTGCTGCCGGTACTTGCCCTGTTCGGCTGGGTCATGCGCAACAAGCTGACACGCTATCCCCTCTACCTGAAAATCCTGCCCTGGTGCATCCCCCTGCCCTACATCGCCATGCAGGCGGGCTGGGTGCTGGCCGAGGTAGGCCGTCAGCCGTGGATCGTCTATGGGCTCATGCGCACCTCGGACGCGGTGTCTCCGGTCACTACCGGGACCGTGGCCTTTTCCTTCATCCTGATGTGCCTGCTCTACACCCTGCTGGGCGCGGCGGGCATCTGGCTGATGGTCCGGCTGGCCAAGAAGGGTCCCGAAGACCATACCCCCATTCAGGTCAAGGCCGCTTAACCCAAGAGACCACAAGGAGACGCTGCAATGATGGATACATTCGTTGAAACCGGAACGGTTCACTACTATCTGGCGGTGACCTGGTTCGTCCTGTGGGGGGTGCTCTGGGCCGTGTACTTCATCCTGGACGGCTTTGACCTCGGCGTGGGCACGCTGCATCCCTTTCTGGCCAGGACCGAGGAGGAGAAACGGGCCATGCTCAACGCCACCGGCCCCTTCTGGGACGGCAACGAGGTCTGGCTCATCGCTGCTGGCGGCGTAACCTTTGCCGCCTTTCCCTACGCCTATGCCCAGATGTTCAGCGGGCTCTACACCGCGCTGATGCTGCTGCTCTTCGCGCTCATCGTCCGCGGGGTGTCCTTTGAGTTCCGCTCCAAGGTGGAAAGCGCCAGCTGGCGCAAAACCTGGGATATCTGCCACGCGGTGGGCAGCTTTTTGCCCGCCCTGCTGCTGGGCGTGGCCTTTGCCAACATCTTCCGGGGCCTGCCCCTGGACGAGACCGGGTTCAGCCAGGCCGGACTCCTGGGACTGCTCAACCCCTATGGCCTGGCAGGTGGCGTGCTCTTTGTGGTCATCTTCGTCATGCACGGAGCGCTTTGGCTGTGCATCCGGGCCACAGGCGACCTGCGGGACCGGGCCGAGAAAGTGGCCCTCAAGACCTGGCCGATACAGGTGGTGCTGACCGTGCTCTTCCTGGCCTACACCGCGGTGGAGACCCAGCTCTTCAGCAACTACTTCCTCTACCCCGCACTCTTCATCATCCTGGTCCTGCCCGTGGTCGGGCTGGTGCTCATGCGCACGGCCATGGGCGCCAAGAAATGGTGGACCGCCTGGGGCGCTTCCAGCCTGTACATAGGCGGCACGGCCATGTTCGGCGTGGCCGGCATCTTCCCGGCCATCATCCCGTCCAACCCCAATCCGGGCCACAGCCTGACCATCATGAACTCGGCCTCCAGCCCGCTGACCCTGGGCATCATGCTCGGAGTGGTCCTGGTCTTCCTGCCAGTGATCATCGGCTACCAGCTCTGGGCATACAAGACCTTTGCCACCCCCATGGGCGAGGGGGACATCCACTACTGATCCCCTCCCCACCCGCGCACATCAGAACGCCCGGCCTGCATTGGCCGGGCGTTCGTCTTTCTCATTTGCCGCTCAAGGCGCGAAATGGCTAGTGGTATGTGTTGGCCTGCTTCCACGCCTCCCACTCCGCCTCGGTCAGCTTGCCGTCCTTGTTGGTGTCGGCCTCGGCCATGATCCGCTCGGCATTGAGGGGATAGTGGGTGGAAATCTCGGCATGAACCAGGGTCCGGTCGCCGTCAATGTCGATCTCCACAAAGCCGGTGACAAAGTGGACCCGCTCGAGCTTGTAGAGAATGGCCTTGTTCAGTGCGCCGTGCTCCAGATAGTACAGGCTCATGGTCTGCTTGCTGGTGCGCTGTCCCATGGTGTATCCGTCGTCGCGCTCGGCGATGTACAGGTTGCCGTCATCGCCGAAAACGCCGGTAAAGGTCTCCTTTTGCAGCACCTTCTTGGCGTCGAACCAGAGCTTGTAGCCGGAAAAGAGCTGTCCTTCCTGGACATTGATGACATAGGCGCATTGCCCCTCGCGAGGGCCGGCGGCCTCCATGATGTGGGAGGAGCCGCGCCATGTGCCGCGCAGCTCCGGGGGCTGGGCCCCGGCGACCGAGGCGGTCAGGGCGAGGACGGCGAACAGGATCGAAAGCAGCGCAAATCGTTTCATGGGACACTCCTGTGGTGAGACATTGGGGAATTCTCGACGGTCTATCCCTGTTTTGCGCAGCCGAGTCAAGGGGTGGAGAACCGACGGCCCTGATCCGGACCGGGCAACCTGCCGCGCACCCTGGCCAGAGTGCGCGAGGGCAGTTCCCCGTAAAAACGCTTGTAGTCGGCCGAGAACTGACCCATGTGCCAAAATCCCCAGCGGGTGGCCGCATCGGTGATGGAGGTGGCCCGGCCGCACTCCATCTCGCGCCTGACCATGTTCAGGCGGCAGATGTTCAAGTAGGCTTTGGGCGTGAGCCCCAGGTGCTCCTTGAAGGCGTAGATCAGCGTCCGTTCACTCACGCCCACGATACGACAGATGTCCGAAAGTTTCAGAGGCGAGGCCAGGTTTTCCCCAATGTAGCCCAGACTGCGGCGGACAACGCGCCGACGGCGGGACTCCTCGGGCATCCGCCCCGGACCATCAAGGGAGGCAAGGCAGGCGGCGAGGCTCCCTGCAACGGCCTCCCACGCAGGGCCTCCGCTCCGGCCGTTCAGGGCCGTCTCGCGAAGCTCCCACAAGGCGGAACGCAACCGGCCCATGGCTTCAGGGGACGGGGACAGCAGCCGGATCGGCCCCTGGTTCGGGAGCGCCACCGGGCAGCCCGAAGCCTTGACCATGTTTGCAAACGCACCCTCCTCCACGGAAAGACCAAAGAGATTGGTCTCGTCCGGGGCGACGCTGTCAATGGCGCAGCCTCCCGGGGTCAGAACGATGGCATTCTCGTCAAACAGCTCGCCATGGGAGTTCAAGGTCAAGTTCTGCACGGCATGGACGGCGAGGCCTACCCGGCCAAGGGGCGCCACCCCAAGATGATGAACCCTCTTTTCGACGCGCCACTGGATAAGGCGAAAGGGTCCGTGCAAAGCCGAGAAGACCTCGATCCCGCACTGCCCCCCTTCAAGCTGGGCAAAATCAATGCGCAGCCCCGGCACGGCATCCGCCGCCCGGGACAAGGAATCGAAACAGGAATGCGAAACCGCCATCATCGACATAGACACCATCCCGCCCTACCTTGCTTAAATCAGCCATCTTCGACAACCACCCCCAATCATTACAGCGATTTGGCACAAAAAGTTTTAATTAGGTTGACATTTGTCCCGATTTTCGCTGAAATTGTTTTTCAAAAATTGACAACATCGGAGTGTGTATGCCTGTCTTTCCCCTCATTGAAGGGTATGAGCGTCTGGGCTTCCCCATGTCGCCCCCCCTGCCGCGGACATCCCCTTCAAGGCCGCTGCCCCTGGCCGGAGAGGCGGTTGCGGCCGGGTTTCCCTCGCCCGCCGAAGACTACATGGAGAGGTCTCTGGACCTCAACGAATATCTTGCGCCACGGCCCGAGGCCACCTTCTTCGTACGCGTGGCCGGGGACTCCATGACCGGCGCAGGCATCCACCACGGCGACATCCTGGTGGTGGACCGCTCCCTCGCGGCCCGTCCGGGCCATGTGGTCATCGCCCGCATCAACGGCGAATTCACGGTCAAACGGCTGCGCAGCACGGCCACGGGCATGGAGCTGGCCCCGGAAAACCCGGACTACGCGCCCACTCCCATCACCCCGGACACGGATTTCGAGATATGGGGCGTGGTCCGGCATGTGCTCCATGCGCTGTGAACCCGCGCCCCGTCGAGACTTTCGGAGCAGATCATGCCCCCGCGCTACGCCCTCATCGACTGCAACAACTTCTACGCCTCCTGCGAACGGCTCTTCCGGCCCGACCTGCGCGACCGCCCCGTGGTGGTCCTTTCCAACAACGACGGCTGCGTCATAGCCCGCTCGGCCGAGGCCAAGGCCCTGGGCATCCCCATGGGCACCCCGTATTTCAAATGCCGCGGGCTGCTACGCCGTCACGGTGTGACGGTCTTCTCCTCCAACTACGCGCTCTATGGCGACATGTCGGCCCGGGTCATGGGCGTGCTGGCCCGTTTCTGCCCGGCGGTGGCGGTCTATTCCATCGACGAGGCCTTTGCCGACCTGACTGGCGTACCCGGCGGTGCCGACGCCTTTTCCCGTCGGCTCAAGGCCACGGTGGAGGCATGGACCGGCATCCCCATCTCCATCGGCATCGGCCCCACCAAGACCCTGGCCAAGCTGGCAAACCGCCTCGCCAAGGGGCACCCCCGTCTGCGCGGGGTCTTCGACTTCGCGGCCAGCCCGGACCCGGACCGGCTGCTGCGCCATACGCCCATCGACGCTGTCTGGGGCATCGGCCGCCGCCACGCGGCACGACTGGTCCGGTATGGCGTGGGCGACGCCCTTGCCTTTCGTGACATGGACCCGGTCTGGGTGCGCAGGAAGATGAGCGTGACCGGACTGCACACCCTGCTGGAGCTGCGCGGCCAGCCCTGCCATACCCTGGCCGACGGCCCTGCCGCCCGCAAGACCATCGTTTCCTCGCGCTCCTTCGGGAGGCCGGTGTCCAGCCTGGAGGATCTGCGCGAGGCCACGGCCCTGCACATGGTCCGAGCGGCCGAAAAACTGCGCCGTCTGCGAGCGGTGGCCGCCTGTGTGCATGTCTTTCTACGTACCAACCCCTTCCGCCCCGGCCTGCCCCAGCACAACGACAGCGCCTCCGTGCCCCTGGCCGTGGCCACGGCCCACACGCCCACCCTGATCCGGGCGGCTCACGCCGGGTTGGAGCGCATCCACAAGGAGGGCTTCGAGTTCAAGAAATGCGGGATCATGCTCTCGGGCCTGGAGCCGGTGAACGGCCGCTGGCTCAGTCTGCTCGACCTGCCGCCCCAGGACACCCCGACCCATGTCCCGACAATGCAAATCGTGGACGACTTAAACGCCCGCTGGGGCCGCGACACCGTCACCTTTGCCGCCGTGGGCCGACCCGACGCGGCCTGGCACATGCGCCGCGACATGCGCTCCCCGCGTTACACCACGGCCTGGACAGAACTACCCGTGGCGCGAGCGTGACCAGGGAGACGAAGTTTTATGCAATTCCCGTTGACAAATATCAGCCGACAGGCATTCTGAGACAAAGTCAGCACAACCCTATCTTGGAGGCAAGCCATGCAGCGAGCCATGCTCGGCCTTCTGTGTCTTGTGGCCCTGACCCTTTCGGCATGCGCCGCAAAGGACCCGGTGCAAACAATCCTGAGCGAATACAACATGAGCGTGGTCAAGCCGCCGCGCACCGGCATGACACTGGGCGAAATCTATATGAGCCCCAACCTGAACGATCCCATCACCTCGGCCAGCAGCATCGACGCAAAAGTCATCAAGGCGATCATGAAAGACGCCGAAAAGGAAGCATCCCTGCCTTCCGCCTCCCTCAGCAAGTCGTATGCCCTGGACGCCAGCGCCACCTACATCGGAGACAATGCGGCCACCCTCAAGCGCATGGGCGCAAGCTCGTACAGCGTGACCTTCCGCAACCCGAAGCTTTACATCCTCACCTTGGACAACCTGATGAGCAGCCTCCTGCCCGCACTCAGCAAGCCCGCGCAAAACCTGATAATGAACGAACAATACTACATCTCCTCCCTGCTCCTGGTCGATGGAATGGAATACACGTTCAAGGACAGTTCCGGGGCCTCGGTCAAGCTGGGTACCGAACTCGACAAGGTCGCCGGAAAGCTTGAGGCAAAGGCCGACAGAACCAAAGAAGGCACCCTGATCTTTGATGCCCCCCGGTTCATCGGCTACTCCATGAGGAAGCTGACCATCACCCAAGCCCCTGAGGGGGCTGGAGACGCTGTCTGGGCCGGGGTTGGCGGAGTGACTTCCCAGATCACGATGCGGACCGCGACCACCCCCGAGGACACCGCCCGAGGTGCGGAGGTGGTGATAGCAGAGGTCGCCCTGTCTGCCGGAGGCTCCTCCCCGGCCCGGGGAATCGCCCTCGCCCCGAGGAGCCCGGGCGCAACGGAGCCCGCAGCAGTCACAAGGTATGTCATCGAAGCCCGGGATCTGACGCCGGAAGAACTGAAGCAGTCGCGATAGACACCCGCGACCGATCGACATGAAAAAGCCGCGGCCCCGCACCTCTGATGAGGAGCGGGGCTCTGCTGCGCCCGGCTCCCGGCTTAGGCCATGGCCCCGTCAGCCATGCGGACGGTCCGGTGGGCGCGGGCCGCATGGGCCTCGTCGTGGGTGACCATGACCACGGACAGTCCGTCGGTGCCCAGGTCGGCCAGGAGATCCATGACCGATTCGCCCGTGGCCCGGTCCAGGTTGCCGGTGGGCTCGTCGGCAAAGAGCACGGCCGAGCGCTTGACCAGGGCGCGGGCGATGGCCACGCGCTGCTGCTCGCCGCCCGAGAGGTGGCCGGGCAGCTTCCCGCCCTTGCCGCCCAGCCCCACCCGGTCGAGACAGGCGTCGGCCCGGCGGCGCACCTCGGCCGAAACCGGGGCCAGGGAGTGGAGAAACGGCAGCAGCACGTTCTCGCGCGCAGTCAGACAGGGCAGCAGATAGTGGAACTGGAAGACCATGGCGAAGTCCCTGCGCCGGAGCAGGTTGAGCCGGGCGGGGGGCAGGGTGGTGATGTCCTCGCCCTGGTAGCGCAACCGGCCCGCATCCGGGGCGAGCAACGTGGAGAGAATGTTCAGGAAGGTGGTTTTGCCGGAACCTGAGCGGCCGACAATGGCCACGAACTCGCCCTGGGCCACGTTCAGGCTTGCCCCGGCCAGGGCCGGGCTTTTCACGCCCCGGCTGCGGAAGGTCTTGACGATGTTGCTGGCTTCAAGCACTGGCTACTCCTCAATGGCCGTTGAATAAGTCAAAATCTGGAGGCTGTTCAAACATGGCGAGATGCCAGGCGCGAAAAATGATCCAGGCCGAAGCGCACTTCCTGTACGCGAGGGTTTGATTCGCCCTATCCAGGGGCGCACCCCTGCGGGGCGTCGGCGGGAGCAGACATCCGAACCCGCTGTCCTGTGGACTTGTGATCTCTTTGAAGCAACGACGCAGGTCGCCATGTTTCAACAGCCTCCTAAAGCGAGATAAGGGCCTCTGACGGCTCCACGGACGATGCCTTCCAGGCCGGAAAGAATGCGGAAAGGACCGACACGGCCACGATGAGCAGGCAGGTCAGGGCCAGCCCGGCCGCGCTGAATTCCAGGATGGCCCCCTCGGTGATGTCCAGGGCACCGATGACGCGCAGGCTCAAGGCATGCCCCGCCACATAGCCCAGGCATCCGGCTGCCGCGCCCAGGACCACGGCCTCGAAGCTGAAAATGGCAAAGACGCCGGGCCGCGAAAAACCCAGCGAACGCAACAGACCGATCTCCCGGATGCGCTCGTTGACGCTCGAGAGCATGGTCGCGCCGACCATGGCGCAGGCGATGAGCAGGATTATCAGGCTGACCGAGAGGATGAGCCGCTGCACGAAATCCACCGAATACATACGCTGCCGGACAACGGATTGCAGCGCCTGGACCTCGGCCCCTGGCAGGGCCTCGGCGATCTGGAGGACGATCTCCTCGATGGGGCACCCGGCGCACAGGGCCGCCACCTCCACATAGTCGGCCCGGCCAGGGCGGCCAAAGGCCTCCTGGGTAAAGCCCATGTTCGCGAAAAGCACGGAATCGTCGTCCCCGCCAGTGGGCCGGAGCACCCCGGTGACCACTGCCGAGCGCGACCCCAGGGTCAGGGTGTCGCCCGGAGCCAATCCAAGGCTTTCGGCAGCCCGCGACCCGGCCAGCACACCGTCCTCCCGGCCGGGAAACTCCCCGTCAACGGACCAGTATCCCTTGATGGCCATCTCGCGCTCCCAGCGTACGCCGATGACGCCCACTGCCGTGCCGTCCACCCGTGTCATGGACACCAACTTGGGCGCGATGGCCGAAACGCGGCTGCCGTGATGGATGGAGGCGATCCGTTGCATGGTTCCGGCCTCGTCCAGGTCGCTGACGCCGAGGAGCATGTCGCCCATGGAGAATCCGCCGTAGCTCACCGTGAGCTTCTCGGTGCGGGGCATGACAATGATGTTGGCTCCGTAAGCCACCAGCTTCTTTTCAAGAGACTCGCCCACCACGCCAGAGACCAGATTGAGAGCCACGATGGAGGCCACCCCGAGGGTGAAGACCAGCAGCAGGAGCAGCGAGCGGGCCCACTTCATGCGCAGGTTGCGCAAGGGGATGACGAGCATGGTCATCTCAGAAATACCCCCGCCCGGCCATGATGTCGCGCTCGCGAATGGTCACCGAGTCCGGCCCGATGGTCCGCTCCAGGGGCGAAGGATTGCACCCGCCCCTGACCTCGTTGATGCGCGAGGCGTGGAAGCGCTGGCTGCAATTGACGCAGACCATGAACTCGCCGTCCTGCACATAGCCCTTTTTCTCGCGAAAGCACTCGTCGCAGGCGTCAAAGGCCGCCCGGATCATCCCGTCGGGACTTTGCAGCAGAAAAAACTTCACCGCAAAACCGTCTCGTTTGAACACATAATAGTGCGCCTTGCCGTCGCTCACCTCGGAGAGGGGGATGCTCACCACCCCGCCGCTCGCCTGCACAGCCTTGAACTTGCCGCCAAAGCCGAACAAGGCATGGGCCGTGCTGGCGAAGGCCAGCAGACAGGCGGCCAGGGCCAGGCCGGGTAACATGCGTTTCATTTCCTGCACTCCTCTCAGGGTTGATTTCATACCGCCATGGTATGAAAATATGGCGGCATCTGGCAAGACCAAAAGGGAATCTTGCACGACCCGTGCCACGGAAAAACAGCTGTCATTGGCGCAGCTTGGAGATTCCTGCGGCGCGGGAGCATCCCGCTATGCGCAAAATGCCGCACATCTGTATGCCCTCATCTGCACATGTCAACAAAGAATCCTGGCTCCCATGGCTTGATCCCGCCGCCATTTCCGGTATGATCGACTACCATGGCACACCACTCCGACCCGCCCCGCACCGAGCGCATCTCGGCCTTTCTCGCATCAGGCGGGGAGCGGCTCGTTGCCCTCGCAGGGCGACAGGGGGGGGATCTTTGGGCCAAAGCCGGGGCCGGGATGTTGCCGCTTTCTGTGGCCGGGCTCTCGGCCGCCCTGGTCGCCACCCTGGAACGCCACGGTCCTGACTGGGACGGTCTTCCCGATGACAGCCTCCCGGGCGACGATCCCGTCTCGGCCTATGCGGCGGCCGAGGCGCACCGTCAACGAATGCACGGCGCCACCCCGGTCGCGTGTCTGCGCCTTCTCAAAGAGTGCCGCCGCGCCTTCCTCGCCCTTGCGGAAGGGCAGACGGCCGCACCCCTCGACCCTGAAGAGGCAAAAACGTATCGCGCCCTGACCGAGCGCTTCTTCGACGGCGTGGAATTGGCCCTATGCGCCGAATGGACCGAAACCGAAGCCCCCAGCAAGCGTCTGGCCGCCACGCAGGAGCAATGCCGCGACCTGAACGCGGAAAAGAACCTGTTCCTGACCATGTTCGAGAGCCTGGACACGCCCGTGTTCCTCCTTGACGACGATCTCAACGCCGAGACCATGAATCGCGCTGCTGCCCGGCTGACGGGCATTGAGCGCCGGACCGGGCAAACCGGCCGTGACGGCCTCCCGGACAAACCCTGCCAAGGTGCCGGAGCATCGCTGCGCCGCAGGCTCCCCTGGCTGGCCGACGCCCTGGAGCGGGCCTGCCCGCTGGAACCAGGCCGCAGGGCGTGCCGTTTCGACGCCTCTGGCGAAACACCGGACGGGGTCCGCCGGTTCAGTGTGGCCATCTCGCGCATGGACGAGGGTCCGGGCGGGGCTCCCCGCTCCATCGTCACCCTGGAGGACATCACCGAACGGACAGCCATGGAGCGGCAGCTTGCCCGGGAACACGAGCGGGCCGCCCACTATCTGGACATCGTCGGCTCCATCGTCGTGGTTCTGGACACGGTCGGGAACGTCACCCTCATCAACAGGGCGGGCTGCGCCACCCTGGGCTATGCGGAGGACGAGATCATCGGCCACAACTGGCTGGACCTGATCGTGCCCGAGGAGCAGCGCGACGAGACCAGGGACTACTTCTACTGCATCAACTGCGGCGATGCGGACCTGGATGCGCAATACACCAACTACGTGACCACCCGCACCGGAGAGCACCGGCTCATCACCTGGAAAAACCAGCTGCTGACCGACGAGACCGGGACACCCTCGGGCATCCTCTCCTCGGGCACGGACATCACGGAACAACGCGCTGCCGAGCAGGCCCTGGCCCAAAAGGAGCTGTGGCTGCGCAGCACCTTTGTCTCCCTGGGCGAGGCGGTCTTCATCCTCACACCCGACGCCCGCATCCTTGATGCCAACCCGGCGGCGCGGAACATGTTCCAGATGACCGAAGAGGAGCTGGAAGGCGCGTCCGTGGCGATCCTGCACACCGGCCGCGACAGCTTCAGGGAGTTCGAGCGCCGCGTTCTGGCCGGGCTGGAGGCCCAGGGACAGACCCACCTGGAGTACGTCATGCGCCGCAAGGACGGCAGCGAATTTCCTACCGAGAACTCGGTCTCGCGCATCCTCGGCGACGACGGCTCCGAGCTGGGCACGGTCAGCGTGGTCCGCGACATCAGCAACCGCAAGGAGGCCGAGCAGCGGATCAAACGCAGCGAGGAAAAGTTCCGCCGCATCTTCGAGACCATTGAGGACGGCTACATCGTCACCGACATGGACGGCACCGTCAGGATGGTCAACCCCGCCACCTGCGCCCTGCTGGGCTACTCGGAATCCGAGCTGGTGGGCCGGAGCATGGGCGGTCACTATGTGGATGACAATGAACGCGCCAGATTCATCCTGGCCCTGGAGGCCACCGGCTCGGCCAGGGGCCACCAGCTCACCGCCCGGCGCAAGGACGGCACGCAGATCATCGTCGAGGCCAGCGCCAACCTGGTGCACGACGAATCAGGCAGGCCCGTGGGCAAGGAAGGCACCTTCCGCGACATCACCAAGCGCATTGAGGCCGACCGCCAGCTGCACGAACGCGAAAAGCAGTACCGCGCCCTGTTTGAGAACAACCACGCGGTCATGCTCCTCATGGACCCCAGGACAGGGCGCATCGTGGACGCCAATCCTGCCGCGGTCCTGTTCTACGGCCACCCGGCCGAGACGCTGCGCGCCATGTCCCTCTCCGACATCAACGCCCAGGACGAAAAAGCCATCTTCAAGGAGATGGTGGACTCCCGGCGCGAAAGGCGGCCCTATTTCATCCACCGCCACAGGCTGGCAAACGGCGAGGAACGCGATGTGGAGGTCTACTCCGGCCCCATCATGGTCCAGGGCAACCAGCTCATCTACTCGGTGGTCCACGACATCACCGAGCGGGCGCGCCTGGAACGCGAGATGAAACGGCTGGCCACCACCGACGCCCTGACCGGCGCGGGCAACCGTCACGAGTTTTTCCGGCTGGCGGAGCAGGAGCTGCGCAGGGCCAGGCGCTACGGCCACGCCCTGAGCGTGATCATGCTCGACATCGACTACTTCAAATCCATCAACGACACCCACGGCCACCAGACCGGGGATGCGGTGCTCAAGGCCCTCTCGGCCCTGGTCCGCGCCTCCCTGCGCGACACGGACATCTTCGGACGGCTGGGCGGGGAGGAGTTCGCCATCGTCCTGCCGGAAACCGACCTGGAAAACGGCCGACGGGTGGCCCAGCGTCTGCGCGAGGATCTGGCCGGACTCACGGTGCGCCTGCGCGACAAGGCGGTCAACTTCACCGTGAGCATCGGCATCGCAGCGCTCAAGAACAAGGACCGCGTCATCGAAGACACCGTCAACCGGGCCGACGAGGCCCTCTATCGGGCCAAGCGCATGGGCCGCAACCGGGTGGAAACCGGCTGACCCGACCCGCCTTGGACTCGAAAACCGAGACAGCACAAGACGTTGCGCCCTGGCTACCAAAGCCGTGCCACACTGCCCACGCAAGCTCACAAGCCGGGTTTTCCTGGAAAAAACCTTGACGTTTCCCAAGGGGTTTGGAATATGGTTGGGAGCTTTAAGTGACCTTTTTCACAACATACTCAAGCCCGGCTTGGGAAATTGCGTGCCCCCCGGAAGGGAAGCTTCCGGGATGCACCTGATTTCATTGGCCTTGAAGAGAGCGTAGATGCGGTTTGAATCCGAGCTGGCCGAACGGAAGGCCGAATTGTCGGAAAAATGGGCGGACCTGGTTCTCGGGTCCTACCCTGCGGAGACCCGGAAAATCTGGGGCCGACAAAAGGATCGTTTCCAGAACCCGGTGGGGGCCGCCATCATTGATGCGACCCGGGAGCTGTTCGATCTTACCCTCCAATGGGAGGACGCGGAAAAGATCGCGTCCAGCCTGGACAAGCTCATCCGCATCCGGTCCGTACAGGACTTTTCGCCCTCCCAGGCGGTCAGCTTCGTCTTCTTGCTCAAGAAGCTGCTGCGAGAGGAGTTCTTCAAGCCCATGCAGGCCGGAGGCAGGCTCGACGAACTGCTCAGGTTCGAGGCCAAGGTGGACAACCTGGCCATGATGTCGTTTGACATCTACGCAAAGGGTCGCGAGACCATGTACCGGCTGCGCGTTGACGAGGTGAAACGCGCCCAGAGCAGTCTGCTCAGGAAAGCCGGCATGATAGTGGACGTTACGGCCGACTAGTCGGCCGATCAGGACGCGCCGCGGGGTTGTGGTTGGCATTGGGGGGTTCCGGTTGACCGCGTCGAAGGCAGGCATGCGCCCAAGGGCGCGGCGGCCATCGCGTTATCCGCAGACCGCCATCCATCATCTCCGCCGACGGCGCGGGCCGAATGTGGCAGGCCATCCGGGAGTGTCCCGGCCGGTCCAACCTTCAAGCGAGGTGACGGTAGATGAATGCTCTTTACTCACTTCTGTTCGTCTTTCTCCTGGTGTTGATCCCGTTGTTCGGGGTTGATGCTGCACACATGAAGACATTCTTCGGTGTCTGCATCCCGATCACGGCGTTCATCATCTTCCTGCTCGGCTTTATCTATAAAGTCGTCAACTGGGGCCGGAGCGCAGTGCCGTTCCGCATCCCCACAACCGGCGGTCAGTTCAAGTCCTTCGACCCCGTGCTGTTCAAGCAGAACAAGTACGACTGTCCGCAGACCGGCGCCCAGACCTTTGTGCGCATGGTCCTCGAAGTTTTCGCCTTCCGGTCCCTGTTCCGCAACACCGCGGCATCGTTGCACGAGACCAAGGACGGCCCGGTGGTGGCCTACAAGTCGAGCAAGTGGCTCTGGGTCTTTGCCATCACCTTCCATTACTCCTTTTTCATCGTCGCCCTGCGGCACCTGAGGCTCTTCCTTGAGCCAGTCCCGTTCTTCGTCAACGGCCTGGAGTTCGTGGACGGTCTGCTGCAGATCGGCGCACCCACCATGTATCTGGCCGACATCGGGCTGGTGGCCGGCGTACTCCTGCTCCTGGGCAGACGCCTCGTCAACCCGAAGATCAACTACATCTCCTACGTTTCCGACTACTTTCCCCTGTTCCTGATTCTGGCTATCGCCCTGTCGGGCATCTACATGCGCTACTTCGCCATGGTCGATGTCATCGCCATCAAGGAACTGACCATGGGGCTTGTGACCTTTAACTACCACATCCCGGAAACCATTGATGTCTCCTTCTTCGTCCACGTCTTCCTGGTCAGCGTGCTCATGGTCTACTTCCCCTTCAGCAAGCTGATGCACCTGCCGGGCGTCTTCCTCTCGCCCACCAGGAACCTGCCCAACGACACACGGACCAAGCACCATGTGAACCCCTGGAACGACCCCAACATCAAGGCCCACTCCTACGCCGACTACGAGAAGCAGTTCGGCCCGTTCATGGCCGAGGCGGGCCTGCCTCTGGACAATCCCGAAAACGCGGGCGCCGAGGAAAAGGCCTAGGGTTCACCAACAGGCGAGACCTCTTTATCTAGGAGAGAAGAATATGTCCGACATGCCCAAAGCTGACGAGCTCTTCAAGAGCATAGACTACACGCCACCCCTCACGGGCTGGATGGAAACCCCGGTGAACTTCTCGCCGGGCAACTGGTGCTACCCCGCCAAGCCGGAGAAAATCGAGTACATCGAGTCCAAGCTCCCCGGCCTGTGGGGAAAGGCCCGCGAATGGTCGCCGGGCGATGCCGACTGGAAGCTGCCCCCCAACTGGAGGGAAACCGTGGTCAACGGTTTCCGCGAGCGCCTTGAGAAGTTCCGCACCCTCAAGCTATTCATGGACATCTGCGTGCGCTGCGGCGCCTGTGCCGACAAGTGCCACTTCTTCATCGGCTCCGGCGATCCCAAGAACATGCCCGTGCTGCGGGCCGAGCTGATGCGCTCGGTCTATCGCGGCGAGTTCACCCTGGCGGGCAAGATCCTCTCCCAGCTGACCGGCTCCCGGGTCATGGAAGAGGATGTGCTCAAGGAGTGGTTCATCTACTTCTACCAGTGCACCCAGTGCCGCCGCTGCTCGCTGTACTGTCCCTACGGCATCGACACCGCCGAAATGACCATGATGGCCCGCGAGCTGATGCACCTGGTCGGCCTGAATACCAACTGGATCATGGAGCCGGTCACCAACTGCAACATCACCGGCAACCACCTCGGCATCCAGCCCCACGCCTTCAAGGACATCGTGGACTTCATGGTGGACGACATCGAAGAGATCACCGGCCGCCGGGTCAAGGCCCCGCTCAACGAGCACGGCCACGAGATCCTCTTCATCACCCCTTCGGGCGACGTGTTCGCCGATCCGGGCATCTACACCTTCATGGGCTACCTGATGCTCTTCGACTACCTGGACCTGGACTACACCATGTCCACCTACGCCTCGGAGGGCGGCAACTTCGGCTCGTTCACCAACAACGAGGTCATGAAGAAGCTCAACGCCAAGATGTATCACGAGGCCAACCGCCTCGGCTGCAAATGGATCCTCGGCGGCGAGTGCGGCCACATGTGGCGCGTGGTGCACCAGTACATGGACACCATGAACGGCGACACCCAGGGCCCCCAGATGACCACGCCCAAGTCGCCCGTCACCGGCACCGTGTTCGACACCGCGGCAGCCACCAAGATGCTCCACATCGTCGAGTTCACCGCCGACCTCATCAAGCACGGCAAGCTCAAGCTCGACCCCACCCGCAACGACCACCTGCGCGTCACCTTCCACGACTCGTGCAACCCCGCCCGGGGAATGGGTCTGCTGGAGGAGCCGCGCTACGTGATCAAGGCCGTGTGCAACAACTTCTTCGAGATGCCCGAAGGCACCACCCGGGAGCAGACCTTCTGCTGCGCCGGCGGCTCGGGCCTGAACACCGAGGAAATCCTTGAAATCCGCCTGCGCGGTGGTCTGCCCCGGGGCAACGCCCTCAGGCATGTGCAGGACAGGCACGGGGTCAACACCATGGCCTGCATCTGCGCCATCGACCGGGCCACCCTCATTCCCCTGGCCGACTACTGGGCGCCCGGCGTCCAGATCACCGGCACCCATGAGCTTGTGGCCAACGCCCTGGTCTTCGAGGAAGGCGAAAAACGGACCATGGATCTGCGCCAGGAGCCGCTGCCCGGTTTCGAGGACGAGGACGACGACTGGACCCCCCCGAACACGGAGGAGGCATAAATGAAAATGCACTACGGAGCACCCATCATTGCAGGCCTGGTCATCTTCGTCGGAGCGCTGTGTGCGCCCTTCGTGGTGGGCACGGCCGTGACCAAGACCTACAAGCAGCCCGAGCTGAAGATGCCCGCCGATGAAAAGGAGTGCGTCGAGTCCAAGGAGTTCATGCGCGAGAAGCACATGAAACTGCTCAACGACTGGCGCGACTGGGCCTTGCGCGACGGCAAGCGCATCTATGTCAACCACGCTGGCAAGGAATTCACCATCAGCCTGCAGAACACCTGCATGAAGTGCCATGTCTCCAGGGCGGACTTCTGCGACAAGTGTCACACGGACGCCGGTGTCTCCCCCTACTGCTGGGACTGCCACATTCAGCCGGAGGGTTTGAAGTAATGAAGAACAACAGACGATCCTTCATCAAGCTTGCCGGCATCGCCGCCGCGGGACTGGGCATCGCCCCCAGGGCCATGGCCGCCGCCATGGGGGGAAGCGCCCCGATCAAGGATGACCCCAAGGGCATCACTGCCAAACAGTGGGCCATGGTCATCGACACAACCAAACTCAACACGGCCAAGGACATCGAAAAGCTGGCCAAGGTCTGCCACACGGTCCACAACGTCCCGTCCATCGAGGGCAAGCAGGAAGTGAAATGGCTGTGGCCGGACATCTACGAGCATTCGTTCACCGAGCAGGAGAACCCCCACCTGCCCGATGCGGTCACGCGGCGGCAATACGCCCTTTTGTGCAACCACTGCGAGAACCCGCCCTGTGTGCGCGTCTGCCCCACCAAGGCCACCTACAAGCGGCCCGACGGCATCGTGGACATGGACTACCACCGCTGCATCGGCTGCCGCTACTGCATGGCGGGCTGTCCCTATGGCTCCCGCTCCTTCAACTGGGGCGAGCCCCGCGACCACCTGGACCTCGACGCCCTCAACAAGGAATACCCCACCCGCATGCGCGGGGTTGTTGAGAAGTGCAACTTCTGCGTCGAGCGGCTGGCTGTGGGCAAGCTCCCGGCCTGCGTCGAGGCGAGCAACGGCGCCATCCACTTCGGAGACCTCAACGACCCGAACTCCGAGATCCGCGCCGTCCTGCGCGAGCGCTTCACCATCAGGCGCAAACCCTCCGCTGGCACCGAGCCCAGCGTGTACTACATCATCTAGGGGGAATCAGAATGCTTGAAATAGCCTTGAAAGGTTCCAAAAGATACTACGGCTGGATCGCGTTCCTCCTGGTCCTGATCGGCATCGGGTCCATGGCCTGGCTCGACCAGCTGATCAACGGCCTGAAGATCACGGGCATGGGACGCGACGTGTCCTGGGGATTCTACATCTCCCAGTTCACCTATCTGGTCGGTCTGGCCGCCTCGGGCGTCATGATCGTCCTGCCCAACTACTTCCATGGATACAAACCCAACAAGCACATGGTCATCTTCGGCGAGTTCATGGCCATTGCCGCCTGCATCATGTGCCTGCTCTTCATCGTGGTGGATATCGGCCAGCCCACCCGCATGCTCAACGTCATCCTGCACGCCACGCCCAACTCCATCCTCTTCTGGGACATGATCGTGCTCAACGGCTATCTGGGCCTGAACCTGCTGGTGGGATGGGTCTGCCTCCAGGCCGACCGCGCGCGTCTGCCGCATCCCAAGTGGCTCAAGCCCTTCATCTACACCTCCATCATCTGGGCCTTCTCCATCCATACGGTGACGGCGTTCCTCTACCAGGGTCTGCCCGGCCGCCACTACTGGCTCACCGCCATCCTGGCCGCCCGCTTCCTGGCCAGCGCCTTCTGCTCCGGCCCCGCCATCCTCCTTCTGGTGATGATGATCACGGAGAAGTTCACCACCTTCAAGATGCCCAAAAAGGCCGTGTCCACCCTGGTCAAGATCATCATGTACGCCATGTGCGTGAACATGTTCTTCTTCTCCCTTGAGGTCTTCACCGCCTTCTACTCCAACATGCCCGGCCATATGCACCCGCTGGTCTACCTGTTCGCAGGCTACCACGGACATACCGAACTGGTCGGCCTGATGTGGACATTCATCGGCCTGGCCGCTGTGTCCATCACCCTGCTGGTCACTCCGAAGTTCCGCAACAACTTCAAGCTGCTGCCCTGGACGCTCGGCATCCTCGTGATCGCCACCTGGATCGACAAGGGCCTTGGCCTGCTCATCGGCGGCTTCAACCCGACCCCGTTCCACACCATCACCCCTTACTGGCCCACGGCCAAGGAACTGCTGGTGTCCATGATGGTCTACGCCATCGGCGCCCTGGTGGTCACGATCCTCTTCAAGATCGCCACCGAAGTGAAAGAGGAGCTGGGACAGGCCCAGGCCATGCCCTGCGGCTGCTCAACCGAGGACGAGTGCGACTGCACCCCCGAGTGCGGCTGCACTGACCAATGCACCTGCAAAGAGGCCTAACTGACCGTTGATTAAGTCAAAAAATGGAGGCTGTTCAAAAATGGTGAGATGCTAGGCGCGAAAAAAGTTCAAGACCGAAGCCCTTGAGCCGTTGGCGAGTCTTCGAGCCTTACGGATCATGAGAGCAGAGATGTACTTCCTGTACGCGAGGGTTTGAACTTTTTGAATAAGCTTTCTGTACGGCTCGAAGACTCGCCTACAGTCGCTTAACGTCCGCAGATCGTCGTTTTCCAACAGCCGCAAAAGCCCTGCCACATAACGTCACCTCGCCGGGCTGAAGAAACGGGCCTCGCTCCACACGGAGCGAGGCCCTCTTCTTCCTGTGTGCACAGCTTGTGACAAACCGTCACAAGCGCCAGAGAATTGCACCCCGCGCCCGCCCGTGGCATAGTCTCGCGTCCCGCCACGCCCGGTCGGCCCGGACCACTGCCCACCCGAAATCGGGAACCAAACCACCAGCAAGGGGAATCGCATGAATATCGGCCCGTACACCTTTGAAGAGTTCAAGGAAAAAGCCAAGGAATTTCACGGCTACCCAGCCCCAGGCCTGCTCATCGGCGGCTACATGGTCGCGGCGGCCAAGGCCCGGTTGCCAGAGGGGACGCTCTTTGAAGCCATGGTGGAATCCGGCAAATGTCTGCCCGACGCCGTCCAGTTGCTCACCGTGTGCAGCATCGGCAACAACTGGATGAAGATCAAACTCCTCGGCCGCTATGCCGTCTCCCTGTACGACAAGTACACAGGCGAGGGGTTTCGCGTGGCCATCGACCAGGAAAAACTCGAGGACTGGCCCGAGATCAAGGGCTGGTTCATGAAACTCAAGCCCAAGGCCGAGCAGGACACGGAAAAACTCTTTGCCGACATCAAGGCGGCAGGGGATACCATCTGCTCCATCCGTCCCATCACCATTGACCCCAAATACCTGGGCCACGGGCACATGTCGGCCATTGATGTCTGCCCGGTCTGCGCCGAGGCCTATCCCTCCAGCGACGGGCCCATCTGCCGCGGCTGCCAGGGCGAGGCCCCCTACGCTGCCATGGAAAACGCCATCTGCCGCGACGATGCCCCGGCGCTTCGCGCCGTTCCGGTGGAACAGGCCGTGGGCAAAAAGGCCCTGCACGACATGACCGGCATCGTGCCCGGCGAGTCCAAAGGCCCGGTCGCCAGCGCGGGCGACACCCTGGAGGCGGGGGATGTCTGCCGCCTGCAACGTATCGGCAAGCACAACGTCTTTGTCCAGGAAGACCTGCCCGGCGACGAATGGGTCCATGAAAACGACGCGGTCAAGGCCTTTGCCAAACGCATGGCTGGCCCCGGCATCACCTACGACCCCAATCCCAAGGAAGGCAAGATCAACTTCCACGCCGCTGCTTCGGGCATGCTCTCCATCGACCTCGACGCCCTGGAGCGCTTCAACCTCTCGCCCGATGTCATGCTCGCCACCCGGCACGACGGCGCCCTGATTCCCGAGGGCAAGGGCGTGGCCGGAACCCGCGCCATCCCCCTGTACATCTCCCGCGAAAGATTCAGCCGAGCCCTGGCAGCCCTGGGCCACGACCCACTGCTCCAGATCCTCCCGCTGCGGCAGGCAAAGGTGGGCATTCTCGTGACCGGCACCGAAGTCTTCCAGGGACTCATTGACGACAAGTTCATCCCTGTCATCTCATCCAAAGTCATCAACCTCGGCTGCCAAGTGACCCGGACCGACATCGTGCCCGACGAACAGGCAGCCATCACCGCCAGCGCCAAGGCCATGCTCCACGCCGGATGCGACCTGATCGTGACCACCGCAGGCATGTCCGTGGACCCTGACGATGTCACCCGCGCCGCCCTGCTGGACGCGGGACTGCGCGACGACCTCTACGGAGCGCCCATGCTGCCCGGCACCATGACCCTGGTGGGCAGGCTCGGCCCGGCCCAGATCATCGGCGTTCCCGCCTGCGCCCTGTTCTACAAAACCACTTCCTTTGACATACTCCTGCCCAGGCTGCTCGCCAACCAGACCATCACCCGACGCACGCTCGCCCGTCTCGGCGAAGGCGGCTTCTGCATGAACTGCAAAACCTGCTCCTTCCCCAAATGCCCCTTCGGCAAATAATGCGACAGAGCCTCCGCCAGCCAGAGCGGAGGCTCTTCCCGTAAGGTTTCACCCGGCATCCCCATCCCGCCCTACAACGGAAACGGCTGGCCCCCCATATGGGCGGACCAGCCGTTTTCGTTACGAGGCAGGGGACAGGGCGGTTACTCGAAGAGCTTGTCCACCTCTTCGTAGACATACCGCATATACATCATTTTGGGGGAGCCGCCCATGGCGACTGCGAGAAGGCCGGCGTCGATGATTTCATCGCGGGTGGCACCGTGGGAGGCGGCGTTTTGCACATGCAGGGAAATACACATGTCGCACTGGGAAAGAATGGAACAGGCGATGAGGATGAGGGACTGGTACTTGTCCTCAATGGCGCTCCCTTTCTTGATGGCCGCAGTGAACCCCTGGTACGCCTTGAAAATGTCACGGCGGTTCTTGTTCATCTGCCGAAAGAGTTCAGTGGCCTTTTCTGCGGGTTCCTTCATGGTCGCCTCCTTGTCTGGGTGTACTCCGCTTCGACCGACACCTGACCGCCAAGCCGCTGGCACTGTCCGTCGTCGGGATGCAGCGCTTGTCCGCCGTATGCTCCGGCCCCGGGGAACGCCCCCGGAGCCGGAACATCGATGAGAGGGAGAGAGTCCCGATTGGGAAGATCAGGGATTACCCTCAAAAACAGACGCTGTAAAGTGAAATTCCAACAGCCTTTTGCCTGCAATTATGAATTTTATTGTCATTAGTACCATCGAAACAGCTTATTCGTCGACAATTTCACCATCATGCTGAACTTTCGTCGGCATTATCTTTGGAGAGATCACTCCTCCCGGCCATGGATGAGGGTGTACAGCGCCCCCTTCTTGTCAAGCAGCTCCTGATACGGCCCCTGCTCCACGATCTTGCCCGCCTTGAGGACCACGACCTTGTCATAGTGGGGCAGCATGTCGAGGCGGTGGATGACGGCAAGCACCGTGGACTTGCCCTTGAGGTTGGAGGTGATGATGTTCTGCACTCGGCCCTGGGACTTGTTGTCCAGGGCTGCCGTGGCCTCGTCGAGAATGAGCACGGGCGGGTTCTTGAGAAAGGTACGGGCAAGGGCGATCTTCTGGCGCTGGCCGCCCGAAAGCCGGTCGCCCATGGAGCCCACCTCGAAGGCGAGGCCTATTTCGGCCACGGCCTCCAGTGCGCCCTGCATGATCAGGGCCTGCATGATGCGGTGGTTGATTTCGTCTTCGGCTCCGGGGGAATCGGCGCGAACGCGGCCAAAGAGGATGTTGTCCTGGATGTTGAGGCTCTCGATGTATCTGTCTGGCTGGAAGAAGCTGAAACCGTCTGGGAAAGCCAGTTCGGCCAGGGCCACGAAGTCGCGCCTGGAGTTGACCACGCGGTTGGCAAACCCCTTGTCCAGGTCAACCTGCCGGTGCAGTCCCGGCACAAAGCCCAGCGCAAGGCGCAGAATAAGGCCGTTTTCCAGGGCATTGAGAGGTTCGCCCGAGTCAAGACGGTTGGCCACCTTGAGGTATTCCGGATAATAGGCCTCGGGGATGGGGCACTTGGCAAACGCCTCGTGGGGGGGCTCCGGCCCCAGTTCGTCGGTAACGACACGGGCCAGGGTTTCGCCCAGCACGGTCAGATGGGCCATGAGGCCATGGCTTTCAAGAAATTCCATAAACCGAGGATGCAGGTGCAGGTGCTCGGGGTCGAATTCATCCTTGATCGGTGCGCCAAACGCGATGTTTTCGGCCACGGTCATGTACCGGCTGTAGGCGGCCGGATCGAAAAACTCGATATGCTCGGCCACATCGGCGAACATGCCGGTCTCGCCCAGCTGAAACTCCCGGCGAGAGGCCACGATGATCTCCCGCAGTCCTGGGTTTTCCTCTTCGCTGCCAAGACGGGTGCGCAGGGCAAAGGCGAGTATGTCGGTAAACAGCCCCACCTGCTGGGTGAGCTTGATCAGCGTGTCGAGGTCAGGCTCCTCGCCGGAATCGGTGCAGCCGCCGCCCTGCATGGACAACGAGCGGCAGGAGTAGAGCAGGTTGTCGCGCACCGTGCCGTCGAAGATGAAGGGATGCTGGGCGACCATGCCGAGGTTGTGCGAGATGTCGGGCTTGGTCAGTTCCGAGACCTCGCGCCCGCCCACCAGCACGCTGCCGCCTGTGTACTTGTAGAGCTGGGCGATGCACAGGGCCAGGGTGGATTTGCCCGAGCCGGAAAACCCGACCAGGGCCACATGCTCGCCGCCCTTGACCGTGAGGGAGACGCGGTCGAGCAACTTGATGTTGCCTCCCACCACAAAGGAAAGGTCGCGCACCTCAATATCGTTGTCGAGATGGTAGGGCTCGCGTCCCTCCACGGCCTGGGCGAACTCCGGGGCGTGATCAAAGGCGCGCATGATCTGCTTGTAGCGCACCGAGCTGTCCTGGTACACCTGCCAGAACTCCATCAGCTCCTTCCACGGGTCATAGAGCTTTTCATAGGCCGAGAGAAAGGCAACAATAGCGCCAACGTCGAAATGCCCCTGTATGGCGTAGTAACCGCCGATGAGGAAGAGGATGAACGGCCCGAGACTCATGAAGAAATTGTTGACGAACTTGATGCCGAAACGCAGGGCGTTCTGCATCAGGGTGGCCTTGTAGAGCTTGAGCAAAACCTTCTTGAAGCGCTGTTTCTCAAGCGGGATGGAGGCATTGGAGTGGACTTCGTGGACGCCTGTTACCGCCTCGCCCACAAGGCCGGAGAGCCGCTGGGTATGCTTGATGCGCCGCCGGTTGGCCCGGCGGAAATACTTCTGGATGCGCGGCAGGAGGATGAGTTCGAGCGGGTACAGGGTGATGGAGATCAGCCCGATGACCGGATTGAGGTGAATCATGTATGCGGCCATTGCGAAGAAGGTCAGGATGTTGACCGCGGGCACGGCCACGGCCTGGCCGATGAAGGTGGCCACAGGGATGAACTCGGTGATGATGTAGGAGATGACGTTGCCCGGCGAGGTGCGGCGGTAGAACTGGACCGGCAGGGAGAGCAGATGCTCGTAGAGCCTCTCGCGCACGGTCATCAGCGTTTTCTCGCCGATGTAGTTCTGCATCAGGTTGATGACGTACTTGAGCACGCCCGCCAGCGTCACCGCGCCGATGTACAGCCCGCAGTACAGGTACAGGGCGGGCAGATCCTTCATGCCGATGGCTTCGTTGATGATCCTCTTTTGCATCTCAAGCGGCAGCACACGCATGGACACCGTGACCACGATGACGCCGATGACGATGAGCTGGAGATGGATATTCCTAAACAAGACCCAGGAGTAGAGGGAGGTCTTGGTAATTCGCTTGGTTTCGTTGGGATGAGGCATTGACGGGTTTCCCTGTGCATGAAGAGTTGGTGCGTCACAAACATATAATCCCAAAAGAGTTCTTTTCCAAGCGTTAAGTGTGCGATAATAACTTGTTGAACGACGGGTCGCAGCCGCGCCCCCATGCCTTAGGAGCCGAATCGTGAAGCTGTCTTTGCGCGTCAAGATATTCGCTGTGCTGATCGCCTTCAGTCTGCTGCCCCTGCTGCTCTCGCGCACCGTCACCGGCCGCGCCGCCATGAACATGGCCGAGACCCTGTCCGAAGGAACCCGCGACGAACTGCTGGCCATCGTCACCGCCGAACTGGAACACAGCGCTGTCACCACCCAACGCCTGATCGAAAGCCGGGGCGCCGGGCTGCGGATTGGTGCCGTCACCCTGGCGCGGCAGACTGGCCCGTTGCTCGGCGAGTCCGGTGCCGCCTCACTGCGCGAGACCTCTCCACCCCACGCCCCGCCCATGCCCAGGGGCGGCCGCGCCATGATGACCAATGGCGGGAACTCCCTCCCTCCCCCGGATTTCGAGGCCCTGAGCATCCACATCCCGCCTTTCGCCCAGGATGCCGTCACACGGGAGTTTGCCAACAGGCTCGCCGGCCTGCTGCCGGTCTTCAAGGAAGTCAGCGACTCCCTTGAGCGAACCATGGCCTGGACCGCTGTGGCCCTTGAGTCCGGCCCGTTGGTCCGCCACCCCGGGCTTGAGGGCCTCCCCCGGGGCTACGACCCCCGCTATCAGGACTGGTACCGCAACGTGCGGCAAAGCCTGCGGCCCGAATGGACCCTGCCTCAGACCGACCCCACCACCGGGCAGATCGTGGCCGTCATCGGCTGCCCGATCTTCGATGCCGCGGGCCGGTTCGCCGGAGTCGCGGCCCTGGCCGTGCCCATCACCTCCGTGCTCTACGAAACCGACCTCAAGCTACGCTGGAGCGACGCCATCCGCTCCTACATGGTCGCGCCCGACGGCCAGGGAGGATTGATCATCCTGGCCCAGCAGTCTTATCAGGCCCACGGCCGCCACTGGCGCATGGGCGTGGGCCAGGAGCGGATGGTCTCTGACGATCCCGAGGCGATGGCGCGATTCATGGCCCTCATGGCCGAGTCGCCCAGCGGGACCATGCGCCTGCCCCATTACGGGGCAGACAGCGTCTGGGCCTATGCCACAGGCCGCGGCTACAGTTTTCTGCTCATCACCCCGGAGAGCGTGGTCGCCCGTCTTCCCGACGAAGTTTCCGGCTCCCTGGCGGCGATGCTCGCCCGCATCCGCTCCATGTCGGCCGCCACATCGGGCTACATGCTCATAGCCACCGCTCTGCTGGCCTGGTTCGGCTCCCGGGCCATCACCCGACCCATAGTGGGCATGGCAGAGGCCGCGGGGCGTCTGGCCCAGGGCGATTTCTCGGCCCGGATACAGGCTCCCCGAACCGACGACGAGCGCGATGTTCTGGCCGACGCCTTCAACGACATGGTGCCCAAGCTCGCCGAGCGGATGCGCCTGACGCGGGACATGGCCCTGGCCGAGGAGGTGCAGCGACTGCTGCTGCCGGGCCAACCGCCCGCCGTGCCCGGCTACGATCTGGCCGGGGGCATCGTCTACTGCGACCAGACCGGCGGCGACTACTACGACTTTGTCAAGGTCCGCACGGAGTCCGGCCACGCCCTGGCCGTGGTCCTGGGCGACGTGTCTGGGCACGGCGTGGCCTCGGCCCTGATTATGGCCTCGGTCCGCGGCCAGTTGCACAGCCTTGCGGACGTGCCCATGGGAGCCGGGGAGCGCCTGGGGGCCATCAACGCCAGCCTGGCCCGCGACCTGGACGGCACGGGCCGCTTCCTGACCCTGTTCTACCTGGAGCTTCTGGACGAGGCGGGGGCCATCCGCTGGGTGCGCGCCGGTCACGACCCGGCCATCCGCCATCTGCCCGGAGCGCATGACACGGAAGAGCTGGGCGGCGAGGGTCTGCCCCTGGGCGTGCTGGAGGAAACGATCTACACCGAGGGACATGCCAGACTTGAACCGGGCGAGTTCCTGGTCCTGGCCACAGACGGAGTATGGGAGGCGCACGACCCCGAGGGCCGCATGTTCGGCAAGCAAAGAATGCTTGCCTTGATCCGGGAGAATGCCCATAACAATGCGCAAGGCATTCTCGACGCCCTCATGGACGCGGTGAACACCCATCAGGGAGGCGTTCGCGAGGACGACACCGCCGTGGTGGTGATCAGGCGAACCGGGTCGGCCGTCGCCCCGGAGGACCGCGCCGCAAAGACGCCGGAAGGCGCACGGGGCAACGCATGACAACGCATGTCACTTCCTTTCGGATGACCAACAGAATGAACTGCTTCAAACGGGTCCAGCCCGAGGTGGAGCGTTTTGCCGCGGCCCACGGCCTCTCGCCCCGGTGCACCTTCCATCTCACCCTGTGCCTTGACGAGCTGATCACCAACATCATCAGCTACGGATACGCGGATTTTGACGAGCACCCCATTGATGTGACCATCACGCTGGACAAAGGATGCGTCTTTGTGCGCATAGAGGACGATGCCGCTCCCTTCAACCTTCTGGAGGCTCCGCCCCCGGAGCTTGAGGTGCCTCTGGACGAGCGGACCCGTCCCATCGGGGGCATGGGAATCCATCTGGTGAAGAGCATGATGGACGGCATCCAGTACACGAGAGAAAACGGCAAGAACATTCTGCTGCTGCGCAAATGCATATGCGACGACGGCGCCCCGGCGGAGCCGCCGAGCCAACAGGGAGGTACAACGTGGCAATGACCGAATCCAAGGAAAACGGCATCACCGTCCTGGCCGTGGACGGCAACCTCGACGCCGAGGGCACCCAGGCCCTGGAGGAAAAGGTCCTGGCCCTGCTCGAAGCGGGCGAGACCAGCCTGCTCTTCGACTTCAGCGGCCTGGATTACATCAACAGCTCGGGCCTGCGCATCCTTGTGCTCGCCTACCAGCGCCTCAAGAAGGCGTCAGGCAGGGTGGCGATCTGTGGGGTCAGGGACTACATTCAGGAAGTGTTTGAGGTCTCGGGCTACGACAAGATCTTCCCCCTGTTCCGCGACAGGGCGGGCGCGATGAGCGGCATGTAGTCCTGACCCGGCGTTGTTTCACCAAAGGGATCATGCCCCGGCGAACACCCGCGCCCGGGCGTGGCCCACCCTACTGCCGCAGGGTGGTCTCGCCCATGGCGCCAATGACAAGATTCGGAGCCGAGGCCATGGCTGTCTGACGCAGGGAGAGCTGACCCCGCGCATGGGCCTGACCAAAGAGCATTCGCCGCGTCTCCAGCCGCTCGTACTGGACCGAGCGGCGGCCGAGAAGCTGCTCGACACGCTGCTGACGCGCCTCGTCCGACAGGCTTTGCGCAGTGGCGTCCGCCCCGCCCGAGGCCGCCAGGACGGCCATGGTTTCCATCCCGTCCGGGTCTGCCTGCCGGGCCTGGCTCTCGCCGGGCCGCACCCGGCTCCTGGTGGCCAGCATGTTGTCGGGCATGGGCGAAGGAGCATCGTAACCCTGCCGCGAATCAGGCATTTCGGACGAACCCGGCAGGGCGAAGGCTTCGCCGGAGACAAACCCGTCCACCTTGGCCCGGACAACCTCGCCGGGGTCCTTGCCGTTGGCCGCATACTCGTAGGTAAACTCGCCCAAAGTGTAGGCCGTGGAGGCATATTGCAACGGCGCAAGCCCGGCCAGACCGCCAACACTCAGGAGCGGCCCCACCACCGCGCAGCCGGGCAGACACACTGTGCCGGCCAGAATGCAAATGATGGCCGCCTTCCTCAAAACGGCCCGTACGCTGTCCTTCATGGTCACCCCCACATTGACTGTCGTTGACCACCCTCATTCCCCAATGAGCGGATAACGCACTGACACCTTATACTCTTTTCTCTTATCGGGCAATGTTTTCAAAACATTTAGGGATGTTGCCAAAACCCCAGCAAAAGCAGCAAAAAATTGCTTCAAATTCAACTGGTTACAGAGGCAAGACAAATGTCTAGATTTATTTGAAAAAAAATGGACGCTCAAAAAAATGCGCCGATTTTTCCGGGCTTCCCCTTCCCCGGAGGCCACTGCGGGTCAGGTGCCGCCCTTTACCTTGACGCGGCAACGGGGTATTCCACGGTCCTGATGCAGAGCACCACCGAGCAACAGCCGGGACGCACGGCCCTGACCGGACTGCCTCTGGCCGTCTCCCACGCGGCGTTGCCGCTGGCCACCGCCGCTGTGGGGCTGTCCGGGCCTGGCGGCACCTCGCCCTTTCTGCCCTGGCTGCTCCTGGCCGGGGTCGGCTGTGCGGCCGCCATGCTCCGCCCCGTGCCGGGCGGGCCTGTCCGAGCCTGGGGCATCTTCCACGCCGTTCTCTTCTCGCTGCTGGCCGCCGGGCTGTACCGCTTCGCGCCGGGGCTGGCCATGGCCGCCGAACCGGCCACGCCCCTGCTCCACGGGCTGATTCCAGCCGTCATGCTCCTGCTGTGCCTGCTTTGGATAACCACCTTCGGAATGCCGGACAGGGCCGATTTCCAGCGTTTCGGCGCCCTCCTCGGCGCATTGTGCATCATTGATCTGGCTGTGGAGGCGGCGGTGCTCCGGGCCGTGCCCACCGTGCGCCTGATCGGCGACCCCGACGTGCTGGCCGGGCTGCTCCTGGTCTCCCTGTGCGCCAGCCTCAGGCCCGGTCCGGGCGAACGCGGCATGACGGAGCCGGATCAGGGCCGCCGCCTGTGGCGCGGGCTGGTCATGGTCGGCTTGCTGGCCTGCCTGTCCCGGCCAGGCCTTTTCGCCGGGGCGTGGGTGATCCTCTGCTTCGGCCGTGGGCCGCTCCGGCGACGCAGCCTGTACTGCACGGCCTGCTTCATCCTGCTGGCCGCCACTTTCCTGCTGCCGATGGGGGGCCTGGACTCCGTGCGCTACGTGGACTACTGGCTGTGGCTCGAAACCCTTGCCCTCTGGAGCCGCGAGCCACTGTCCCTTGTCACCGGGTTCTCCCTGTCCGTCCCTCTGCCCCTGGAATTTCCCGTAACCATGGTGCCGGTATGGGAGGCTGCCATGGGCAGTTCCACCCTGTTTGGCGTATCCATCGCCCAGGTGCCTTCCTTCTGGCTGCGCACCTTCCTGGCCTGGGGCGTGGTCGCGCCGCTGGCGTTGCTGGCCGGGCTGGTCTGGCTTCTTCTGCGCCGCCCCACGCGCATGGGCGCGGGCCTGACGGCGTCCCTCATCGCCCAGGGCATGGCCACTCCCCTGCTCTACGACCCGGCCATGGCCGCGCCCGTTTGCCTCGCCTTTATCCTGGCCCTGCGCCGTCCCGCCACCCTGACCGGAACGCAACGGCAAACCACCGCCCCGCAGCCGGAATCCGCACCCGACCCGGTGGCCGAATGGGATCTGCGCCCCCTGTAACCTTCCGCCTGCCAAGGAATGCCATGACCCTCTTCTCCGAGACCGCCCCAGTCCTCGTCACCTGCCCCAAGGGCATGTCCGGCTTCCTGGCAACCGAACTGACCGGGATGGGCCTGCCTGACGGCGAGACGCTCGATGCGGGCGTCCTCACCCGGGGCACCCTTGAGGACTGCATGCGCCTCAATCTCCATCTGCGCACAGGGCACCGGGTGCTCTACGAGCTGAAACGATTCGACGCCTCCGGCCCGGACGCCCTGTACGCAACGGCCCGGACCATCGACTGGGAGAAATACATCCCTGCGGACGGCTACTTCCGGGTGGATGCCTCCATCCGCGACACCGGGGTCACGGACTCGCGCTTCGCCGCCGTGCGGGTCAAGGACGCCGTGGCCGACAGGTTCATGGAGCGCCTGGGCCGCCGCCCGGACTCCGGGCCGCTGACCAGCGGGGTATGCCTCTTCCTGCACTGGCGGGGCCGCCGGGCGACCCTCTATCTCGACACCACGGGCGACCCCCTGCCTCGCCGGGGGTATCGCAAGCGTCCCCACACCGCGCCCATGCAGGAGACCCTGGCCGCTGCCTGCATCCTGGCCTCGGACTGGCCCGCCATGGCAGCCGCAGGAGGACATTTCGTGGCACCCATGTGCGGCTCGGGCACCCTGGCCATCGAGGCCGCCCTCATAGCCATGCGCGGTGCGCCCGGTCTGCTGCGCGACGACTTCGCCTTCATGCGTCTGCCCGGCTTTAATCCCGCCGCATGGGAGCGGTTGACCGAGGAGGCCGAGGACGCCGAGACCCCGGACTTCGGCGGCCGGATCATCGCCACGGACCATGATCCGGCGGCCATCGAGGCGGCCAGGGACAATGCGCGCAACGCAGGGGTGGGAGACTTCATCGAATTTGCGGTCTGCGACTTTCGCGAGACCGAGGTGCCGGACGGGCCGGGGGTGGTCATGCTCAACCCGGAATACGGCGAGCGCCTGGGCGAGGCCAGAGCCCTGGAGCCGGTCTACCGGGCCATCGGGGATTTCTTCAAGCAGCGCTGCCGGGGCAAGAAGGGGTTCCTCTTCACCGGCAACCTCGACCTGGCCAAACATGTGGGGCTGCGCACCCGCCGAAGACACATCCTCTACAACGCCAAGATCGAATGCCGCCTGCTCGAGTACGAGCTGTACGAGGGCACCCGCAAGCAGGCCTGACCAGGGTCCGGGCTCACCCCAGCAACGCCCGCTCCACCAGCCCGAGCTTGCGCCACAGGTCGGCATCGAGCAGGGCCCGTTCGGCGTGCATGGCCGCCACCAGAGCGGAGCGCTCGTGCATGGTCTGCATCTTGTACTTGTTGCCCAGGGCGTTGCCCTCCTCCCGGTCCGACACACGCGAGGCCGCGCCCGTGCGCTTCCTGTGGCGCACGCCCAGGTGCCCCTGGTAGACAGGAAACCGCCCGGCCTCGCACAGCCGCAGGTCCCGCTCCATGTCATCGTACTGGGAGGGCGAGAGGTGGATGGCGAAATCGCCGACCTCAAGAAGGTCTCGGGTACGGAAGAGATGGCAGCAGCCCGTGACCGAGGCGCAAGGACGCAGGATGTCCAGGAGCCCGCAATCCAGGGTCTGGATATGCAGGTCCGAGAGACGGAAAGGATTGGGGGCCAGACGCGACAGGTCGGGCGGCGGGCCGTCCTCGTCCACCAGCAGATGGCTGTCTGCGCTCTGGATCAGGGCTCCGTTGGCGTGATCGACCACCTTGCAGCCCCACACCCCTGCCTCGGGATAATGGTGCACGGCCGCGCCAAGACGCAGCAGCCAGTCAGAGGGGATCTCCACATCGTCGTCCAAATAGCAGGCAAAGTCGTGCCGGGCCACGGCCTGGAGGCGCATCAGCCAGTTGCGGGCAGCGGGCGCACCGATGTTGACCGGCAGGGTAAGGACCGTGAACCGGCCGGGGCCCAGACGCGAATCAAACCGCGTCTGCCAGGAGCGCAGCACTTCTGCCGTGCCGTCGGTGGAGCCATTGTCCAGGACAAAGAGGGACGCCCCGGCCAGCTCGGACTGAAGCAGCGAGCGCAGGGTGGCGTCCAGCTCCACGGCCTTGTTCCAGGAATAGAGCAGCACAGCCACGCTTCCGCCCAAGGGGCGCACCTCCTCATCATGCCCGGCCAGCAAATCATAGAGCCGTAGGAGCAGACTGGTATTCCAGGGGGCATGACGCAAACCGCCGATCAGGAGCAGACTGGCAGAGGCTCGGTCCCCCTCGGCGAGCAGGGCCAGCCCCGCGCCGACTCCGGCAAAGGCCGGGCCGAACACGTCTGCCGTCTGTCGATAGAGACGGGCCGCGTCGGCCCCGCGCCCCCGGAAGGCCAGGATGCGGGCAGCCGCGCAGTCCTTGAGCGGAGCCATCTCGGGCAAGGACGGAAACCCCGCAAGCGCCACGGACTCTGCCCGGTCAGGGGCGTTGCCCACAAGCCCCATGGCCACGGCCTGTTCGCGCCAGAAAAGGTTTTCCGGCTCACGGGCTGCGGACTGCTCGATGAAATCCAGCGTTCGTTCAAAATCGCGCCGGGCCAGCAGCCGATGATAGTAGGCGATGCTCTCCGGCCTGCGCCAGAGGGAGGCCAGCCCGGCAAGGGAGCGACGGGTGGGCTCCGGCAGCAGTTGACGCAGCGGTTCGACCGCCAGCAGTTCCTTGGCCATTGCCCCGTCCAGAGGATTCTCCCCAAAGGCGGTCCGCACCGCGTCCACGGCCACCGGGGTCAGTCCCGGATTGCCGGAGCGCAGGCACCAGCCCGCCACATCAAGCAGATGGCGCTTGCCGGTGAACCCCGGCAGCAGCTTGTGCTTGAGCGGCTCTGGCAGCGAATCCCAGAGGGCGGCGATGGGTCCGTGGCCGGGACGGCCCGCGCCGTGTTCGTCAGTCATGGGAACATCCGCCAAAGGGATCGCCCGGCAGGGGGGGCAGGGAGTCGGCCAGTTCGACCACCGGCAGCGGGGCGTTCAGCCGCTCGCCCATGTAGACGCGCATCAGGGCATGGGCCTTGACCTCGGGCGTGAGCAGGGTGCGGACCACAGCCCGCCCGACCCGGCCCATGGCAAAACGGGCGGCAGGGTCCTGGACCAGCTGGCGCATCTTCGCGGCAAGGCAGTCATGGTCCTCGCTCTCGCAGATCAGGCCGTTGACCCCGTCAGCCACCAGCTCGGTCATGCCGCCCACCCGTGTGCAGACCGCAGGCAAGCCCAGGCTGAAGCCTTCAAGCAAGGAGCCTGGCAGATCTGCAAGGCGCGGGGGTATGACCAGCACGTCCGAGGCCCGCATCTCTTCAAGCACGGCGTGACGGGGGATCTCCCCGACCACGCGCAGCCGCTCGCGCACCGCCGGGGTGAGCAAGTGGTCGAACAGAGCCATATCGGCCTCGCGCACACCCACCGCCGCGAATTCCACATCGCGATGATCGCCCGCCCGGCAGAACCGGGCCGCTGCCCGCAGAAACACGTCAAACCCCTTGGCCCCGGTCCCGTCGCCCACATACAGCAGGCGCGTCCCCCGCTTGCGGCGCGGCGCCGGCTCGCCGAAGTCAGGGCCGCGGTAGGCATCGTACACCACGCTCAACCGGCTGGCGGGTGCCCCGCGTCTGCGTAGCGCCTCGGCGCATCCGGCCCAGTCGCAGATAACGCCGCTTGCCGCCCCGGTCCAAAGGGGAAAAAGACCGCCGGACCGGGAGAGGGCATCCCGGTTGACGACAAGCCGGAACCGGCCGCCCAGGAGCCGGGCCAGCACACCCATCCTAAAGGCCCGGCCGTCGAAAACGTGGACCACGTCAACCCCCTCCTCCCGGACCAGCTTGCGCAGCCCCGCCCCGGCGGCAGCAGAGTCCCCGAACCGCGAAAAGGGGAAAACCCCGGCCCCGCTTTCCTCGACCGCCCGGAACAGGGGCGAGGCCGGATCAAGCAGGGCGCAGGCATCCACGCCCATGTCCCGCATGGCCCTGATGTTGTCGAGCATCTGGCGGCCGTCGCCGGGCACAAGATGGGTATCGGCGGCATAGAGCACCCGGCGGATCTCCGGCCGCTTGCGCCAGAACTTGAAGAAGACCCGGGCCGCAGGGGCCGAGCCGTACATCCGCAATCTGGCCCGGACCCATTCCCCGGTCTTGCCCCGCCCCACGCCGATGCGGCTGAGGCGGAAGGGGTCTGTGCCGCGGGCGTTGACAAAGCGCTCCAGGGTAAAGGCCCCGGCAAACCCTGCCCGCTCCAGCTCGGCCTGGGCATCGGCGCAAAAATGTCCCCAGGGCCAGCAGAAGAGCTGGGTTTCGAGCCGGTTCAATTCGCGGATGCGCTCGATGCTGCGGGCGAAATCCCTGCGGCAGAAGTCGAGACGCTCGGCCGGGGAGCGCAGGACCATGCGCGGCCGCCCCGCCTTGCCGGGGCGCGGCCAAAAACCGTCGTAGACATAGGCGCTGCCGTCCTCGAAGACGGGCCAGTCCGGCCCGGCATCCGAGTATATGCCCCAGGCGGGCCAGCGGGCGTGGGCCTCGCCCATGCGGGCCAGGGGGCGCAGGGAGCGGAACGCGCCCTGGTGACGGCAGCCGTGGGAGAAAACCTCCATGCCTGCCTCAAGCATGGCCCGCACCTCGCCCTCGTTGACGAATTGGGAGTGGTCGCCCTTGCCGAGAGCCGCCTTGAGCGCCTCGGGCATGGCCTGCATGGCCGGGGCGTCGGCCAGGGTGCGAGCCGGACCGGGATCGATGAAATCGGTCAGGACGAAGAATGTGCCTGTCATGCCCCGACGCATCAGCTCGGGCACCACGGTCAGCCAGTTGCTCAAATGGCCGTCGTCAAAGGTGAGAACCACGGATTTGGGCGGGGCCTTTTTTTCCTTGCGCACCACGGCCAGCAGGTCCAGGGCCGAAAGGGTGCTGAATCCGGCCTGCTCAATGGCGTCGAGATGCTCGCCAAAGCGCTCTGGCGAGTGGCCGTCCACCTCGCTGACGTTATGGTAGCAAAAGACCGGAATGGAACTGCCGAAGGGGATTCGGATCATTGTACTCTCGCTTGCATGGCCAATGGAGTGGTAGCAGATGGCCCGGACCAGGGCAAGAAGGACGACACCGCCCGAGGGCCGGGAATCCCCGGCGTCACCCGGCGACAACGCGTTGCAGAGTGGCTTCGAGATGCTCCTTCTCAAAGGGCTTGCTCACATAGTCGTTCATGCCGGCCTCAAGGGCGGCCTCGCGGTCCCGGTGGGTGGCGTGTGCCGTAAGGGCCACGATGGGGATGTCTGCCACATGGCGGAAATCCTCGGAGGCCCGGATAAGGCGGGTGACCTCCATGCCGTTCATGACCGGCATCTGAATGTCCATGAGCACGACATCGAATCGGTCATGGCGGAGAATCTCAAGGCACCGCTCGCCGTTTTCGGCGCAGGTCACGGCATGTCCCAGGCTTTCGAGCAGTTTTTTGGCCATGAGCATGTTCACCCGCTCGTCCTCCACCAGCAGGATGCGCAAGGGATTGGCTCCGGCGGCCGCCTCTTCGGGCTCCACCCTGGCGCACACCCCCCGCTCGGGGATGCGGACCGCCACGTTGAAGAGAATGGTGGTGCCCACCCCAAGCTCGCTGTCCACCACCATGGAACCGTTCATGAGCCGGACCAGACGCTTGACGATGGGTAGTCCGAGCCCCACGCCCTGATACTTGCGGGCAAGGGAGCCGTCCACCTGGGTGAAGGCGTCGAAGATATAGTCGATCTTGGCGTCGGGTATGCCCGACCCGGTGTCGGCCACGGAAAAGAAGAGCCGCTCGCGCCCCGGCTCCCGGTGAGGCAGGGCATAGGCCTCAAGGGTGATGGAGCCGGAAGCCGTGAACTTGATGGCATTGCCAAGCAGGTTGAAGAGCACCTGACGGATGCGCCCCTCGTCGCCGATGTAGCAGGCCCGTGCCGAATCATCGATGCCGTGTTCGAGCACAAGGCCCTTTTCGTCGGCCTGGAGCCTGAAGAGGCTCATGCACTGGCGCATGAGTCCGGCCAGATCGAAGGGCTCCTCGTACAGGTCGAGCTTGCCCGCCTCGATCTTGGAGAAATCCAGGACATCGTTGAGGACGCGCAGCAGATTGCGCGAAGACTGGATGGCCACATCCGCATAGCCCCGCTGCTCGCCGCCCCGAGCCGTGGCCCTGAGGAGCTGGAGCATGCCCATGACGCCGTTGAGGGGGGTACGCACCTCGTGGCTGATATTGGCCAGGAACTCGTCCTTGGCCCGGTTGGCCTGCTCTGCCGCCTCCTTGGCCACCACCAGGGCGTCCTCGAACCGCTTGCGCTCGGTGATGTCGGTGAAGAATCCGGCCAGGAGCATCCGGCCGTACACCCTGACCCTTGCCGAAGAGATGTCCACCAGGATGCGCTCGCCCGAGCGGGTCAGGCAGGGCACGGCCGCGCTGAAAATCATGTCCTGGGTGCTGTGCCGCCTGAACCCCTCGGAAATGGCTTCCAAATCCTCGGGAGGGTGGATGTCACCGATCCTGACCGCGCCCACGTCTTCCGGCCCGAGGCCCAGCAGACGCAAAAAGGCCGGGTTGGCGAACTCGATGGTCATGGTGTTCGGGTCCACAAGGCAGATGCCCGCCGGATTGTTCTCCAGCAGCGTCCGATAATGCTCCTCGCTCTCCGAGAGGCGTGCCAGGGCCTCGTTGCGCTCGGCCTCGCGCTCTTCGAGCAGCCTCCCCATGGTATCGAACGCCTTGCCCAGCTGGCCCATCTCGCCGTCGTTGTAGTCGATGCCGCTTGACTGCATGGTGCCGCTGGAGCCCACCCGGCAGGCGGCGTCGGCCAGCCTCTCGAGGTTGCGGGCCAGGGCGCGGCCGCCCGCGTACCACGCCAGGAGCAGGGCCAGTGCCAGGGACACGGCGATGGTCACTCCGCCCAGCACGGCCTGATCATTGATCTGCCGGAGCACCTCGGATTCCTGAAAGCCCATGAACATATACATGTAGGGCGGCCCGTCCGGCCCCAACCGGACCTGCTCGAAAGCCACGATGCGGCGCGGTCCGTCCGAGCCCTTGGCCCGGATGAAACCCGGCGCATCGCCCTGGCTGGCCGCCAGAAAGACCTCGTCGCGGATGGGTGTGCCCGGCGGCGTGGCGTCGTTGGCCGGATGGCGGAAAAGCCTGCGCCCGGCGTGATCGCAAATGCCCACAAAGGAACCGGGCGGGAAAGACGCCTGATCGAACAGCTCTCCGAAGTGAGTCAGGTCCACGCCGATGATGATGCTTCCCCGCATTTCGCCTCGGGGGTCAAACACAGGCACTGCAAAGGGGAAAATGGGCTTGTGAATGGCCCGCCCCACGACATACTCTCCAGCCGAGAATGCGCCGGTCCGCTTCACCTCGATGACATGCTTGCGGTCGGAAAAATCGAAGTCGTGCAGGCCGGGCAGGCTTCCGGCCACCACGCGCCCGTCCAGATCCAGAAGAAAGGCGTTCGTGTAAATGGGGTTGGCCGAGATGAGCGCGGCCAGGATGGCATGCACGGCGTCCGGGTTGGCGTCCTGCATCGCAGGCAAGACGGCCACGGTCGTAAGCAAAGCCCTGGTGGAGTCGGCCACCCGCCGCTGCACCTCGGTGTACCCGCGCAGCAGCGTGGCGGTGTCCTTGCCCGCCATCTCCAGGATGTGCTGCCGGGCGGCCATCTCATTGAAGGCGATGACCGCAAAGGGCGGCAGCGTGGCAAGGAGCACGAGGATGACCAGCTTCTTGCGGATCGAACCGTGAAAAAACCTCAGCATGGCCGACTCCCCGCCAAGCGATTCCCTTCGGTCGGCCCGGCCCGAAACCCTTGTCGCCCGGGACATTCGACCAGAACCCTTACCCCCATGCGTCCCCTCCCATGGTGTATTCCCATTCAAATCCGTACCATCCGCACGGGGCCATGGCAACCGCATTCCCCGTTTCTTGGACTCCCATACGAGGAACGGACACGGTTTGCTGGACACGAATGTCATTTCCGACCTAGACTTGTCCTCAAATACGCCCGCTGCACCCCGAGGAGAGCCCATGCCACTCAAGATTCTGGTCATCGACGACGAGCGACCGACCCTGTCCATGTTCAGGCTCATGCTGGATGCCTACGGATTCGAGGTCTTCACGGCCGAGAACGGGGAAGAGGGCATAGCCCTGTTCCGCGAGCACGCCATGCCCATCGTCCTCACGGACATCAAGATGCCGGGCATGGACGGGCTGGAGGTGCTGGCCCGGATCAAGGAACTGTCGCCCGCCACCGAGGTGATCATCATCACCGGCCACGGGGACATGGACCTGGCCATCAAGGCGCTGGGCCTCGACGCCACGGATTTCATCAACAAGCCCATCCGCAAGCCCGCCCTCGACGCCGCCCTGGGACGCGCCCGGGAGCGCATCGATCTGGCCAAAAGCCGGGAGGAGGATTTTCTGGTGCGCCAGCGCGACGGCGTGGGGATCATTGATATCCGAGGGGCGGTCAACTCCGGCTCCGAGGCCCGGCTCAAGGCCGCCTTTGACGAGGCGGGCACCGGCCCGACCGGAGTGGTACTGTCCTTTTCCAAGAGCACCTCCATCAACGGAGCGGGCATCGCCCTTATGACCCAGCTGCTGCTGGACTGTCGCAAGGCCGGGACAGCCGTGGCCATGGCCGGGCTTTCCGACAACTTCAGACAGGTGCTGTCCATGGTCGGCATGACCACCCTTGCCCCCCTGTACGACACCGAGGAAGACGCCCTGGCGTCTCTTCGCACCGAGCCAAGGAGCGACCCATGACCCGAGCGCACCGCATCCTGCCCCTGCTGCTGGCCATTCTTCTGTGGGCCTCCCCCGCCCCGGCCGGACCGCCCAAGGCGGGCGACACCCTGCCGCCCTTCACCATGCCCCCCCTGGCCGTGGAGGAAGACGCGGCAGAGTTGGGGCTGACCGCCAACGCCCCCTTCACCCTCGCCGACCTGCCGACCCCTTACACACTCATGGAGATCATCGGGGTGTACTGTCCTGTCTGCCACGAAATGTCGCCGCAATTGACACGGCTCGCCAAACGCCTCAAACGGGCCGGGCTCGACTCGCGCATCACCCTGATCGGCATCGCCGCAGGCGGCACGAGCATGGAAGTACGCTATATCCGCCAACGCGAGTACGCCTTTCCCATCGCCCACGACACCGGGTATGAAATCCACAAGCTGCTGGGCGAGCCCAAAACCCCGTTCACCATGATCGTGGATCGCAGCGGCAAGGTCCGCTACGCCCACCTGGGCATGATTGACGACATGGACGAACTCTTCAGACGCATCCAGGCACTGGAAGAATGAGCAGCGACCGCCCCACGGACCCCTTGTCGGCTGGACCGGGCCGCACCGAAGGCCCGGCCCCGGAAAGCGAACGCCGACTGTTCCACCTCAAGACCCTGTTCGAGGCGGCTACCGAGCTTTCGGACCTGACCGATACGGGGTCCACCCTGCGCCGGTTCCTGCCGGTGGTCATGGGGCCGCTGGGTCTTACCTTCGGCCTTGGGATCGTGGTCGGTCCTGACCGGGTCGAAGTCGAGAGCCTCGGGCTGATGCCCGACGACAGAAAGCGCTGTGAGCTGGCCGGGGTCGGATTGGCGGACAGGTTCTTCCAGGACGAGCCCCAAACCGCCCCGCCGCCGCGCCCCACGATGCTGACCGGCCCGCATCTGGCCAGCGACCCCTCCCTGCCCGCCGGAACCAGCGCAGTGGTTGCCATGCGGCTCGACTGCGACTCCCGCGGGCTGCTGATCCTCGGCCCCAGGCTCACGAAAACCCCTTACAGCCAGGATGAAATCGAACTGATCCAAGGGCTGACGGACATCCTCTCCACCGCCCTGAAGCGGGCCTGCGCCGACGAACGCGTCCAGACCCTCAACGCCTCCCTGAGCGAAAACAATGCCTGCCTCACCCAGGCCCTCGGACGCATGGAACAGGCCCGCGACGAGCTGGACCGTCAGGCGTTCCGGCTGCGCACCCTGTACGAGACCTCCCTGGAGCTTTCGAGTCTCAACGACCCCAAGGCCATTCTCGACGCCTTCCTGCTGACCCTGATGGGCACCTTCGGCTTCTCCCGCGGCTGGATCGGTCTGCACGGCCCCCGGGCCGGACAGGTCGACACCGCCTATCGCGGCCCCGACCCGGACGAGGCCGAGGCCGTGGCCTCGGACAAGGGCCGGGAAAAGATTTTGGCCCGATTCGTGGAACTCAAGGACAGGATGCCCCGAGCCAACCAGACGGAACTGCTCGACGATAGGAAAGCCGTGGCCGCCCTGCCCGCCCGGGCAGACACGGCGGTACTCTTCTCCCTCGATCAGGAGTGGCACGGAGCCATCGGACTCGCCGAGCCTCTCCCGGACCAGGGCCTGCACCCCCAGGGAGTGCAATTTCTGCGCTCGCTGCTCGGCATCTTCATCGTCACCCTGGGCAATGCCTGGCACGGCAGACAGGTCCGGGAACTGAACACGGCCCTCACCGTCCGCAATGCGGAGCTGCAGGCCACCCTGGACGCCCTGACCCGGGCCAGGGAGGAGGTCACGGTCCAAACCGAAGCCAGGGAGCGCATCGTCGGGCTGGTCCGGGGCGAGGTGGCCCGCGCCTGGCGCGCCTCCTGGCTCGACGCCTGGGTGATGATCCTGGCCGGAGTGGTACTGGGCGTCCTGTTCAACTCCGCCAGTCCCGGCGGCATCGAGCTGGTGCCCAAGTCCCTCTTCGCCCCGCCCCCCGCCCTGGTCGCAGCCCACGAAGCCAGACGCATGGCCGAAGCGGGCCAAGCCGTGCTCATCGACGCCCGACCGGCAGACTTTCACCGCCAGGAGGCCATTCCCGGCTCCGTGAACCTGCCCAAGGACCTGTTTGATTTCGTCTACTCCATGAAGCTGGCCTCCCTCGACCCCGAGACCCCGCTGCTCGTCTACGGCAGGACCATCAGCCGCCACTACGATGCGGACGTGGCCCGCGAACTGGAACTCCTCGGCCACCAGAGCGTCATGGTCCTCAAGGGCGGCCTGCAGGCATGGAAACGGGCCGGATACGAGGTGACCCGATGATCGGACTGCTCCGGCGCATCCTGACCCACCCCTGGCTGGCCCTGGCCTTCCGCCTCTACATCGGCGGTCTCTTCGTCTATGCGGCCATGTACAAGATCAACTACGCCGCCGAGTTCAGCGAGACCATCGCCTCCTACCGGCTCGCGCCCTACTGGGCGGTCAACGCCCTGGCCGTGTTCATGCCGTGGATCGAGATCGTCTGCGGCGCACTGCTCATCCTCGGGGTACGGGTCCGTTCTGCGGCCGCGGTCATTGCCGCCATGCTCGCGGTATTCACCGTGGCCATATTCATCAACCTGCTGCGGGGCGCACCCATCAGCTGCGGCTGTTTCAAGACCATCGAGGACCCCATCAGCTGGTGGACCGTGCTGCGCGACCTGGGCTGGATAACCATGACGCTCCATGTCTACAGGTACGACGCGGTCCTCCAGGCGGACAGGCTCTTCCTCGGCAAGCTCGGGAGGATCGGATCATGACCACGCGCACAGCCCTGGCCTGTCTGCTGGCCCTGGCGCTCTGGGCCTGCGCCCCGGACAGGGACGACGCCGTCGGCCGCTACCAAGCCGCCGCCAACGGCATCGACATTGTTTTGACCCTGGCAGAAAACGGACGCGGCACCTGGAGCACGGACACCGACGAAATAGCCTTCAAGTGGTCCACCCCAAAACCAGGGCAGTTATGGCTGCACACCAGGGAGGGCGGCGTGATCCAGGGACGGACGGAAGCCGGGCGGCTGACCATCGCCCTGCCCGGCGTGGGGGATCTGGTCTTCCAGCGGCGGTAGCCGGGCTTTTTTCTTTCACATCCCGGCAAAACGCCGTAAGCTCGGGGCGTGCCACGTCCAGGCCCGTCCGAGGGAGGCGGGGCTGGAAGACCTCCCGGCAGCGCCGGGCGGAGCAGAGCCATGATCGCCATCGTCCTGTGCTCGACCATTCTCCAGTTCGCCGCGGGCTGCCTCGCCCTCGCGCTCATCGCCCACGCCGGGCGCAAATGGGCCTGGATACTGCTCTCGGCAGGCATCTTCATCATGGCCTTCCGCCGCGCCCACACCCTGATCGGCATCATCGCCGGGCGCGACACCCCGCCCCTGTCCTATGAAACCCTCGGCCTGGTCATCTCGATCCTCGTCTTCTTCGGCATCCTGATGATCGGCCCGCTGCTGCGCGCCATGCGCGAATCAGCCGAGCGGCTGGCCAAAAGCGAAGAACGCTACCGCACCGTGGCCGACTTCACCTCCGGCTGGGAATACTGGCTGGCACCGGACGGCGCGTTCATCTACGTGTCTCCGGCCTGCGAACAGCTCACCGGCCACTCCCCGAAAGAGTTCATGGACGACCCCGGCCTGTTTGCCTCGCTGATACACCCGGACCACCGGAAAACAGTGCTTTCGGCCATGTCCAGCGCCGACGGCATACCCGGGCCAGCGGCCTTTGACTTCATGCTGCGCGACAGACAGGGCAACGAGCACTGGGTGGCCCACAGCAGCCTGCCCGTGTTCTCGGACAAAGGCGCATACCTGGGCATACGCGGCTCGGCCAGGGACATCGACCACAGAAAACGCCTTGAAGACGAGCTGCGGGCCAGCCGCGCCCTGTACGAAAGCCTGGTCCAGAACGCCCGCTGCCTCGTGCTGCGCCTTGACCGCGACGGCGTTGTCACCTTTGCCAACCGCTGCGCCCTGGAACATTTTCAGTATCCCGAGTCCGCGATGGCCGGAATGCGGCTGACCGACCTGCTGGCCAGGGGATGCCGGGCCTACCAGGACAAGGCGGTCCACGAGGAGATGCTGGCCGATCTGACGCGGACTCTCGCCTCGGGCGAGCGCATGGATTTCGAGTGCGAGATCGTGGGGCGCGAGGGCGGCCGCTTCTGGACCGAATGGATCAGCACGGCGGTGCCGGACCGCCAGGGCGGGATCAGCGAGTTCGTCTGTGTGGGCATCGACGTGACCCGGCGCAAGGAGATGACCCGGCTCAAGGAGGACATGACACGCATCATGCGCCACGACCTCAAGTCGCCGCTCTCGGGCATCATCGGCATTCCGCGCATCATCCGGCAGGAGGAGAACATCACCCCCCGTCAGGCGGAAATGCTCAAGGCCGTGGAGGACGCGGGAACCATGATGCTCGCCCTGATCAACCAGTCCCAGGAACTCTACAAGCTCGAAACCGGCACCTACGAGTTCCGCTTCGAGGAGTTCGACCTGACGGCCATGCTGCGCGAGGTGATCACCAACACACAGCTCGGCCGCGACAACCCGGTGACCGTGACCGTTTCCGTGGACGACTGCCCGGACGGGGAGACCGGGCCGGTAAACCTGTGCGGCGAGCGGGCGCTGATCTACTCCATGCTCAGCAACCTGATAAAGAACGCGGTGGAGGCATGCGAGGGCAAACCCGTGAGCGTGGCTGTCCGCACCGGCCAGGAATGCCGCATCAGCATCGCCAACGCAGGGGCGGTCTCGCCATCCATGCAATCGAGATTCTTCGAGAAATATGCCACAGACGGGAAGCCGGGCGGCATCGGGCTCGGCACCTACAGCGCACGGCTGGTGGCAGAGCAGCACGGCGGCTCCATCGCCATGTGCTCCTCTGCGGAATCAGGCACCACGGTCACGGTCAGAATTCCCTCGGGAAAGTCCTGCCCGACGGGATGACGGCACCCGCGGCGTCTGGCTGCGGCATGAATCAGGCCGAGGGTATGTGCTTGGGCATCCTGTTTTGCGAATCGTGGCGCAGCCCCTCCAGGGCTCCGGCCTTGAACATGGCGTCGGCGCACCGGGCGCAGTAGTGGTGCCCCTCCTGGGACCTGGCCGCTGCGGCGCTGTCCCCGATGGGCGCGAAGCAGACGGCGCAGTGACGCACCTGAGGCTGGCTGTTGCGCTCCTCGACCTCAACTGTTTTTCGACATTCCATGGCGATTCCTCCCTTGGATGAGACGCCTGGCGGACTCCCGCCCAACGCCATGGGGAAGCTACCACAGCGCTCCGGCCCGCGTGTGACGAACGGGTGACAATCTCCGCGCTTCGACAACATTTCCATCACCTCCCGCCCGGGGCTATCCAAGGGAGAATTGATGCCGCCAGTCGGACATGCCCAGGGAGCCCTGACGCCCTCTTTGACTTTCGTACCGTATTGCTGATACAGAACGCAGGTTCCATCGACCACCAGTCGATTCATCAGGGAGGATGTCTTGACGGACGACAATCAGCACCATGGCGCCGCCCGTGACGGGAAAGGCGCCCCGGCGGACGTGTCGCCAGACCCGCCGGATTCAACGGGACCGGACTACTTCTCCCGTTTGCACGGACCGGATTTCTGGGTCGAATCCACAGCCTCCGGCACCTTCGCCGACACCCCCCTGCCCCCGCACCTCACCCCGACGGCCATGGCCGCGGGCGACCTGACCGGCGACGGACGGACGGAACTGGTGGTCGGCCACGGTTCAGGAGTGACCATCCTGCGCAACGACGGCGAGTGGTCGGCCGAGAACGTGCGCTTGCGGCTCGACGCCCCCCGGGCCATCGTCGTGGCCGACGTGGACGGGGACGGCCACGCGGACATAGTTCTACGCACCGGCACCGATCTCGTGCTGCTCAAGGGCCACATGGGCACCTTCGGCACCCAGGTCCTGAGCTGGCCCAACCTGGGCAGCAGCACGGTCCTGGCAGTGGGCAGCTTCAACATCACCACGCCCACCCTGGAAATCATCACCTTCAACGCCACCACGGGCGCTCTGGGCATCATCGCCCACGACGGAGCCTCCTGGCAGGCGTTCCGGGCGGTTTCCCAGGCCAGCGCCGTCACCCTGTATGTAAGGGACGCCAACAACGACGGACTCAGCGACCTGTGCGTCGTTGACAGCGGCGGCAGCCAGACCTGGCTGATCAGCGACGGCAGCGGCAACTTCTCGCCCCAGCCGGTCCTCCCGGCCATATCCCCTGTCCCGGCCGGCCCAACGCTCAACACGACCCAGTCCGTGGGCGGCGGAGCCTGGAACATCCCCCCGGAAAGCGACGGCAAAACCGTATCGCAAGCCGCGGACGAAACAATCCGGGTGGACCGGACAGACCCCGACCCCCTGGCCGAGCCTGACCCTGGCACCTTTCACGCCATGGGCGGCGCCGGACTTCCCACGGTGGACGCCTCGGGCAGCCCCGAGGGCGTGCGCTTCGACCTTCGCGAAACAGGAGGCGGCAACGCCGTGGGCTCCGACTTCAGCGACCACATTACCGGCGACGACCAGGCCAACGTGCTCTTCGGCGGCAACGGGCACGACTGGATCGTGGGCGGCGGCGGCAACGACACCCTCATCGGCGGCCGGGGAAACGACTGGCTCTTCGGCGGGGACGGAAACGATCTCCTCCTGGGCGGCGACGGCGACGACATCCTCTTCGGCGACAAGGGCGACGACCGCATCTACGGCGGCCAGGGCAACGACATACTCTTTGGCGGCTCCGGCAATGACACTCTGGTGGGCGGGCCGGGCGGGGACATCCTGTTCGGCGGCGACGGCGACGACCTGCTCTACGGCGGCCAGGGCCAGGACATTCTCACGGGCGGACGGGGGAGCGACACCTTCCACTACCAGAGCCCCACCGAGGGCGGAGACACCATCACGGACTTCACCCCCGGCGAGGACAAGCTCTCCTTTGCCTTCGGTTCCGGCGTCCTGCGCCCGGCCGACGCCCTGCCGACCGAAACCCCGGGCCAGGCGTTCATATGGGAGTCCTCCGGGCCGACAACAGGACGGCTCCTCTACGACCCGGAAACCTCCCTGGCCGGTGACGAAATCCTTGTGGCCGAGATCACCCTGACCGAACCGGACGCCGCCCTGACCGTGGACGACATCATCACCTAAGCCAGTCCCGGTCCTGGGCGACCGGAGCAAAACCGCCAGAAAAAACGGTACGCGCCCCTTCTCCATCCCTCCTTTTCTTGACAGTTTTTCCGGCCCATGGTAGCCATGACCTCGAAAATGACCATTGGTCATTTTTTGACCAATGGTCACACAGCCCGGCGAAACAGGATGCGCAATGGCCAAGAAACAGCAGGAAAAATCCCGGCAGACCATGCAGGAGCTGATGGACTCGGCCTTTTTCCTTTTCGGGTCCAAGGGATTCGTGCAGACCTCCGTGGCCGAGATCACCGAGCACGCGGGCTATGCCAAGGGCAGCTTTTACCGGCACTGGAACAGCAAGGACGAGTTGTTCCTGCTCATCGTGGAGCGGAAATTCCGTCATTACCGGGCCGAGCGCAACGGCAGGGTGGACCGGGCCACCAGCCTTGAAGAGGTCATGAACATCATCTGGGACTTCCTGGAGTCCATCCTGGACGACGAGAACTGGTCGTCCATCTTTCTTGAGTTCACGGTCTACTCGGCCCGCAACGACGTGCTCAGGCAACGCATGAACAAGTCCGGCTACCGGCTCTCCAACGCCATCTTCGCCGATCTGGTACGCGGCCACATCGAGACCGATTACCCCCCGGAAAAAATCGGGGCGTTGAACACGGCCCTGTTCGAGGGATTCCTCATCCACCGCGCCCTGGGCACCCGGCTGTTGAGCGTGCGGGACGTACGCGAAACGGCCATCGCCATGGCCCTGCGCCACGGCACCATGCAAGGCTGAACCCGGTGGGCACGCGCCCGGACCGGATGAACACAATCAACCAACGAGACGCACCATGAAAAAACTCCTCACCCTGGCCGCAGTCCTTGCCCTGAGCCTGGTCACGGCCGCCACGGCCCTGGCCGCCCCCCTCAGGCTGACCTACTCCAATTTCTTTCCGCCCACCCATGTCCAGTCCAAGCTGGCCGAGGAATGGTGCCGCGAGGTGGAGCGCCGCACCGGAGGCGCGGTGGTCATCGACTACTTTCCGGGGGGCACACTGACCCCGGCCCAGCAGACATACGACGGCGTGGTCGAAGGCATCGCGGACATCGGGCTTTCCTGCCTCGCCTACTCACGCGGCCGCTTCCCGGTCATGGCCGCCCTGGACCTGCCCCTGGGCTATACCAGCGCGGCCCAGGCCACGGCAGCGGCCAACGCGGTCCACGAAAAATACAGCCCGGCCGAGCTGACCGACGTGGCCCCCATGTATTTCCACGCCCATGGTCCGGGGCTGCTCTTCACCACCCCGCGCCCGGTCGCCACCCTGGAAGACCTCAAGGGACTCAAGATTCGCTCCACCGGCAATTCGGCCCAACTGGTCGAGGCCCTGGGCGGCACCCCGGTGGCCCAGTCCATGCCCACCTGCTACCAGTCGCTGCAAAAGGGCGTGGTGGACGGCTCCATCCACCCCCTTGAGTCCAACAAGGGCTGGAAGCTGGCCGAGGTGGTCAAATACGGCACCGAGTCCTTTCCCGTGGCCTACACCACCACCTTCTTCGTGGTCATGAACAAGGCCAAGTGGCAGCGCCTGGACGAGGCGACCCGCGCCGTGATCGGCGAGATCAACGCCGAGTGGGCCGTGCGCCACGGCGCGGCCTGGGACGAGGCCGACCAGGAAGGCAGGGACTACTTCCTCGAAAAGGGCGGCAGCTTCGTGCCCCTGGCCGATGCCGAGGCCGCCCGCTGGGTGGAGGCCGCCCAGCCTGTCATCGCCGCCTACGAAAAGGCCACCGCCTCCAGGGGCCTGGACGGTCCGGGCGTGGTCGCCTTCCTGCGGGCGGCCATGGACGAAGCAAAATAGCGCATCGGCGGCCCCGTTGCGGCGGGGCCGCCTTGACATAGACGGGGAGGGCCCAGACCCTTCAAGGACCACAGCACGCTGGAGAGATCGATGAAAAAACTGCTCCTGTCGCTCGCCGCCCTGGCCGCTCTCTGTACGGCCGCGCCCGGCCCTGCCCTGGCCGACACCGTCAGGCTGACCTATTCCAACTTCTTCCCGCCCGCCAACCACCAGTCGCAACTGGCCGAGGCGTGGTGCCGCGAGGTGGAAAAACGTACCGGCGGCAAGGTGAGCATCAACTACTACCCCGGCGGCACCCTGACCCAGGCCCAGCAGACATACGACGGCGTGGTCGAGGGCATCGCCGACATAGGGCTCTCCTGCCTCGCCTACACTCGCGGGCGGTTCCCGGTCATGGCCGCCGTGGACCTGCCGCTGGGCTACAAGAACGCGGCACAGGCCACGGAAACGGCCAATGCGGTTTACGCCCGCTTCAAGCCCGAAGAGCTGGCCGATGTGGAGGTCATGTATTTCAACGGGCACGGCCCCGGCCTGCTCTTCACCACCAGCAAGCCCGTATCCACCCTGGAGGAGCTGAAGGGCCAAAAAATCCGCTCCACAGGCAACTCGGCCCAGTTGGTCAAGGCCCTGGGCGGCACCCCGGTGGCCAAGCCCATGCCCGAAAACTACCAGCTGCTCCAGAAGGGCGTGGTGGACGGCTCCATGCACCCCATCGAGTCCAACCTCTCCTTCAAGCTCGGCGAGGTTTGCAAGTTCGGCACCGACTGTTTCGACGTGGCCTACACCACGGTCTTCTTCATTGTCATGAACAAGGCCAAGTGGGCGGCCATTGACCCCGAATCCCAGTCCGTGATCCGCGAAATCAACACCCAGTGGGCAGCAAAACACGCCCAGGCCTGGGACGAGGCAGACATCGAGGGCAGACGCTATCTCATCGAACAGGGCGGGACCGTCATCGAGCTGTCCGCCGAGGAATCGGCCCGCTGGGTCGAGGCGTCCCGGCCGGTCATCGAGGCATACATCAGGGAAACAGACGCCAGGGGGCTCGACGGCGCGGCCATCATCGAGTACACCCGCTCCACCCTGCAATAGCCAACAAGCGCGGGACGGGCGAGCCCGCACCGCAGCGAACGCAAGGATTATCCGTCTCATGGAAGAAATGAAGAAAGGCCCCCTCGACCATCTGGAGCGGGCCATGCGCGCCATCGCCGCCCTCTGCCTCTTCTGCATGGCGCTGCTCACCGGGACCGACGTGCTCATGCGCGGCGTATGGAACACGCCCATCTTCGGCTGCGAGGAGATTGTCTCCATCCTGGGCATCGTGGTGGTCGGGTTCGCCCTGCCGTACGCCCACCAGCAAAAGAGCCACATCGGCGTGGAGATATTCGTGCGTCGTCTGCCGCGCCGCACCCGCCGCGCAGTCAAGCTGCTGACCACCGCTGCCACCCTGGCCCTGGTGTCCATCGTGGCCTGGCGCATGTACCTGTATGCGCGGACCCAGTCCGAATCCGGCGAGGTCTCCATGAACCTGGAGCTGCCCGACTACCTGATCATCTACGTGCTCGCCTTCGGCTTTCTGGTCTACTCCCTGTTCCTGGTCCGGGACATCGCACGGTTCCTCAAAGGCGGGGAGGACTAGATGGACCCTACCACCGCCGGAATCGTCGGCATCGTCGTCATGGTCCTGCTGTTCATGACCCGGATGCCGGTGGCCTTCGTCATGATGCTTGTCGGATTCGTGGGCTTCTCGCTGCTCACTTCCTGGCGCGGCGGGCTGAACCTCATGTCGCGCAATATCTACGACGCCTTTGCCTCCTACGAGCTGTCCACCATCCCCCTGTTCATCCTCATGGGCCAGATCGCCTTCAACTGCGGCATCTCAAAGAGGCTCTACAACACCGCCTACCACTTTCTCGGAAGCACCCGGGGCGGGCTGGCCATGGCCACTGTCTCGGCCTGCACCGCCTTTGGCGCGGTCTGCGGCTCCAGCCCGGCCACAGCGGCCACCATGTCCACCGTGGGCATACCGGAGATGAAACGCTACGGCTACGCCAACTCCCTGGCCTCGGCCTCGGTGGCATCGGGCGGCGGACTCGGCATGATCATGCCGCCCAGCGTGGTGCTGATCATCTACGGAGTGCTCACCGAGCAGTCCATCGGCGCCCTCTTCGTCTCCGGCATCTTCCCGGCCTTCCTGCTCACGGCCCTGTTCGTGGCGGCCATCGCCATCCAGTGCCGGATCAACCCCGCCCTTGGCCCCAAGGGGGAGTCCTTCCCCTGGTCCAGAAAGCTCAAGTCCCTGGCCGGGCTGCTCGACACCCTGATCATCTTCGCCCTGGTCATCGGGGGGCTCTTCCGGGGCTGGTTCACGCCCACCGAGGCCGCGTCCATAGGCGTGCTCGGCGTCCTTGCCCTGGCCGTGATCAAGCGCCAGCTCTCATGGAACGCCTTTGTCAACTCCCTGCACGAGACCCTGCGCACCTCGTGCATGGTCATGGTCCTCATCGCGGGCGCAGTGGTCTTCGGCAAGTTCCTGGCCGTGACCCGCATCCCCTTTGACATCGCCAGTTGGGTGGCCTCCTTTGACATGCCCCATTACGCCATCATGGCGGCCATCATCCTCATCTACTTCATCGGCGGCTGCTTCATGGACTCCCTGGCCCTGATCATGCTGACCATCCCGGTCTTCTTCCCGGTGGTCACCAGCATGGGCTACGACCCCATCTGGTTCGGCATCATCATCGTCCTGGTCACGGAGATGGGTGTCATCACGCCCCCGGTGGGCATCAACGTCTACGTGGTCTACGGCATGTGCCAGAAAATCGCGCCCGGCGTGACCCTGGAGCAGGTCTTCAGGGGCATCGTGCCCTTCATGCTGGCCATCATCGCGGGTATCGCCCTGCTCTTCGTCTTCCCCCAGATCATCCTCTACCTGCCGGGCCTCATGTACTGACCCGGCCCCGAACAACAAAGAAGCCCCGCCCGCTCCGACTTACCGGAACGGACGGGGTTTTCCGTTTTGGGACGAGGTAAACGGCCTAGAGAGCTTGGGCCGGGGTCACGGAGTCGATACCCAGGGCCTGCCCGACGGCCGGGCAGGTCAACCTGCCCTTGCAGGTATTCAGGCCCAGGGCCAGGCCGGGGTCCTTCCTCAGGGCGTCCATGCCGTCGCGGGCGATGCGCAGGGCATAGGGCAGGGTCTGGTTGACCAGGGCAAAGGTGGAGGTGCGGGGCACGGCGCCGGGCATGTTGGCCACGCCGTAGTGGACCACGCCGTCAACCACATAGACCGGGTCGTCGTGGGTGGTGGCCCTGATGGTCTCCACGCAGCCGCCCTGGTCCACGGCCACGTCCACGATGACCGAGCCCTCCTTCATGGTGGGCAGCATCTCGCGGGTGACCAGCTTGGGGGCCTTGGCCCCGGGCACCAGCACCGCGCCGATGACGAGGTCCGAAGCCTGCACGGCGGCCCGGATGTTGGGCTCGGTGGAGGCCATGGTGGTCAGACGGCCCTGGAAGATGTCGTCAAGATACTGCAGCCGCTTGTGGGAGAGGTCGAGGATGGTCACATGCGCCCCCATGCCCACGGCGATGCGGGCTGCGTTGGTGCCGACCACGCCGCCGCCGATGACCGCCACCGAGGCCGGAGCCACGCCGGGCACACCGCCAAGCAGCATGCCGCGACCTCCCTGATTCTTTTCGAGATAATGTGCGCCCACCTGGGTGGCCATGCGTCCGGCCACCTCGCTCATGGGCATGAGCAGCGGCAGGGAGCCGTCGGGCAGGGTTACGGTCTCGTAGGCGATGCCCGTGGTGCCCGCCTTGAGCAGGGCGTGGGTCAGGGATTCGGCGGCGGCCAGATGCAGATAGGTGAAGAGGATAAGGTCGTCGCGCAAATAGCCGAACTCGGACTCCAGCGGCTCCTTGACCTTGATGACCATCTGTGCCCCCCACGCCTCGGCAGCAGTGACCAGCCTGGCTCCGGCAGCGGCGTATTCCTCGTCGCCCAGGCCGCTGCCCAGGCCTGCGCCGGTCTCGGTCAGCACGGTGTGGCCCTGGCGCACCAGGGTTTCGACCGCACCCGGCGTCATGGCGACGCGGTTCTCCAATGTTTTGATTTCCTTTGGGATACCAATGATCATGACTCTCTCCTTGATGAATAAATCCGTCCGCCGCGGTGGGCGGGTTATGCGTTGAACTCCCGGACCACGGCATCGGGCAGCAAAAGCCACTTTCGCCGCGATTTCATGACGACAAACGATTCGCTGGAATTGACCCCGCCCACCTTGGAGAGATCCTGGTCCAGAAAGTCGTAGAGGTCTCCGATGTCCTCGGAGCAGACGATCTCCGCGATGATGTCGTAACGGCCAGTGACCACGGCGCACCAGTTGACACGCGGCAGGGAGCCGATACAGGCCAGCTTCTCGTCGAGCTGTTCGTGACTGTTGAGGGATATGCCCACCAGGGCCACGGTCAGCCCCCGCGCCTTCATGGGGTCGATGAGCCCGGCGACTTTGAGCACTCCGGCGGCCATAAGGTTCTTCAGGCGCGAACGCACCGTGGGCGCGGTGACGCCCATCTCCCCGGCCACCTTGCCGGGCGAGCGCTGTCCGTCGGCGGTCAGTGCCGCCACCAACTTTCTGTCGTGGGGATCAAGGAGGTATTTCACCATGGCCTTTCCGTGGCGTTTTCTTCCGTTTTGAAAATCTTGATGGGAATTTTTATCGAAAAGGCAAAATTATTGTCAACTTGTTTTTTGCTTGGACGGTCTGACGCGAAAACAACGGCAGCGGACCCGCCGCACGTACCCGGCCAGCCGCCTCGTCACGGCGGGCGACACGGCCTCGCCCGCGGTCTGGCCGAGGTGGCCGCAACCTGCCTACCCTGCAACCATGTCGTCAGCCCGCTCCTGTCCACACGGAAAGCCAGCAATGACCTTCCCAAGCCGCTTGTCCCGAGCGAATTGCGAAGAGTTATTGCTTTTCATTACCCTCTGGAATATGATTTGTGGTAGGCCTTCCGATTGCCATAAAACACAGCTTCCCCCGGATGGCGGCCGGGCGCGACGCAAACAGACGGAGTCAATACGTGAGCGATTATCCGCAGATTCTGGGCGTCTACTCCCTGTCGCAAGAGGCCGAGATCGGCACCGGCGGCACCCAGGGCAAACACCAAAACGTGACCTACTGGTACGCGCGCCAGCTCTCGCCCGCAGAATTCGAGGTCCAGCCGCTCAACGCCCACCATGTGCCCTCGGGCGTCAGAAGCGTCCTCGGCGAGATCAACTTCCTCAGGCAGTACACGCCCGAGCCCCATTACTACCGCATCCACACGGTTCCGGCCCTCAATACCCTGAGCCGAAAGGTGAAGATGGGCAACGAGGCCTTTGCCTCGGGCGATCTCGACGAGGCCGAGCGCCAGTTTCTCAAGGCACTGATGATCGACGAGAAACACGTGGACGCCAACTACGGACTGGGCGAGGTCTACTCCGAGCAAAAGGATTTCGACAAACTCAAGAAGGTGCTCGAAACCCTCCTCGGCCTTGACGAGGCGTTCACCTACGAACACCGGCAGAAATTCAACCAGTTCGGCATCTCGCTGCGCAAGAACGGCCACTACGACGAGTCCATCCGCTACTACAACAAGTCCCTGGAAATCGTGGAGGACGACGAGAACGTCTACTTCAATCTCGCCCGGGTCTATTATGAAAAAGGCATGAGCGACCTGTGCGTTCGCAGCCTGGAACAGGCCTTAAGCCTCAACCCCGAGTTCGTCGAGGCCCAGAAATTCCTCAAGTATTGCCAAAAATCGGCCCAGGCTCAGGCATAGCCCCTCAGGGGGGCGCCCGTCACAGCCACTCGGTCCGGGCCGCAGGCCTGGGCGGTGCGGCAGCGTAGCGTCTGGCCGGGCGGCCGAGCAGCAATGCGCCGCGCACCACGCGGCTCTCGTCCAGCCCGAGGGTTTCCGTCACCCGCGGGTCATGCCTGGCCGCCGCGCAGAGATACCCGCACCAGCACGCCCCGAGCCCGGCTCCGGCGGCCGCCAGCTCCAGATACGTCACCGCGATGACCCCGTCCTCGGCCGGGGTGATGCCTTGAGCCGGGGTATGGGCCACGGCCAGCATGGGTGCGTCCCGGCAGATGATGTCCACGCCCGCGTCAAAGGCCGCCGCCACCCCGGCCAGATGCAGGGCTGCGGCCAGGGGCGTCTGCCGCTCCGCCTCGTCGCGCATCCACTGCGCCACGGCCGTGGCAACAACGCGCACCGCCTCCGGGGTTGCGGCCACCACCCATTCCACGGGCCGGGCGTTGTGACCCGAGGGTGCGTACTGGGTCAGGTCGAGGAGCCGGGCCACCAATCGGCGATCGGGCGGCTCGGGCCTGAAGGTGCGCATGGAGCGCCGCGCCCTGAGCAGCCATTCCACCTGATCAAGGGAGGGCCGGTCGGCCCGATCAAGGCGCACCGGGCCGGAGGCGAAGCGGTCGAGCCGCAGCGCCCCGCGGGGACAGACGGCCACGCAATGGCCGCACTCGAGGCAATAGGCCTGCTTTTTCTCATGGGGCACGGGCAGCTGATCCGGTGCGCCGACAATGCAGCCGACCGGACACACGGCCGCGCACAGGCCGTCGCGGGCGCAGGCGTCGGCATCAACGGTGAACAGGGGCATGGAGTTCCTCCGGGGTTGAGGTGCGGCCCCATGGTGCCTCTTTCCTGCCGGAGGAGCAAGAACCGGAGCCAGGAAGCCGGGGCGCACGTTGACCGGCCAGCGGTTTTCCCGTAATTCGATGACCCGGCGCGATTATCATTTCCCCCCAGGACCGCATCCGGCAAAGCAACAAGGACAAGGCTGCCAGGGCAAGCCCCATGGCAACGAGGAAACAGCACATGAGCACCACGCCCGACGCCCCGGAAAGAGGCAAGGACTTCATCCGCACCATCATCGAACGCGACAACGAGACCGGCGCCTACGGCGGCCGCGTCCACACCCGCTTTCCTCCCGAGCCCAACGGCTACCTGCACATCGGCCACGCCAAGTCCATCTGCCTCAACTTCGGCATCGCCCTTGACTACCAGGGCAGGTGCAACCTGCGCTTTGACGACACCAACCCGGTCAAGGAGGATGTGGAGTACGTGGAGTCCATCAAGGAGGACGTGCGCTGGCTCGGCTTCGAATGGGACGCCAACTTCTACGCCTCGGACTACTTCGAGAAGCTCTATCTCATCGCCGAGCTGTTCATCAAAATGGGCAAAGCCTATGTGGACCATCAGAGCGCCGAGGAGATCCGCGCCAACCGGGGCACCCTCAAGGAGCCGGGCACGGATTCGCCCTACCGCGGCCGGACCATGGAGGAAAACCTCGCCCTGTTCCGGGCCATGCGCAAGGGCGATCTGCCCGACGGCGCCTGCGTCCTGCGCGCCAGGATCGACATGGCCTCGCCCAACGTGGTCCTGCGCGACCCGACCCTGTACCGCATCAAGCACGCCAGCCACCACCGCACGGGCGACGCATGGTGCATCTATCCCATGTACGACTTCACCCACGGCCTGTCCGATGCCATCGAGGGCATCACCCACTCCATCTGCACCCTGGAGTTCGAAAACAACCGCCCGCTGTACGACTGGTGCGTGGACACGCTGATGCAGGGGCTCGGAATGCCTGAACTCTTCGGCGAAAACGCGGCCGCCTACCAAGAACTGGCCGCCCTGCCCGGTTTCAAGCAGCGGCCCAGGCAGTACGAGTTCGCCCGGCTCAATCTGACGGGCACGGTGCTCTCCAAGCGCAAGCTCATCCAACTGGTGCAGGAGGGATACGTCAGCGGCTGGGACGACCCGCGCATGCCCACCATCTGCGGCCTGCGCCGCCGGGGGTGCACCCCGGCCGCCCTGCGCGATTTCTGCGACCGCATCGGCGTGGCCAAGGCCGACTCCACCGTGGAACACGCCCTGCTCGAGCACTGCATCCGTCAGGACCTCAACGACCGCGCCCCGCGCTACCTCGGCGTCATGGACCCGGTGAAGCTGATCATCGAGAACTATCCCGAGGACGGGCTGGACGAATTCACCATGCCGCTGCACCCCGAGGACGAGTCCATGGGCACCCGCGTGGTGCCTTTCGCCCGCGAGCTGTGGATCGAGCGGGCCGACTTCATGGAGGAGGCGCCCAAAAAATACTTCCGCCTCGCCCCGGGCCGGGAGGTGCGGCTGCGCTTCGCCTACTATGTCACCTGCACCGGCTTCACCCGCGGCGACGACGGCCGGATCACCGAGGTCCGCGCCACCTTTGATCCCGAGACCCGCGGCGGCTGGTCCAAGGACGGCCGCAAGATCAAGGGAACCCTGCACTGGGTCTCGGCCGCCCACGCGCTCACGGCAGAGGTGCGCAACTACGGCCCCCTCTTCACCTGCGACAACCCAAACGCCGTGGCCGAGGGCGGCAGCTTCACGGACCATGTCAACCCCGACTCCCTGGAGGTGCTGACCGGCTGCCTGGTGGAGCCGGCCATGGCCCACATGGCCCCGGGCACCAACTTCCAGTTCGAGCGCACCGGCTACTACTGCGCGGACTCGCGAGACCATGTGCCCGGCCAGCGTCTTGTCTTCAACCGCACGGCCACCCTGCGCGACACCTGGGCCAAGATTCAGCAGAAGACCGAGGGGTGAGCAGGCCGAGGGGCAAGGGCGGAATCGGCTTCGTTTCCTGACGCGCCTCCGCCGCCAGGACCGATCTTCGTTTACATTCGGGCCGTTCGCAGGTACAAACCTAGTTGCATCAAAGAAGCTGGAGGACACCATGGACGTCAAGACAACGGATCTGCCCGGCATCGGGAAAAAATACTCCATGACCACCGTGGGCGGGAAGCACATCGTGGTCCTGCTTCACCTGACGGGCAACCGGGAAATCTACTATTTCGAAGACCCGGACGACGATCCCCTGGCCACGGTCAAGTTCAGCGACGAGGAGGCCCGCAAGCTCGGGGCCATCCTGCTCGGCGTGGACTACCAGCCCGTGGCCGACGACCGCATGGACCTCCTGCTCCGCTCGGTACGCATCGAGTGGATCAAGGTCGGTGCCGCCAGCCAGATCAAGGACAAGACCATCGCCGAGTCCCAGATCCGCAAGATGACCGGCTCCACCATCATCGGCATCGACCGGGGCGGCGCCATCATCGGCAGCCCGGACATCACCGAGGTCATCACCGAGGGCGATGTGCTCATGGCCATCGGTTCGCGGGAGCAGATCAAGGCCCTCGAAGACCTGTGCCGCTAGGCGGCATACCGGAGGCCGCAGCCCCCGGACGCGCACAACACCACTGAGCGAGGCCACATGGACAGCCTTCCCTTCCTCCTCCTGGCCGGCATCGTGCTGATCACCTTCTTCGGGGCGTCCCTGACCTCCATGAAGATCAGGGTGCCCTCGGTGCTGATCTACATCCTGCTCGGGGTGGTCCTGGCCGGGCATATCAGCGACCACAAGCAGATCCACGAGGCCGCCGAAATCGGCATCGTCTTCCTCTTCTTCATCGTGGGCCTCGAGTTTCCCCTGATCCGAATGATGGATGTGGGACGGCGCATCTGGCCGGCCGGGCTCATCGACGTGGCCCTCAACTTCGGCGTGGTCATGGGCTTTGGCCTGATCCTGGGGCTCGACATCCTCTCCGCCTTCATCATCGGCTCCGTGTCCTATGCCACCAGCTCGTCCATCACGGTCAAGCTGCTGGAGGAAAAGAAGCGGCTGGCCAACCCCGAGTCCGAGTTCATCCTCGGCCTGCTCATCTTCGAGGACCTTGTGGCCCCGCTGCTGGTCACCTTCATCGCCGCCACCGTGGGCGGGGAGGAGATGACCGCCGGGTTCGCCGGACTGCTCACCCTCAAGATCGTCCTCTTCGTGGCCGGGGCTGTGGTCATCGCCTACTTCGGCTTCCGCCGGATGACCACCTTCGTGGGCCGCTACATCCAGACCGACTTCATCCCCCTGTTCGCGGCCGGACTGGCCCTGGCCTATGCGGGGCTGGCTCTCTGGCTCGGCCTCTCCGAGATCCTGGGCGCGTTCCTGGCCGGGGTCATGCTCTCGGAAACGGGCAAGGCCCACGACCTGGAGCAGCTCTTCATCCCGCTGCGCAACATCATGCTCCCCTTCTTCTTCTTCTGGTTCGGGACCACGGTGCAGTTCGGCGACGGCGTGCCCATGCCCCTGCTGCTGGGAGTATGCGTGGTCTGGGCCGTGATCGGCAAGGTGCTCACCGGCTACCTGGGCGGGCGCATCTCGGGCCTCTCGCCCAAGATCGCGGCCAGGGCCGGACTCTCGCTGGTCCAGCGGGGAGAATTCTCGGCCGTCATCGCCAGCCTGGCCGCGGCCCAGCTGCGCGTGTTCAGCGGCGTCTACGTCATCATCACGGCCATGCTCGGGGTCTTTCTCTTCCAAAAGGCACCTGCCTATGCCGACCGCTTCCACCAGTGGCGCAAGGCCCGCAAGGCGGCCAAGACCGAAACCGCTGGATAGCCGTCTCCCCAACGCCACCACCCGGCACCGGGCGAAACGCCTTGAAAACCCATCCTGGTGCTGATAATTTCTCTATTGTCGGCGACCTGATTCCCCGACACGCCCGCCCATGCTACCACTGGAGAAACAGGTGAAGACCGGAATGAACGAGAACCTCAAGGAAGTCCTGCTGGCCGTGCTGCCCATCGCCGGGGTGGTCGTCCTGTTGCAGGTGTTTCTCGTCTCCCTGCCCTGGGATGTCTTTGCACGCTTTCTGGTGGGCGCGGCCATGGTCCTTGCCGGGCTGTTCCTCTTTCTCCAGGGTGTGAAGATCGGGCTTCTCCCCATGGGCGAGGCCGTGGGCGGCGACCTGCCCAAGCACGGCTCGCTACGCTTCCTGCTCTTCTTTTCCTTCATCCTCGGCTTTGCCGTGACCGTGGCCGAGCCGGACGTGCGCGTGCTGGCCCATCAGGTGGACCTCGCCTCCCATGGCGCGGTCAACAGGCAGGTGCTCATCCTCAGCGTGGCGCTTGGCGTGGCCATCTTCGTGGTCCTGGCCATGGCCCGCATCGTCTTCAAAACGCCCATCGCCTGGCTCTACGCGGTCAGCTACCTGCTGATCATCACCCTGTCGCTGGTCACTCCGGCCGACTACGTGCCCATCGCCTTTGACGCGGGCGGCGTGACCACCGGGCCGGTGACGGTTCCCTTCATCCTGGCCCTGGGCCTCGGCACCGTGGCGGTCATGGGCGGCCGCTCGTCTTTTTCCGACGGCTTCGGCCTTGTGGGTCTGGCCTCGGTGGGGCCGGTCATCGGGGTCATGCTCCTGGGGATGTTCTACGGATGACCGGCCTGCTCGACTTTCTCGACTTCGGCCACGTGGTCGCCGAGGTGCTCCAGGCACTGACCCCGCTGGTGCTTTTTTTCATCTTCTTTCAGGTGCGCTACCTCAAGCTGCCCACGGAATATGTGCTGAACATGGCCAAGGGGCTGGCCCTGTGCATGGCCGGGCTGGTCCTCTTCCTGCAAGGGGTGCAGGTGGGCTTCATGCCCGTGGGCACGGCCATGGGCGAAGTCCTTGGCGCCATGGATTCCACCTGGCCGCTCATTCCCATCGGCTTTGTCCTCGGTCTGGTGGCCACCGTGGCCGAGCCCGCGGTGCACATTCTCAGCCAGCAGGTGGAAAAGGCGTCCTCGGGCAGCATCAAGGGCAAGGTTATTCTCATTGCCCTGTCCCTGGGCGTGGCCGTGTTCGTGGCCCTGGGCATGGCCAAGATCATCTACGGCGTTCCCATCCATCACATCCTCATCCCGGGCTATCTGGCCGCCCTGGTCATGATGCGCTTTTGCGACCCGACCTTCATCGCCATCGCCTTTGACGCGGGCGGAGTGGCCACCGGCCCCATGACCGTGACCTTTGTCCTGGCCGTGGCCCTGGGCATCGCCTCGGCCATGGAAGGGCGCGACCCCATTCTGGACGGCTTCGGGCTCATCGCCCTGGTGGCCCTGGCCCCCATCCTCTCGGTCATGGCCCTGGGAATGATCGTGACTTACGCAAAGAGAAGGAGTTAGGCATGGAACTGGACATCCCCTTTGACCTGATCGTCACCGTGGTGGACAAGGGCAACTGCGAGGCCATCATCACCGCCTCCAAGGCTGCCGGCGCCGAGGGGGGAACCATCATTCCCGGACGCGGCACCGGCATCCGCGAGAACAAGAAGCTCTGGGGCATCCCCATCGAACCGGAAAAGGACATTGTCCTGACCATCGTGCCCAGCGACCGAACGCAGGGGATTCTCCGGGCCATCGTGGATGCGGGCGACCTGAACCAGCCGGGCAAGGGCATCGCCTTTGTCCTGGAACTGAAGAACGTGGCAGGCATCTGCCACCTTTTAAACCAAGAGGCTACCGGCAACTGAGCCGGTGACCAGCCGCGACAGGCCCCGGAGCCAAGGCGTCATCACGGAACCGCACCATGAAGTTCATCCCCTCGCAGATAGCCTTCTTCGTCCGCGACAGGCGCACCCAGCGCAACCTGCGCGCCCTGGTCAAGTTCATTCTCTTCCTGCTGGCGTGCATCACCCTCTACAGTGTGCTCTTCCATGTGCTCATGGAGCGCGAGGGGCAGGAATTTTCATGGGTGACGGGATTTTATTGGACGCTTACCGTCATGTCCACCCTGGGGTTCGGCGACATCACCTTCACCTCTGACCTGGGCAGGATGTTCTCGCTGGTGGTGCTGCTCTCGGGCGTCGTCTTCCTGCTGGTCATGCTCCCCTTCACCTTCATCCAGTTCTTCTACGCGCCCTTTCTCGAAGCCCAGACCAAGTCGCGGGTGCGCCGCGAGATGCCCGAGACCGCCTCGGGCCACCTGATTATCGTCGGGGCCGATCCCGTGGCCCTGAACCTGGCCGTACGCCTCGACCAGTTCCACTTCGACCACTGCATCCTGGTCCACGACGTGCACCATGCCCTGGACCTCATGGACCAGGGCTACAAGCCCGTTGTCGGCCCGTCCGACGACCCGGAGACCTATCGGCGGCTGCGGGCGGACAAGGCGGCCATGGTGGTGGTCCTAAGCGACGACATGAAAAACACCAACGCCGCCTTCACCATCCGCGAGGTGGCGCCCGAGGTGCCCATCGTGGCCAACGCCGATTCCCAGGAATCCCTGGACATCCTCCGGCTGGCCGGGGCGAGCCACGTCTTCCAGTTCATGCGTATGCTCGGCGAGATGCTGGCCCGGCGCAACCTGGGCGCGGGTGCGCGCAGCAACGTCATCGGCAGCGTCAGCGAGCTGCTCCTGGCCGAGGCGCCCGCCCAGGGCACCCCGCTGGTGGGCCGGACCATCCGCGACTGCGGCCTGCGCGACGCCACGGGCATGAACATCGTCGGCCTGTGGGAGCGCGGCCGGGTCGAGGCCCCGCGCCCGGACACGGTCATCGGCCCAAGCTCGGTCCTGGTCCTGGCCGGGACCAGGGACCAGCTCGACGCCTTCGACGCCTTTGCCGGTCCCACCGCGCCGGTAGCAGCCCCGGTGCTGGTCCTTGGCGGCGGCCGGGTGGGCCGGGCCACGGCCAGGACCCTGGCCGCCCAGGGCGTGGACTACCGCATTGTGGAGAAAAACCAAAAGCTCATCCGCGACGGGGAACACTACGTCCACGGCAGCGCCTCGGACCTCGAAACCCTGGAGGCCGCGGGCATCGACAAGGCCCCGTCGGTCTTCGTCACCACCCACAACGACGATCTGAACATCTACCTGACCATCTACTGCCGCCGATTGCGCCCGGACATCCAGATCGTCAGCCGGGCCACCCTGGACCGCAACATCAGCGTCCTGCACAAGGCCGGGGCCGACCTGGTCATGTCCTACGCCACCATCACGGCCAACACCATCATCAACCTCCTCAGCCCGGGCAAGGTGCTCACCCTGACCGAGGGGCTGAACATCTTCCGGGTCAAGGTCCACCGCTCCCTGGAGGGCTCCACCCTCATGGACAGCGGCCTGCGCCAGGAAACCGGGTGCAGCGTCATCGCCGTGGACCGCGACGGCACCCTGGAGGTCAACCCGGACCCGGCCCGGGCTCTCAGCGCGGACGACTCCCTCTACGTCATCGGCGACGCCTCGGCCGAGCGCCTGTTCATGGAAAAATATCCGGGCTGACGCGAGGGCCAATGGGCATAGCTCCGAACGAAACGGTGAACCTCTTGTAAACAATTCAACTTCCCGTTAATAGACAGGATCATGTCAGCCAGAACCGTGCTCTTCATCGCGGAACCGCAGTCCGTGACCGCCGTTTTTCCCACCCTCAAAGCGGCGGGGCTCCAGGCCGGGCTGGCCGACAACCTGACCGGAGCCCTCGGGTTCATCAGGAAATCCCAACCCTGCCTTGTCTTCTGCCGCCCGGCCATGCAGGGATTCGACGCCCGCTCCCTACTCGATCAGGCCCGCGCCGCCGACGCTTTTCCTCCTGTGATCATCTTCACGCCAAACGGCAACGCCGAGGAGGCCACCCGCTTCCTCTCCATGGGCGCACGCGACTACTGGGTCGAGCCCCTGGCCTGGGACAAGATCAAGCTGGTGCTCCCGCCCGAGCCCACTGCGCCGCAACAGCCAGAGCCCACTGCCCCTTCCCAGCCGCAGCGCCCCCCCGCCGCCCAGGCCGGGCCCGGCAAATTTCACATCATCGGCCGCCACGAGGCCGTACTGCGCGTCCTCGCCCTGGCCCGGCAGGTGGCCCGGTCCAAGGCCACGGTGCTCATCTCCGGCGAATCAGGCACCGGCAAGGAAATGTTCGCCCGCTACCTGCACCACAGCTCGGACCGCACGGACAAGCCCTTTGTGGCCATCAACTGCGCGGCCCTGCCCGAGCACCTGCTGGAATCCGAACTCTTCGGCCACGAAAAGGGGGCCTTCACCGGAGCCATCAGCCGCAAGCCCGGCAAGTTCGAGCTGGCCCACGGCGGCACCATCCTCCTCGACGAAATCACCGAGATGGACCTCGGCCTCCAGGCCAAGCTCCTGCGCGTGCTCCAGGAGTCTGAGTTCGACAGGGTGGGCGGGGTGGAGACTGTCAGCGTGGACGTGCGCGTCCTGGCCACCACCAACCGCGACATCGAAGGAGCCGTGGCCGAGGGCAAGTTCCGCCAGGACCTCTTCTATCGCCTCAACGTCATCCCCCTCAAGCTGCCCGCCCTCCGCGAGCGCGGCGACGATGTCCTGCTGCTGGCCGAATTCTTCGCCAACAAGTTCAGCGCGGCCTACGGCCTGGGCCAGCTCGCCTTTACCGAAAACGCCAAGAACTGGCTCATGGACTACGACTGGCCCGGCAATGTGCGCGAATTGCAGAACCTCATGGAACGCGCCGTGCTCCTGGCCGGAGCCGGCCCCATCCAGACCCGTCACTTCCTTATGGGGGACGAGGGATGGACGCCCGACGACCTGACCTCGGTGGGCGCGGAGCAACAGGCCGCCAGCCAGACCCCGCCGCCCGCCTCCATGGCCGAGGCTCTCTCGGTCATGCCCCTGCACGAGATGGAAAAACGCCTGATCCTCAAAAGCCTGGAGGAGACCACGGGCAACCGCACCAGGGCCGCCGAACTGCTGGGCATCTCGGTACGCACCCTGCGCAACAAGCTCAACGAGTACAAGAAACAGGGGCTGGATGTCTGACCCCGGCCCCGCCCTGCAATAAACGCGGCCGACCTCCTTGGGGAAGTCGGCCGTTTTGTTTCTGCGGCAAGCCTTTTCCGGCACGGGCCGAGGGCATGGCCTCACACGTCGAGCACCGGCCCCCCGGCCTCCTTCTCCACATAGGCCAGAAATTTCTGCGCCTCCTCCAAATGGGGGTTGAGCTCCAGGGCCCGACGCAGATTGGCCAGACACTGATCCCTGTCGCCGCGCTCGAAATAGGCGCGGGCGATGTTGTAGTGAAGGTTCTCGTCGTTGTCCGTCAGTTGCAGGGCGCGTTCGTAGTATTCCACGGCTTGGTCGAGGAGCTTGGACTTGCGAAGATTGATGCCGAATTCGTTGAAAAGGTGCTTGTGCTCCGGGGCAAAGGCGGCCTCCAGGGAGACCACGCGCTTGAAGATGTCGCCCGCCTTGCCCGCGTCGCCGCGCTCCATGTAGGTCAGGCCCAGGCCGAAGTTGGCCCGGACGTTCTCCTCGTCCACGTTCAGGGCCGCCTCGTACTCGAACTGGGCGGAATAGAGCGCTCCCTGCTCGCGTTGGGCCTCGGCGCGTTTGAGGGTGCTGTCCAGCTCCTGCATCCGGGGGTAGACTTCCTTCTGGTAGTATTCCAGCTCCGGATTGTAACGCTCCAGGAAGTCGGCTCTGGGCACGGCCTCGGCCTGGCCCGAGGGCACATTGTTCTTGTTCAGGGGCCGGACCATGACCACGATGTTGCCGTCCTCGTCCGGCCCGGCCTCCTCGGCGTACCAGTATGCCTTCTGGATGACCTTGCGCGAGGTGGTGCCGGTGCCAACCCGAACCACGCTCTGGCTCGAAAACACCCCGGATATCCGGTGCCGCTGCACGGAACTGGGAATCTCCACCTCCGGCATGGCTGCGTCACGGGGAACCTTGCCCCCGGCGGTCCGATCATCTGCCGTCATCTGCCCCCCGATGATTGCCGTCTCCCGAAATCCCGTCGCCCGATGCGCTAGCAGCCGCACTTGCGGCATATCTCCAGATTCTCGAAATTGCCCTCGAAAAACTCGTAGATCAGCTTCTTGAACCTGTCGGAATTCCAGACTTCCCTGATGGAACTGTTGGTGATGTTGCCAACGACCACCGACTGCCTCCAGTCGTGGCAGCAGATGATCATGTCGCCGTTCTCGACAATGTAGGCCTGCTTGAGGAACAAGTCGCAATACCGCTTCTTTTTCCTCTCCTGGACATCGACGCAGACGGAACCGAACGCTTCCTCGCCCACGCGATTGTCCACGGCGTGGATGTGAAATTTCACGTCGCGCTGGTCCCAGTATTTCCTGGCGCTCTCCAGCTCGTGCTCCACGAGCCGGGTGCGCAGGGTGGTGATGTTGACCTTGGGATGCTGGCTTCCCATCCTCTGCTTGAGAGCCAGAAAGCTGTCGATGTTTTCCATGGTCCTTGCAAAATCAAGAGACATGGACTGGTGGTATGTCTCCTCGCTGTATCCATTCACGCTGATCCATATCTGGCTCAACTTCGCATCAATCAGCGCCTCGCCGATCTCGGGCGTCAGGAGACTGGCGTTGGTGGTGATCCGCGTCTTGACCGGCAGAATGGAGTGCTTCTTGATGTCGGCCAGGATGCGCGGCATCCGCTTGTCCATAAGCGGCTCGTTGGTCATGTACGGACTTATCCTGCCCACGCCGCTGTGCCCGCATTCCTTGATGATCTTGCTGATGAGCCCGTCATCCATGCGCCCATGGGGAATGGCCTTGGGCTCGCTCGAATGGCAGCAGAACACGCACTTGGCGTTGCACGTGGACAGGGTCTGAAACTGAACGGCACGGGGAAAACGGGGGCGGAACCGCTTGCCCGTCCTGATCCAGGTGACGATATTCTCGAAATAGGAACTCCCCTGACGGGGCATGTAATACTCGGCCAAAACGCCTCCTCCTGCTCTATTCTTCCTCTGCCCGGGGCACGGCCCAGGGGACGCCCGGGCTCCCCCGTGCGCCAGCTCGCCGGGCATCCCGCCCGGCGCAAAAATACGCCCGTCAAGCCGCAGGGCTGGCCTGCGGGCATTGCCTGCCGACCATACACCGCGTGAAAAACGAAGGCAACGCTCCCGCCCGGTTTGCGTTTTTTTCCCATGTGGTGACAATCGCGTCGGTTTCGGGTAAACGCAGGGGCGGCAAATCAACATCCCAAACAGCGGTTCGTTCCCGCAAGGATGCAGGCCGCAGGGCCGAAGAGACGCAAGGAGCAGTTTTCCATGAGCAGCACTGGCAACAGGATTCAGGCATACCGCGAACGGCAGAAGCTGAGTATCGCAGATCTGGCCGAACGCACCGGCCTGACCGAGGACTTCATCACCGCGGTGGAACAAAGCGACATGTACCCCTCGCTTCGACCGCTGGTGAAGCTGGCACGCGCCCTGGGCGTACGCCTTGGCACCTTTCTCGACGATCAGGTCTCGAGCGACCCGCTCATCGTCCGGCTGGCCGAGCGCGAGGAAGAGCTGACCATGCACCCGGACGGCAAGGAGCCGGGCATGGTCTTCCACTCCCTGGGCAAAGGCAAGACCGACCGCCACATGGAGCCCTTCTTCATCGAAATGCTCCCCAAATCCGCCCTGGATGAAACCCTCTCCTCCCACGAAGGCGAGGAGTTCATCGTGGTCCACTCCGGCCAGGTACGCATCCGCTACGGCCAGGACGAGTCGGTGCTCTCGCCCGGAGACTCGGTCTATTTCAACTCCGTGGTGCCCCACAACGTGGCCTGCGCCGGGGATGAAAAGGCCGAAATCTACGCGGTTCTCTACTTCCCGGAATAGGCGGCACCATGGCAGCAACCCGAGAAATCACCCTGGGCGCACTCCTTGACGAGACCGCGGCCAGCCACCCGGACACCGAGGCCGTGGTCTATGTGGACCGCGATTTCCGCCTGACCTACCGCGAGTTCGGCGCACTGACGGACACCCTGGCCAAGGGGCTCATGGCTCTTGGCGTACAGAAGGGCGAGAAGGTGGCCGTGTGGGCCAACAACGTGCCCTACTGGGTGGCGCTCCAGTTCGCCACAGCCAAGATCGGGGCCATCCTGCTCACGGTCAACACCCACTACCGCTCCCACGAGTTCAAGTATCTGCTCGAACACTCCGAGACCGAGAACCTCTTCATCATCGGCAACTACCGCGACCACGACTATCTGGCCACGGTCTACGAGTTGATCCCGGAGCTGAAGACCCAGGAGCGCGGCCAACTGCGCACCAATAAATACCCCAAACTCAAGAGGGTCTTCTACCTCGGTCACGAGAAGCATCGGGGCATGTACTCCATCCCCGAGCTGCAGGCCATGGCCGCCATGGTCTCCGACGAACAGTTCCGCGCCCGCCAGGCCCAGCTTGCCCCCCACGATGTGGTCAACATGCAGTACACCTCGGGGACCACGGGCTTTCCCAAGGGCGTGCAGCTGACCCACTTCAACATCGCCAACAACGGCTACTGGATCGGCAAGAACCAGCACTTCGCGCCCGGCGAGCGGCTGTGTCTGCCCGTGCCGCTCTTCCACTGTTTCGGCTGTGTGCTCGGCGTGCTGGCCTGCGTCAACCACGGAGTGACCATGGTGATTCTGGAGGACTATGTGCCCCTTGATGTCATGGCCGCCGTGGACCAGGAAAAATGTACCGCCCTGTACGGGGTGCCCACCATGTACATCGCCATCCTGGACCATCCGCTCTTCGAACGCTTCGACTACTCGAGCCTGCGCACCGGCATCATGGCCGGATCGCCCTGCCCGGTGGAGGTCATGAAGCGGGTCATGGACCGGATGAACATGAAGGAGATCACCATCTGCTACGGCCTGACCGAATCGAGCCCGGTCATGAGCCAGACCAAGATCGGCGATTCCATCCGCCAGATGACCGAGACCGTGGGCCAGGCCATGCCCGAGGTGGAGATCAAGATAGTGGACCCGGAAACCGGCCGCGAGGCACCCACCGGCATCCAGGGCGAGATCTGCTGCCGGGGATACAACGTCATGGTCGGCTACTACAACAACCAGAAGGCCACCGAGGCAGCCATCGACGCCGACGGCTGGCTCCACTCCGGCGATCTCGGGGTCATGGACGAGGATGGCTATCTCTCCATCACCGGCCGCCTCAAGGACATGATCATCCGGGGCGGGGAAAACGTCTACCCCCGGGAGATCGAGGAATTCCTCTACGCCATGGACGGCATCCGCGACGTGCAGGTGGCCGGGGTGCCCAGCAAGAAGTTCGGCGAGGAGGTGGGCGCCTTCGTCATCCTCAAGGAGGACGCGGCCCTGGAGCCCGAGGATGTCATCGACTACTGCCGCGGCAAGATCGCCCGGTACAAGACGCCCAGATACGTGAGCTTCCTGACGGCCTATCCCATGACCGCGTCGGGCAAGATCCAGAAATTCAAGCTGCGCGAAATGGCCGCCGAGCTGTGGCCCGACGCGTAGCAGACCGCCACCGGATGCACTTCAACATTCCGCAGGCTGTAATAGGCGTACGAGTGCAAGGCGCGAAAAGAATCAAGGCCGAAGCCCTTGAGCCGTTGGCGAGTCTTCGAGCCTTACGGATCATGAGAGCAGAGATGTACTCTTAAGTACGTGAGGGTTTGATCTTTTTGAGGCAAAGCGGCAATCGGACGTTTTTCGACAACCCAGGGGAGGCAACCATGGGACAATACAAGGAAATCGCGCCACGGCTGACAGGCCTGCGCGAGAGCATCGGCTGGACCGTCAGGGAGATGGCCGAGCTGCTGCGCGTGGACGAGACGACAGTGGCCGGATACGAAACGGGCACCATGGAGATTCCCGTGGGCTACCTGCTCGATGTCTCGCGCTTGTGCCGGGTGGACCTGACCACCCTCATCTCGGGCCGCGAGCCGCACCTCAAGTCCCACGCCCTGGTGCGCAAGGGCGAGGGGTTCGCCGTGGACCGGCGCAAGGACTACGACTACAAAAGCCTGGGCTACAAGTTCGCCGGGCGGCAGATGGAGCCGTTTCTCATCACCGTTCCGCCCAAGAGCGGCGAGGCCATGACCGAGACAAGCCACCACGGTCAGGAGTTCATCTATCTGCTCGAAGGCCGCCTGGAACTCAGGCTTGGCGGCGAACCGCTCATTCTCGAACCCGGCGATTCGGTCTACTTCGATTCCTCCACGCCCCATGCCATGCGCGGGCTGGACGGCCGCGAGGCCCGATTCATCGACGTGATTCTCTAGCAGACTGTTGAAAAATGGCGATCTGCGGCGTTGCTTCAAAAAGTTCAAATCCCCGCACACGGGAAGTACGCTTCGGTCTTGACCTTTTTTCGCGCCTTGCATCTCACCATTTTTGAATGATCTGCATGTTCTGACTCTATCAACGGCCTGCCAGACCACAGTGTCGAATCCATGGACAACGGAGACGCATCGCCATGAACACCAAACCCTCGTTCACCAGCTACGACGACATGCGGGCCAACTATCGGCTCCGCTGCCCCGACGACTTCAACTTTGCCTACGACGTGCTCGACGCCAAGCGGCCGGACCAGTCCGCCATGATCCATGTGGACGACACAGGCGTCCGGCGCGACCTCGACTTCGGCTTCTTCCAACAGGGCTCCCGCAGGCTGGCCAACGCCCTGACCGGGCGCGGGGTCAAGCCCGGCGACCGGGTCATGGTCATCCTCTACCGCAGGGTCGAATACTGGACCGCCATGCTCGCCCTGCACCGCATCGGCGCCGTGCCCATCCCCTCGCCCTCCCTGCTGACCACCAAGGACATCGCCCAGCGGGTCAACTACGCCGGAATAACCGCCATCCTCTGCGAGGACTCCATCACCCAACGCGTGGACGCGGCCCTGCCCGACTGCCCCGGTCTGCATCTGCGGGTCCAGGTGGGCGGTGCCCCAGCCCAGGGCTGGCTCGACTTCGAGGCGATCATGGCCCAGGCCTCGCCCGAATGCCCGCGCACCCCGGCCACCCCCGGCGGCCCCGATCCGCTGGTCATTTTCTTCTCCTCCGGCACCACCGGCATGCCCAAAATGGTCGTGCACAACCACAAATACCCATACAGCCACTACACCACCGCCGCTGTCTGGCACGACCTGAACCCGGGAGACATCCACCTGACCCTGTCCGACACCGGCTGGGGCAAATCCGTGTGGGGCAAGTTCTACGGCCAGTGGATGGCCGACGCCGTGGTCTTTGTCTGGGACTTTCGGGGCAAATTCGAGGCCGATGCCCTGCTGCGCGTGATGGCCGAACACCGCGTCACCACCTTCTGCGCCCCGCCCACGGTCTACCGCTTCCTGGTGCGCGAGGATCTCTCCAAGCACGATCTCTCGGCCCTGCGCCACTGCACCACCGCGGGCGAACTGCTCAACGAATCGGTCTTCCACGCCTGGCACAAGGCGCTGGGCCTGCCCATATACGAGGGCTACGGCCAGACCGAGACCACCCTCCAGGTTGCCACCTTCCCCTTCATGAAACCCAAGGCCGGGTCCATCGGCAAGCCCGTGCCCGGTTGGGACATCGCCCTGCTCGACGAATCGGGCAAGCCCGTGCCCCAGGGCGAGGAAGGGGAAATCTGCATCAACATCGACTCGCCCGTGCTCGGCCTCTTCGACAGCTACATGGACGAGCCGGAGAAGACCGCCTCGGTCAAGTTCGACGGCTGGTACCACACCGGAGACAAGGCCTGGGCCGACGAGGACGGCTACCTCTGGTTCATGGGCCGCACCGACGACCTGATCAAGAGCTCGGGCTACCGCATCGGGCCCTTTGAGGTGGAGTCCGCCCTGGTGGCCCACGACGCCGTGATCGAGGCCGCCGTCACAGGCGTGCCCGACGAGGTGCGCGGCCAGATCGTCAAGGCCACCGTGGTCCTCGCACAGGGGTACGTCGGGGACGAGGCGTTGACCAAGGCTCTCCAGACCTTTGTGCGCGAGCTGACCGCGCCCTACAAATACCCGCGCATCATCGAATACGTGGACGAACTGCCCAAGACCATCAGCGGCAAGATCAAACGCAAGGAAATCCGCGAGGCGGACCTCGAAAAATACGCTGTCTGACGGCAGAACCGGAACCGCATGGGGAATCGGGCCGGCGACGCATCGCGTCACCGGCCCGCTTTCCTTTCCTGGCCCCCGCATCCGGCAGTCCTCATCCGGCGCTCGCACCGCTCCCCGACAGGGCTCAAGGCCATTCACCTTGTCCAGGTACTCTGGCCGACACATTCATCGGAACCGAGGTACCACATTGACAAGGTTGACGGGACAAGCTACTCGTCACACACTTTCTTGAATCATATCTGACCAAAGCGCCCCTATTAAGGAGTCGTACCATGAAAAGAGCCGTGTTTTATCTTTTGTCGGCAGCCGTGCTGGTGGCGTCGGCCATGCTCGGGCCGGTTCGGGCCGATCTGGGCGACACCCTGAACTATTCCTGGGCTGCCAACGTGGGGCCCCTCAATCCCCACGCCTATTCGCCCAGCCAGATGTTCGCCCAGGCCATGGTCTACGAGCCCCTTGTCCGCTATGGCGAGGGAGGCGGGCTGGAGCCGTGGCTGGCCGAGTCCTGGGACATCTCGGCCGACGGGCGGACCTACACCTTCCATCTGCGCAAGGGCGTCACCTTTTCCGACGGCACCCCCTTTGACGCGGCAGCCGCGAAAAAGAACTTCGATGCCGTGCTCCTGAACTCCCAGCGGCACAACTGGCTGGAATTCATCAACCAGATCGCGGACACGGTGGCGGTGGACGAGCATACCTTCCAACTGGTTCTCAAAAACGCCTATTATCCGACACTGCAGGAACTCTGCCTGATACGACCCATGCGCTTCCTCTCCCCCTCGGGCTTCCCTGAGGACGGCAACACCGGCAAGGGAATCAAGGCGCCCATCGGCACCGGCCCCTGGGTGCTCGCCGAAACCCGCAAGGGCGAGCACGATCTCTTTGTTGCCAACGAACGCTACTGGGGCAACAAGCCCAAGTTCAAACGCCTGCTGGTCAAGGTCATCCCGGATTCCGACGGCCGGGCCGTCGCCTTCCAGACCGGCCAGATCGATCTCATCTTCGGTTCCGGTGGCCACGGCAGCGGCCAGATCGGCATCGACACCTTCAACCGCTTCGCCTCCATGCCCGGCATAGAGACCGCCATTTCCGCCCCCCAGGCCACCAGGGTGCTGGCCATCAACAGCAACCTGTTTCCCACCAGCGACCTCGCCGTGCGTCAGGCCATCCTGTACGGAGTGAACAAGGCGGCCATGGTCAAGCACATCTTCCTGGGCGTGGAGCCCATGGCCGACACCCTGTTCTCGCCGGACATGCCTTACTGCGACCTGGGCCTGGCCCCCTTTGCCCACGACCAGCAAAAGGCCGCCGCCCTTCTGGACGAAGCAGGATGGAAACAGGAGAAAGAGGCCGGGTATCGCACCCGCGACGGCCGGGAGCTGGCCTTTGACGTGTGCTTTGTCGGCAACGACAGCCTGCAGAAGTCCGTGGCCGAGGTCATCCAGGGCGACCTGAAGCGCCTGGGCATCAGGGTCCGCCTCGTGGGCGAGGAGATGGACTCCTTCCTCACCCGCCAAAAGAGCGGCGAGTTCGGCATGATCTTCGGCGACACCTGGGGCGCCCCCTATGACCCCCACTCCTTTTGCAGTTCCATGCGCAAACCGGCCCATGCGGACTATCAGGCCCAGATCGGTCTGCCCATGAAGGAAGAAATCGACCGCAAGATCAGCGAGGTGCTCGTCAGTGTGGACGAGGAGAAACGCCAGGAGCTGTACCGCGACATCCTGACCACCCTGCACGAGCAGGCCGTGTATCTCCCCCTTTCCTACATGACCAACATCACGGTTCACCGGCCGGAGCTCAAGGGGGTTACCTTCGGGCCAACCAAGTATGAATTTCCTTTTGAGCTTATGTCCCGGGAGAGGTGATGCTGCGCTACATCGCCAAGCGGCTGCTGATTCTCATCCCGATGCTGCTGGCCGTCTCGGTCGTGGTCTTCCTGATCCTCAGGCTCGGGCAGAACGACCCGGCCATGTCGTATCTGCGGCTGTCCAACATCCCGCCCACGGACGAGGCACTGGCTGTGGCCCGGCAGGATCTTGGGCTTGACCTGCCGCTGCCCGCCCAGTACGCGCAGTGGCTGGGCAAGGCCCTGGTGCTGGACTTCGGCCGCTCCTATGTCACCGGCCTGCCCGTGCTTTCCGAAATCCTCTTCTATCTGCCAAACACCCTGAAGCTGGCCGGGTTTTCCCTGCTGCTGACCCTGATCATAAGCCTGCCCCTGGGCATCTGGTCCGCCCTGGAGAAGGACCGGCTCCCGGACCACGCCACCCGCGCCTTTGCCTTTGCCGGAGTGTCCATGCCCGGATTCTGGCTCGCCTTCATCCTGGTGTGGCTTTTCTCCATCCAGCTTGGCTGGCTGCCGCCGCTAGGCATGGGCGGGCTCGACCACATGATCATGCCCGCCCTGTCCATGTCCCTGATGTCCATGGCCATCAACACCCGGCTCATCCGCGGCAACATGCTCGACAACATGCACACCCGCTACGTGCTCTATGCCAGGGCCCGCGGCCTGCCCGAGCGGGTAGTGGTGGGTCGGCACGTCCTGACCAACTCCCTCATCCCGGTGGTCACGGCCATCGGTATGCACGTGGGCGAGCTTTTCGGCGGCGCGGTCATCGCCGAGAGCATCTTTTCCTGGCCCGGCGTGGGCCGCTTCGCGGTCTCGGCCATCTATAACCGCGACTATCCCGTCATGCAGTGCTTCATCCTGATCATGACGGCCATCTTCGTGCTCATGAACCTGTGCGTGGACATCCTCTACGCCTGGCTCGACCCCAGAATACGGCTTCAGGGAGGCGGCAACCGATGACCAGGAACGATCTCGCCGGAACCATCCGCAAGCGCTGCGTCCTCGTCCTGGCCACGGTCATGGCCGCGGCCGTATGCGCCACAGCCCTCTTCGCCCCGATCCTGGCCCCGGACGATCCCACCGCCGTGGTTCTGGAACGGAAATTCGCCCCGCCCTCCCTCGAACACCCGCTCGGATGCGACCATCTGGGCCGGGACGTGCTCTCCCGGCTGGTCTACGGCACCCGCACCTCCATAAGCTCCGTGGCGGCGATCCTCGCCATCGTCCTGGTGCTGGGCTTTGTGGTGGGCACCATCTCGGGCTATGCCGGCGGCATTGTCGATTCGACGCTGATGCGCTTTTGCGATGTCTTTCTCACCTTCCCGACCTTCATCCTGGCCATGTTCCTCATCGGCGTCCTGGGTACCGGCATGGTCAATGTCATCCTCGCCGTGGCCCTTACCCACTGGGCATGGTACGCACGCATCATCCGCAGCATGGTCCTCACCCTCAAGAACCGAGACTATGTGCTGGCGGCCCGCGTGGCCGGAACAGGCCGGGTCATGACCGTGGTGCGCCATGTCCTGCCGCCGGTCTTCGCCCAGCTGATAATCCTCTCCACCCTGGACATCGGCCACATGATGCTGCACGTCTCGGGGCTCTCCTTCCTGGGCCTGGGCGTCACCCCGCCCATGCCCGAATGGGGGGTCATGATCAGCGATGCGCGGCAGTTCTTCTGGACCAATCCCATGCTGGTCATGCTCCCCGGCGTCATGATCTTTATCACGGTCATGGCCTTCAACCTGCTTGGCGATGCCCTGCGGGACTCCTTTGACCCCGCCCTGGCGGCACAGGAGGAAACCCGATGACCCCCCCGTTCCTGGAAGTCCGCGATCTGCGGGTGCGCTCCGCGGGCAAGGAGCTGCTCGCGGGCATCGACTTCTCGGCCCGCAAGGGCGAGGTGCTGGGCATGGTCGGAGCCAGCGGCAGCGGCAAGTCCCTGACCTGCCTGAGCGTGCTCGATCTGCTGCCCAGGGGACTGTCCATGGAGGGCAGCGTCCTTGTGGAGGGCAAGACCCTGAACGGCAAAAACGACAGACGCTGCATTCGGGGACGCAAGGTGGCCATGATCCTGCAAAACCCCATGAGCTGCTTTGACCCGGTCTTCACCATCCGCACGCATTTCAAGGAGACCCTGGCCGCCCACGACATGCTCGGCCCGGACGCCGAGAGCGAGGTTCTCGAAGCGCTCAGGGAAGTGGGCTTCGCCGACCCGGGCCAGGTGCCGGACCTCTATCCCTTTCAGATGAGCGGCGGCATGCTCCAGCGGGTCATGGTCGCCCTGGCCCTGATCCTCAAGGCCCCCTTCCTCATTGCCGACGAGCCCACCACCGATCTCGACACCGTGGCCCAGGCCAAGGTCCTGGACCTGCTGGAAGAACTCAAGCGGCGGCGCGGCCTGGGCATGCTCCTGGTCACTCATGACCTTGGCGTCATCGCCCGTCTGGCCGACAGCGTCGCGGTGGTGCACCAGGGCAGGATCATCGAACGCGGCAGCGTCAACGACATCTTCCGGGCACCCAGACACGAATTCACCCAGGAGCTGATCGCCACCCACCTGCAATTTTCGGCACCGCATCACGGGAGCTTTGACCATGTCAGTCATCACCCTTGACAACGTCACCAAATCCTACGGCCGGGGCGGTTTCTTCCGCAAACAGGAGCGCGTCCGGGTCCTGCAGGGCGTCTCCCTGTCCCTGGCCGCCGGGGAATGCCTCGGGCTCGTGGGCAGAAGCGGCAGCGGCAAGAGCACCCTGGGCCGCCTCGCGCTGGGCCTGGAAAAACCGGATACCGGCAGCGTCAGCATCCTCGGGCAGGATGTCACCGGCATCCGCACACTGCCTCCGTCCATACGCCGTGAGGTGCAGGTGGTCTTTCAGGACGCCATAGGGTCCACCAACCCGCGCATGACCGCAGGCCAGATCATCGCCGAACCCCTGCGCAATTTCGACAGGCTCTCGGGCCGCCGCCTCAGGGAGCGCACCGCCGAGCTGCTGGAACAGGTCGGCCTCTCCCCAGACGACGCGGCCAAGCTGCCCGGCCGGTTCAGCGGCGGCCAGCTCCAACGCATCTGCATCGCCCGCGCCCTGGCTCCGTCCCCCAGGGTCATTGTTCTGGACGAAGCCGTGAGCAGCCTCGACATGCTCATCCAGGCCCGCATCCTGGACCTGCTCGACTCCCTGCGCCACAAGCTCGGCACGGCCTATCTCTTTGTCACCCACGACCTTCGGCTTGTGCGGCGCTTCTGCGACCGCGCCTTCATCCTGAGCGATGGAACCCTGCACGGCTTTGACCCGCAGAGGATCACCGCCATGAGCGGGCTGCGCGACCTGGACGAACTCTCCGGGGCCATCCTCCCCCCCATGCCGGGCCAGGACGATCAGAAGCCCGCCCGTACTTCGAGCCTGGCCGCTGGCTGATCCTTGCAGCGCCTTAGCGGCGCGAGATGAGCACAAGGCCCGCCAGTACGCAGGCGCACCCGACAATCCGGGACAGCCCCACGGACTCGCCCAGGATCGCGGCCGAAAGGATCAGGGCAGACACGGGCATGACCGAGGTGAAGACCCCGGCCGTGGCCGCGCTCACCCTGGTCACGCCTGCAAACCAGAACAGATAGGCGAGCACGGTGACGAACACGCCATAGTAGGCCACCGAAACCCAGCCCACGACTGACACCGCGCCAAATCCCCCGGAAGCGGGAATCGTGAAGATCAGGTCCCAGGCCGCGCCGGGCAGGAACCAGACCAGCCCGAAAAGCGACACCGCCGTGGCCGCGGCCAGAGGCGTGAGCGGCTCGGTCACTCCCTTGCGCAGAAGCAGAAAGAACGACTCGAAGCACACAGCTCCGAGCACCAGCATATTCCCGACAAAGGGCATGGACCCTGTACCCGGATCAGACGCGGCATTGACGGCCAGCAGGCCAGCCACGGACAGCAATATGCCCAGCCCGGCCCGACGCGTGGGCCGCTCGCCCATGCCCAGCCAGGCGATGAGCCCCATGCAGGCCGGTGTGGTGGCCGTGATGACCCCGGCACTGGACGGAGCGGTCAATGCCAGCCCGTGGAGCAGGCAGACCGTAAACAGAAATGAGCCGCACAGGCCCTGAACCGCCAGGATCAGCCACGATCGGCGAGAAAGCCGGGGCAAGCCGCCCTCGCGCATCCGCAGAAGCGGCAGAAGAATGACCAAGGCCAGGGCGAAACGCAGGGCCGAGGCAAATTGCACGGGCAATTCCTCGACCATGATCTTGCCGGCCACCACCGAACTGCCCACCAGGATCATGGCCAGGGTCAGACAAACAGGGGCATGGAGGGATGCGTTCACAGGCTCTCCTTTGTTGGAGAGACCTTACCCTTGCCCGGCCGCCCGGTTTTGAAGATTCTTGCGGAAGCCGCCGGGCGTCATCCCTGTCTGGCGCTTGAAGAGACGGGTCAGGTGTGCCTGATCGGCAAAACCGCATTCAACGGCGATATCCGCGATGCGGCCCGGCCCGGCCAGCATCCGGCGGGCCCGGTCCACCCGCACCTGGGTCAAATAGACATGCGGGGTGACGCCGACCTCGCCCTCGAAGACGCGCACCAGATGCCAGGGCGAGAGCCCGGCCTCGCGGGCCAGCCGCCCAAGGGAGAGGTCCTCGCCATACTCCGCCCGAATGACCTCCCTGGCGCGGGCCACGGCGCGATGCTCCCGCCCGGCCCGAGGGCGACGGCAGCGCTCCTCGGCCCAACCGCCGATCCACTCGCGCAGCAGCGCCATGAGGCGGGTCTCCTTTTCCATGCGCGGCGTCCAGGGCCGCTCCAGAAGCCGGTGTGTAAGCACGATCCGGGCGGCCAGGCCAGGGTCGTCGATCACCCCCATGCGAAAGTCGGGCAAGGCATCGCCCGTCGCCCCTGCCAGCACCTCGGGCCGCAGATAGAACATCCGGTAGGCCCACCCTCCCGGCGCGGCTCCATGTCCGTCGTGCACCTCGCCCGGCACCACCAGATTGACCTGCCCCCTGGCCGCCACCACCTCCTGGCCCATGTACCGGAAACGCATGGACCCGGCCTCGATGCAGCCCAGCGCGTACCCCTCGTGGAAATGGCGCGAAAACCGCTGGGTCACATACCGTGCGTGTAACAGCTCCACCCCGCCGAGCCCCGGCGGCACGGTCATGATCGCAAACTCGCACCCCGGACGCGGCTCTTCCTGATAGTGTTCCATGGTCACGGATCATGCCTCCGTACCAGGGCATTGGCAAGGGCTTACGGCTCCCGGCCCGCGTCCCACCCCGTTTTCCGGCCGGAGCCGGATAGGCCATGCGGACCGTTGCGAGACCCTGGACAACGGCACAGGAGGAAGCGATACATATCTCTCAGAGAGTGTCGGAAACGCGGGCCTTGTGCCCCAGGGTCCGGCTCTGGCCACCGGATTTGGGGCTGGTCCACGCCGGAGACACCGTCAATTCCGGGAGACAAGCGCCCCTTGCTCCTGTGCCGGGACGTGGTCCGCAGCTGCCAGCGCGTTTCCGGCTGCCGCGCCTTTTGCCGCCAGGGATGATCGCGGCCGGGCCGGGCAGCGGTCGAAGGCGCCCCGGCTCGGGCCTGCACCTGCCCAACCCCTTTGCGCCGCCTTGATCCGCTGATATGAAGCGAAACAGGCAGCGTGGAGCCCGGCGGACGAACCCGGCCCGGCATGCCACCAAGCAGGGGCAATGACAACCGCCCCGCGAGGCCTTCGCAGGGCAAAGGAGCCCCTGGCAGCAAGAGGGAGATGAAGCCCGATTATTGTGAACGAAAGCTGGCCTGGGAAAACGCCACGCGCTCCGCCACAGATTCGTGCGGCTGGTCAAGGGCATCAATGGCCGCCAGGCGCACCATGAGGCCAGTCCCGTTGGCCATCTGTATGGCAAGGCCGGGGCGGGCGTTGAGCTCCAGGATAACCGGGCCTCGGTGTTTGTCCAGGACGATGTCCACACCGAGGTAGCCCAGGCCGGTCATCTCGTGGCAACGCGAGGCCAGGGCCAGGCAGTCGGCCCACTCGGGAATCACCAGATCGGCCAGACGTTTCCCCGTGTCTGGATGCGTCTTAAGGGGAGTGCCGTGCTGAATGGACAGCAGGGCGCACCCGGTGCCGATGTCCACGCCCGTGCCCACCGCCCCCTGATGCAGATTGGCTTTGCCTCTGGAGTTGACTGTGGAAAGCCGAGCCATGGCCATGACCGGATATCCCTTGTAGACAATGACCCGGATGTCCGGGACGCCCTGGAATGAGAAGCCGTCGAACACATCCGAAAAGATGATTCTTTCTTCAAGCATGGCAACGTCCGCCCTGCCGCCGAGACTGAAGAGCCCGCTGAGAATGTTGGATGTATGCCTGTGCAGATCGGCCCGGCTGATGACCATGCCGTCCGACTTGACGAACCCCTCGCCTTCTCGCCCGGTGATCACCAGTATCCCCTTGCCCCCGCTCCCGTTGGCCGGTTTGATCACAAAGTCCGGCTGACCGCTCAGGAACGGCACAAGCTCCCTGACCTGCTGCTGAACGCGAACCACGCCCAGCAGTCTCGGAACCGGGATGCCCGCCGCTTCGGCCATCACCTTGGTCTTGAGCTTGTCGTCAACCAGGGGGAACAGGCGGCGCGGGTTGTTCTCGCTGATGAGCCGGACGTTGCGCATGTTCATGCCGACGATGCCCAGCTCCTTCAGCCGGGCGGGTGTGATGAAGCGTAGCCTGGGCATCCTCATTTCAAAGGCTCGAATCGACGGAGTTCACTGAGCCTGTAGCCGGTATAGTTGCCGATCAGCAGGATGACGGCCAGCACGACCAGCAGAAGCTCGGGGAATGAATAGGTCAGATGCCCCACCAGCCTGTTGATCAGCAGCAGATAGACGAGACTGGCCGTGAGCAGGGAGCCGCTGCCCTGGATGAGCACTTCCTTGACGCCTTCCTCCTCCCAGAGAATGGACATCCGCTCAATGGTCCAGGCAACGATGATCATGGGAAAGAACGTGACCCGCAGGCCCACATCGCTGTCCATCTTGTGGCTGATGACCGAGATGGCCAGATAGATGATGATGACGAAGACCAGGACGGCTGATATCCTCGGCACCAGCAGCAGATTGAGACGGCTGAGATAGGACCGCAGGGCGAGCCCCAGGGAGACGATCAGGACAAACAGGGCGAGACCAGGAAGCAACGTCGTCTGCAAAAAAGTCAGGGCGATGAGGATGGGCAGAAACGTGCCGCTCGTCCTAATGCCGATAAGGCTGCGCATGACGACCACCACGAACGCGCCCAGGGGAATGAGCAGCAAGAGCTTGAAGGCTGCCTGCACCTGGACAGGCAGGGTGTAGATGGAGAAGTCCACCAACGGCGACTTTCTGCCCAACTCGGAGTCGATGGCCGCCACGTTGGCCAGCATGGAATTTTCCACCGAAGAGAACGAAACCTTGGAATTGCTTCCCCCGATGACTTCAAGCAGGGATTCGTCGTTGAGCTGCCAGAGCAGGAAGGCTTCGGAATTGATGGCGGTTGCCGTGCGCGGGTCCAGCAGAACCCAGTAAGGACCGTCGCGCACTTCAAGGTAGCGGCGGTAGGGTGTGCCTGCCCCCTTCGCGCCAAGGAAGATGCCGCCCACCACCCTGGACTCTATCCCGGCCCGGTGCAGCAGGGCCCGGGCAACTCCCAGCGGCCCATCCAAAACGTGCTTGAGATTGAGGAGGCTTGAAGCTCCGGTGTTGTTCTCGGGATCATTGAGCAGGCGGAGAAGCTCCATGGCCATAGGAACCGGATCGGATTGCTTCTCCTTGGCCGCGGCCAGGAGCGTGTCGGCAAACATCTCCGCCGCGCCGCTCAGCCGGGGAGGCCGAGGCTCGTCGTTTTCACGCTTGAAGGGCTCAACTCCTTCGGCGCTGCCACGACGGTAGGCCTTGATCCGCAAGTATATCTTCTGGGGTCCCTTGGCGTTTTCCGTACTCCATAGGGCGCGGGTGCCGCCGCTTCCGTTCACAACCCGATAGGTGTAGCCGATGTTCTCATCCACGATGTCCACAATGTCCACGATGACAAGATCCTTGAAATTGTCTGGGTGGTTCAGCGAGACCTCCACCGGGCCGCCGTCGGCATCAAAGGATATTTCCGCCTCGACAGTCCAGACCATTTCCCGCGCTGACGGCGAGAGCGCAAAGCCCAGGCAGACGACCTTGTAGACCGTGACGCCGATTCCAAGGACCGCCAGCAGACAGACCAGTGTGTAGAGCTGTATCTTGCTACTCATGTTTCTCGCTCAAGGGAGAAGTCGTGTACTCCTGGGTCACGTCCACCACGGCGCGCCCATGCAGAAGCGAACGCCCGATCAGAACCGGGAACTCGTAGCCACTCCGGTCCGTCAGTGAAAACGGGGTCACGCATTCAATGCTGTCGAGCTTCACCGGAAGCTTGACCACATAACGTCGTTGCGACTCTCCGTGATGCCCCTTGATCAGAACGGTGCGATGCAGAGGACGCTCCACTTCGATGATGTCGCCCGAAACCGGGCTCTTCAGAGAAAACCGCACCCATTTTTTCCCATCGCGCTCGTAGGGTTGAATGGTATCCGCGTGCAGAGACGATGTCGTGGCCCCGGTATCGATTCTGGCCGGGAGCTTTATCCCGATGCTTTCAAAGGAAACATACTCCATCTGACCGAGCACGATCATGTCATTGATTTTAGGCTTGGCCGGGGGTTTGGCCGGGGTGGTTGCGGGTTCGGGCCTGGGGTGTTTCTGCGGGGTGGGCGGTTTCGCTTGCTCAATCGGACTTTGGACCGATGCGGCGCCGGGGTCGTCACTCGTTTCATCCCTGAGCTGCGTGTCGTCGCTCTCGGAGGCGGGCTGCTGGCTCTGGTCAGGGTCAATATCGCCAATACGCTTGGGAGCGCATGCGGCCGTCAGCGCGAGTGCCGTCAGGAGAAAGGCAATCAAACCGAATTTCGCGTATCTCATCTGATAAAATCCCTCTCGGGCGGCTTCAGCCTTGCGCTCACTTGAAACTGCCCTTCCGAGTTTTCAACCATTTGGGCCATGTCGGCCGTCTCTGTCGAGACATGAAGGTCGCCGAATTCCGGTGCACTGTAGCCCATAGTCCAGATGCGGGCTTGGCGCAAGGATGTGAAATCGATGTGCATGCCCGCTGTGGGCACGGACTCGCCATGGCTGCGGCCAGACAGCTGCAACCCTTTGATAAAACAAATGCCGGCTGTAGCTCACGGGGCTCCAATGGCTATCCAATGGCCCGCAAACAAAAAGGTCCGCCCACCCCTGGCGGGGTGGACGGACCATATGATCGCGAGAGGACGGTCCTAGAAGCTGTATCCGAGAGCGGCGCGCATCTCGGCGGGAATCATGGCATCCTGTCCGGGCTCAAGGGCCTTCCAGGGGGCTCCGGCGTCCTTGCGGGCGGCCTTGACCTCTTCCAGATCGAAACCGTAGCGGGGCACCTCGAACTGCTGGCCGGGGTAGATCAGATCAGGATTCTTGATCTGGCCGCGGTTGGCCTTGTAGATCATGGGCCACATGAAGGGATCGTTGTAAATGTGCTTGTACTCGGAGATCCACCACAGGCACTCGCCCTTGGTCACGGTGTGGGACACGGGCAGGGCGTCGTACTCGGCCTTGTACACATCCATCGGATCGGTCACAACGACCTGCTCGACGATAACCTCTTTCTCCTCGACCACGACCACTTCTGGCTCGGTCTTCACTTTCTTCGAGCAACCCCAGGCAAAGACAAGGCACATGGCGATTGCAAGTAAAATCAGCTTCTTCATTGATTGCCTCCTCGGAATTGATTCGCTTTCCATACCCGCTTGTGCACACAGTTCACGACTGCATGCCATCTGCCCAATTATCAATTATTTTCTTTTCTTGCAAGACAATTCTACTGCAAGGGTTCTCCTCCCTCGCCTTGTCCAAAGCCTGGACCGCTTCCTCGATCCAGCCGCCCATGCGCAGGCTCTGGCTGGCCAGAACGTACATGCGCTCGGGTTCGTCGCCGTAGATGGCCTGGATCAGTCCCTCGTACTCGTCGCGGAACACGCTCCTGACCAGCCCGTTCTGGGAAAAAATGTACCGGGCCAGCAGGACGTTGTCGCTGTGGCGATGCAGGTAGCCGGGCAGCAGTTGACGGCACTTGGCCATGATGAAGCGGATACGGGCTATCTCGCGCCGCATGGATTCCTCGGTCTGGCTGAGTACCAGGAAAAGCTGGCTGGCCACATCCTGCTCGGCGTCTGCGCTCCCGGGGTCGCCCTTGATCTGGACATGGAACCAGGGCGCGTAGTTTTCCTTCTGGTAGGCATCTTCCTTGAGCTTGATGGTCTCGTGGAAGATGTAGCCGATGGCCCAGTCGAGCAGTCTGCCGCCAAGCTGGCCATGGGGGTCGTTGCGAAAGACGTGGTGGGCCGTGTCCTTCATTCTCCAAAGCAGCCCCTTGTCCATCTCGGTGCCAACAATGTCCCTGAGCACCTCGAACTGCACCGTGCCGTCGGTGTCAAAGCCCTCCATCTGCCGCTCCAGGGTCTCGCACGCCTGGCAAAAGAACTTGAACAGGTCCCGGACGAACTCCGGGTGCTTGGCCTGAATCCACGCCTTGGACATCGCTCGCCTCCCGTCCTCCGGCTACACTGCCGGGAAAATGATGTCCACCCGCGCCCCGCCGTCGTCCGCGTTGCTCAGATCCATCTGTGCGCCGTGGCTTTCGAGGATGGTGGAGACCAGGGCCAGCCCCAGGCCGGTGCCGGCATCCCTGGTGGTGAAAAAGGGATCGCGCACCTGCTCGATGTGCTCGGGCACGAATCCCGGGCCGGTGTCCTGGATGGTGATGTGCAGCCCGCCCTCGTCGCGGGCGGCCCGCAAGTAGACATGGCCTCCGCCGGGCATGGCCTGCAGGGCGTTGGCGATGAGGTTGTAGAAGGCGCGGTAGAGCAGATCCTTGTCGCCGCGCACCGTGAGATCGCCGCTGTACTCGCGGTCAATGACCACGCCGAGCTTCTCGCACTCGGGCTCCATGAACACGGCCACCTGATCGAGCAGACGCCCGGCATCGACCGCGGCCAGGGCCGGTTTCCTGGGTCGGGCATAGTCCAGAAACTCGCCCACCGTGCGAGTCAGCCGTTTGGCCTCCTCGTGCAGGGCCTCGAGAATCCGCGTGTGGGGGCTCTGCTCCTTGGCCGCCTTTTTGAGCATCAGCTCGGCGCTGGAGCAGATGATGCCCAGAGGATTGCGAATCTCGTGGGCCACGCCCGCCACCATGCGGCCCATGCCCGCCAGTTTCTCCTGCTGCTGCAACTCGAAGATGAGCTGCTCCTTTTCGCGCAGCTGCTCGTTGCTCAGGCGCTCGGCCCGGCGCAGCACGGCCAGCACCAGGAAGAAGAGCACCACCGAAGTGAGCAGGGAAAAGGCGATGACCAGCCGCTCGAAGTTGAGCATGGCCATGAAGTCGGGGGTGATGTCCTGGGTGAACTCCATGATGCCCATGATGGGGTTTTCGGAGATGTCGGTCAGGGAGCGCTCGGCCCGCAGGGGATAGTAGGCGCGCAGGGTCAGGCTCCCCGGCTTGAGGCTGACCCGGAAGAGCGAGGCGAACTTGGAGACCCTGGCCAGGATCTCGGGCGAGAACCGGGCCGTCTCCCAGGTGCGGGTGACCATGAACAGGGCATCGCCCTTGCGCCCCACCTCGTCCTTGTCCAGGGAATAGGTGATGATGCCCTGGGGATCGTAAATGCGCAGCGAGGTGACGTGGAAGCTGTGGACCGTGGAGCGCACCACCTGATCCAGGGTCCGAAACTGCTCCTCCTGGCGAAGGCTGATGCCCCCGTAGCGCATGACCGTTGGCATGACAAAACGTGTGAACACCTGATGGCTGACGTTCTCAGCCAGGAGCAGCGCGAATTTCTCCTGCTTGTCCAGCAGGGTGCGCTCCGCGTACTTGGAAATAAAGACGGACAGCAGCAGGCTGAACCCGAGAATGATGGCGAACAGGCTCCAGGAAATGACCTTGACGAACTGGAGCGGCTTGCCGCCGCCGTCGCTATGCTGTGTCAACGAAGTGAACCCCTGTACCGGGCCATCGGCCCGGCCGGTCGTAGGTATGTCCCCATCCGGGCCGCCCCCGGAGCGATCAGAATTGCCGCAGATCGCGATCCGCCGTGAGGAAGGCGTTCAGGGCCGCCTTCTCCTCCGTCAGCCCGTCGGCGTTCATCCGCGCCTTGGCCAGCCGCTTGCCCATCTCCACCGCGGGCTGATCAAGGGGGTTGATGCCCATGAGCCAGCCGGTGAGGATGGTGGCCGCTCCCAGCAGAGCGATGAGCTTGCCCGCCTGCCTGGGCCCGTCGTCGGACAGGCGCAGTTCCACCAGGGGCACCCCGCTGTCCGAAAGGGCCATGCGTGTGCCCAGGGCCTCGGCCTGGAGCAACTCCCCGAAATCCCGCCCCCGGACATAGGCGAACTGATCCGGCAGGTCGGAGGGAAACTTCGGTCCCCGCGGCAGGTTCGGACAGGTCAGGAACAGGCATGCCTTGTTGCGGATGCCGTCCATGAACATCTGGTTGACCGAGTGCTGGTCCGTGACGCCCACGGCCGGGATGGGCTGGCTGCCCTTGCCCTCCTTGCCCAGCGACTCGGCCCACAGCTGGGCGAACCAGTCGCCAAACCGCGCCCACAAGGGGATATAGGCGAAAAAGATCATCTCATCAAAGCCCTTTTCGAGGAGCGCCGCGCCCCAAACGGCCAGTTGGAAGGAGCCGTGTGCGGCCAGGGCGTCGCCGGTCAGACCGGGAGCGGCCAGGGGCGCAGCCACCTGACGCGCTCCGTCCATCAGCGCGTCGATGTCCATGCCCAGAAACAGGGCCGGGATCAGCCCCACGGCCGAAAGCACGGAATACCGGCCGCCGAGGTTGTCGGGCACAGGCAGGGCCCGGATGGCATGGCGCTCGGCCTCACCGCGCAGGAACCCCCGGTCCTCGTCCGTGACAAGGAGCATGTGGGCGGCCCAGGCATCGCCCAGGCGGGTACGCATCCACTCCTTGACGATGAAATATTGCCCCACGGTCTCGATGGTCCCCCCGGACTTGGAGACCGTGACCACCACGGTTTTCTCGGGCGGCAATTTGGCCAGATACGCCTCCAGGGCGTAGGCGTCCACGTTGTCCGCCACCCACAGCCAGGGACCGGCATGGCCCGGCTGGTCCTGCTGGGGGAAGAACGCCTGTTGCAGAGCCCGCGCACCCAGGGCCGACCCGCCGATGCCAAGCAAAAGCATATGATCGAAGGTCTTGAGAAAATCCTTGAGCTGCGCCAGCTCGTCCCCGAGGGCCGGGCCGTAGGGCATGGTCAGAAAGGGGAGCCTGCCCGCGCCCGTCTCCGCGGCCAGCCGCGAGGCCATCTCCCCAGCCCGCGCCTCAAGGGGGGCGGTGTCAAGATTTTCCAGATTCGCGCCAGTCCAGTCGAGCATATCGACCATGGTGTCCTCCTTGGGCTGAACGGTCGTGACCTGAAACAGGCCGGTCACAGGAAAGGCCACAGTACCAGCATTCCCGAAAAAGGGAAGGGCCGGGGGTGCGGACCTACGCCTCTGCTCCGCCCGGCGGGCTATTCCGGCTTGCCGAAAAGCGTCCGCTGCAGTTCGGCCAGGGTCGGGCAGGTCCCGGCGTGACAGACCGGCTCATGGCCCAGCCGGTCCGCCTGCTTGAGGCGCACCTCATGGGCGACCACGGGCCGCACCTGGCCGTTAAGGTCGATCTCGCCCCAGAAGGCGGCCATCTCGGGCAGCGGCCGGTCATAGTAGGAGGAGAGCACGGCCGAAACCACGGCCAGATCGAGGCCGGGGTCGCGGGAAGCCAGACCGCCCGTGATCTTGGCATAAATGTCATGGCCGCCGAGGTTGAGCCTAAGCCGCTTCTCCAGCACGGCCAGCAGCAGATTGAGGCGATTGGTGTCAAACCCCAGCGCCGTACGCCGGGGGATGGACAGAAACGACTTGGAGACAAGGGCCTGCACCTCCACGGCAAAGGGGCGCTGGCCATCCACGGCCAGGGCCATGGCCGTGCCCGAAAGGCTCGGGTCCCGGGCACCAAGAAAGAAGGTGGCCGGGTCCTCCACCACCTTGAGCCCCTCTTCGGTCATGGTGAAGACCACCAGCTCGTCGCTGGGACCGAATCGGTTCTTGAGCACCCGCAGCACGCGGGAGAAATGCTTGCGGTCCCCTTCGAGGTAGAGAACCGTGTCCACCATGTGCTCCAGCAGTTTCGGTCCGGCGATCTGCCCGTCCTTGGTCACATGCCCCACCAGGATCAGGGTGGTGTCTGTCCGCTTGGTCTTCTCCACCAGTTCGCCGGACACGGCGCGCACCTGCCCCACGGACCCGGGGATACCCTCGGCCAGTGGCGAGGCCAGGGTCTGGACCGAGTCCACAATGAGCAGCTCGGGCGGATTCGGCCCGTCGAGCACGGCCAGCGCATCCTCGACCTTGTTGGTGGCCAGGGCCATCAGACCGGGACCCAGCAGGCCGAGCCGCTCGGCCCGGCCCTTGAGCTGGGGAAGGGACTCCTCCCCCGAGAGATACACGGCGGTGCGGCCCAGGCGGGCCTGCCCTCCGGCCAATTGCAGGAGCAGGGTCGATTTGCCGATGCCCGGCTCTCCCCCCAGCAGGATGGCCGCGCCCGGCACCAGCCCGCTGCCAAGCAGGGCGTCCAGGGCTTCAACACCCGAAGGACGCGCAGCCAGATCCTCTGCCTTGAGGTCCTCCAGCAGCCGGGGGTGGTCCCGAACGCTGTCCCCGCCCGCCAGGGCGGCCGTGGCCCGATTGACCGTCACAGGCTCCAGCGTGTTCCACTCCTTGCACGACGGGCATTGCCCCTGCCAGCGCGGCGACTGCCCTCCGCAGGAGGCGCAACGATAAGCTTCCCTGGTTTTCACAGGCTACCGCGCCCTGGTCCAGATTTCGCGCCCAGTCAAGCCGTTGCCGACGCCTGCAAAGACCCATTTGCCGGAAAACCCGTCCCCGGTGGCCTTGAGCACGGTCACACCGGCCTCGGAACCATCCTCGCTGGTGAAGGACAAGCTCAGGGTCCCGGCAGACTCGTCAAAGAATCCGACGCCCACATAGACGTGGCCGTCCATCTCGCCGCGGTACTTCCAGGCTTCTCCCCAGGCGGTCAGGCCCACAGTGCCCTCATAGTCCTTGGGCCCTGAGGGGTCCGAACCGGGGTCCCACCCCGCCACGGCGTAGCTTCCTGCAATATCGGCCCCTCCGGCAAGCGCCGGTCCGGGGACGAACAGCGCAACAGTCATGAGGATCAGAAAGGACCTCAGCGCATGTTTGATCATATCCCAATCTCCTTGTTTTCTGTGGCATTGTCCTGGCGCCGTCCCGGTCCGCCCCGCAATGGTCGCGGGCCACGGCAGTGCCTGTCCGGGGTTTTCGCACTATCCCGTGTTTTGCGTCAAAATGTCCAGCCCGGAAAAAAAGCCGCAAGGCAGGGCAAACCCGCAGGCACATCCCGGCATCGCGGCGTCTTCCGTGCACAATGCAAGAGCGCTTCGTGCAAACAGGTGGACAACCTCGCCACCGGGCGCCATTCCCCGCCGGGCCGTCGGGCCACCCTCTCTTCTCCGCTTGGATTGCGGGGGCAAACGTGCTAAAGCGGCCTCCACGAGCTTTTCCCGGAGGAGATCAGGAAGCCATGAGAGCGAAGACACATCTTGAAAATGCGCTGCAAAAGGTGCTGGCCGACAAGGGTTTTGCGTGGCCGGACAAGGCCGTCATCGAGCCGCCCAAGGACAGGCGGTTCGGCGACATGTCGGCCAATGTGGCCATGATGCTGGCCAAGCAGGCGGCCAAACCGCCCCGCGCCATCGCCGAGGAAATCAAGGAGGCCATGGCCGACGACCCGCGCCTCGCCCGCATCGAAATCGCCGGGCCGGGATTCCTCAACTTCACCTTCGCGCCCGGCTTCTGGCAGGAAACCGTGGCCGTCATCCGCGAGGCGGACGGAACCTACGGCGCATCCGATCTGGGCAAGGGCGTCCGGGTGCAGGTGGAATATGTTTCGGCCAACCCCACCGGACCGCTGCACATCGGCCACGGCCGGGGCGCGGCCCTGGGAGACTCCCTGGTGCGAATCCTGGAAAAGGCCGGGCACGAGGTCGAGGCCGAGTACTACGTCAACGACGCGGGCCGCCAGATGCTCATCCTCGGCTCGTCCATCTGGTACCGGCTCAAGGAGCTGGCAGGCCGCAACGAGGCAGAGCCCGAGGACTACTACCGGGGCGACTACATCATCGACATCGCCCGCGACGTGCTGGCCGCCAACCCGGACATTCTGGAGATGGACGAGGCCGCGGCCGTGAAAATCTGCAAGGACCACGGCATGAACGAGATCCTTGAGGGCATCAGGGAGGATCTGCGGGCCTTTGGCGTACGCCACGATGTCTGGTTCTCCGAGAAAAGTCTGGTGGCCGACGGGCTGGTGGACGAGACCTTTGCGGACCTGCGCCGCAGCGGCCTGGGATTCGACCAGGACGGCGCCTTCTGGTTCCGTTCCACGCAGTTTGGCGACGACAAGGACCGCGTGCTGCGCAAATCCGGCGGCGACACCACCTATTTCGCCTCTGACATCGCCTACCACGACCACAAGTTCAAGCGCGGCTTTGATCTGGTGGTGGACATCTGGGGTGCGGACCACCACGGCTACGTGCCGCGCATGATGGCCGCCTGCGAGGCCTTGGGCAAAAAGGGAGGGCTCCACGTCATCCTGGTCAACCTCGTCAACCTGCTGCGCGACGGCGAGCCCGTGGCCATGTCCACCCGTGCGGGCGAGTTCGAGACCCTGAAGGACGTGGTGGACGAGGTGGGCGCGGACGCGGCCCGATTCATGTTCCTCTCGCGCAAGTCCGACTCCCGGCTGGATTTCGACCTGGAGCTGGTCAAGCAAAAGACCATGGACAACCCGGTCTACTATGTGCAGTACGCCCATGCGCGCATCTGCTCGCTCTTTGCCAAGGCCGCCGAGGCGGGCGTAAGCCCCGCCGGGCCGGACGGGACCTCACTGGCCATGCTCGACACCGAGTTCGACATGGACCTGCTGCGCCTGCTCGACCAGTATCCCGACTATGTGGAATCCGCCGCCCGCGCCCAGAGCCCGCACCTGATCAGCAGCTATCTTCAGGAGCTTGCCTCCACCCTGCACAGATACTATACCAATTGCCATGTCCTCTCGGCAGACCCGGCCCTGGCCTCGGCCCGGCTGATGCTGCTGGGCTGCGTGGCCGGGGTGGTCAGGGACGGCCTGGGGCTGCTCGGCGTGAACGCCCCGCAATCCATGTAGCGAGCGCGAGGGGGCAAGGAAATCATGGCAGACATCGGCGCAACGCCGCCCAAAGTCAAAACTCCCAAGCAGAGCAGGCCGGGCAGGACATGGGACTTCTCCCTGACCCTGCCGGGCATGATCAGCGCGGTCGGCGCGGGGGCACTCGCCCTGACCTTCTTCTTCGTCATGGGCATCCTCATCGGACGCGGCTACCGGCCCGAGGCGGATGTGCCCAGGCTCGGCCAGATCATGCCGCGCACCGAGCACGGCCAACTGGCTGAAGAACAACCGCTTCCCACCGTCCTCCAGGCCGAGGAGCTGGAATACCCCGACCGCCTCAGGGTCTCGCCCGACAAGATCATGGACATCCTGCCGCCCGAGCCGACTCCTGCGGCTGCCCCGGCACCTCGGCCGCAGCCCCAGGCAGCCGTGCAGCCGCAAGCCCCGGCGCCCCAGGCCGCGGCAACGCCTGCCGCGCCACAGGCCCAGGCCGCCCTCCAACCGGCCGCCCAGGCCGCGCCCGGCGATCCGGTATTCGACTACGTCTATCAGGTGGCCTCCTTCCGCCAGCGGGACATGGCCCAGACCCTGGCCGACAAGCTGGGCACAGCCGGACTCAAGGCCGGTGTGGAATCCGGCGATGTCAACGGCGCCACCTGGCACCGCGTCCAGGTCTTCCATCACGGCACGGCGGCCTCCACCGAGACCATGCGCGCCGCCCTGGCGAAATTCGGCGTCGACAAGCCCCTGCTCAGAAAAAAGACCGCCCGCTGACACCTGCCCGCAGCCCACGGCAACCAAGCGCCCGCCACGGATAGTTCCGTGGCGGGCGCTTGGTTGCCGTCATGGGGCCGGGCCGGACGCGATGGGTCCGGCCGTCAGCGCCGCCCGGCTCCGAACCGACGGACCGCCCAAGGCAGGACGGCAACGGCCACGAGCACCAGCACCCACACCCGGCCCGAGGCCAGATCGTAGTCATCGAGGGCGTCCGTCAGAGGGCGGCCCTGAAGCATCACCACCATGAAGAACTCGAAGGCCACGGTCAGCCCCAGCCAGAGGATTCCCGCCAGCACGGCCTGAAGCGCCGAGGCCAGCGGGCGGACCCGGCCGAGCCACAGGGCATAGGCGGCGAAGAGAAACACGGCCGTCAGGCTCGAAAGCTGGTGCGCGGCAAGCTCGGGCAGATACGGCCCGTAGACCGTCTCGCGGATCACGCCGTTGATCACGGCAAGGCCGAGCATGGGCAGCCAGGCAAGGGCATAAACGAGAAGTGTCATCATGGTATCCTGCACATGAGAAGAGGCGGACCTGACGGCCCGCCCCGAAGCGTTGTCACGTTTTGGCCCGTTCCGGCCGGGGGTCAGTGCTTGTGCGCGGCCTGCCAGGCGGTCCCGTCGGCTCGGCCCGCGTCTTCGAGCCGGTCGGCGTCGCCCGCCCCGCGCCGGAACATGCGCCGTGCCAGATAGATGAACGGGGTGTCCAGGGCTGCCACGGCCACCTTGATGATGTAGGTGGAGAGCATGATCTCAAGGAACACGTTGAGCGGGAACACCCCCCAGAAGGCGATGAAGCAGAAGATGGCCGAGTCAAGGAGCTGGCTGACCACGGTGGAGGCGTTGTTGCGCAGCCACAACATGCGTCCGCCCGTGCGCTCGCGAATGGCGTGGAAGGCCCAGACATCGTGCATCTGCGAGACGAGGTAGGCGGCCATGCTGGCCAGGGCGATGCGCGGCATGAAGCCGAAGAGCGCGGCCAGATGCGGCTGGGCGAAATCATCGGCCGCAGGCTGGAAGAGCAGGGCGATCTGCATGTAGGCCACCATCATGACCAGGGCCACAAAGCCAAGCAGCACGCCCTTTCGCGCCTCCTTCTTGCCGTGGAACTCGCTGAGCAGGTCCGTGGCCAGGAAGACGCTGGCGTAGAGCACGTTGCCCAGGGTGGTGGTCAGGCCGAAAAGCTCCACGGTCTTGAGCACCTGGATGTTGCACAGCAGCAGGTTGAAGACGATGAGGCCGAACAGGCCCACCCGGCCGAACAGCCGGTACACCACCAGAACCATGCACAGGTCCACAAGGGCAAAGGCGATCCAGAGCGTTTCGTTCATGGGGGTTGCCTAGTCCCGAACCCGCTACAGGTCAAGCCAAAGTTGGCGGCGCAACGCATGGCCCTTCCCCCCTCCGTCTTGCCCGGAAGCACAGCCACCCTCCCCGCCTGAAACTCCCCATTGACTTTTTCTTGCCCCGCCACTATCCGATATTGAAACTCATTTTCACACAGTCCCAGATATGGCGGTATCCTTGGACAGAACAAAGAAAAGGGATGCAGAGGCTCTCTGCATCGGCTACAACGATTCCCTGCGAAAGCTGTACGACGGGTGTTTCGACTCCCTGGTGGGCTACCTGCGAGCGCACTTCCGCTCCTGCCCGCACCAGGCCGAGGAAATCGCCCACAACGCTTTCGAACGCATGGCCGCGCACAAGAAGCCGGGCACGGTGGACAATATCCGTGCCTTTCTCTGGCGCACGGCCCGCAACATGGCGCTCTCGGACCTCCGCTCCAGGCGGGTGGCCCAGCGGTATCTCATTGAGTCGCGGCAGGCGCTGGGTCAGGAGGACGACCACTCCCTGACCCCCGAGCGCATCCTGTCGGGCAAAGAGCAGGTGGCCATCGCCGTGTCCTGTCTGCGAGCCATGCCCGAGCAGCGCCGCAGGGCCTTCATCCTGACCAGGATAGAGGGCTTGAGCCACGCCGAGGCATCCGAGACCCTGGGTGTCTCAAGACCCGCTGTCAGCAAGCATGTGGCCAGGGCCGCAGCCGACATCTACGCGGCCCTGGGCGAGGACACCCCCAACCCGGAAGAACGAGATGGCTAAACCCGGCACCGACATCATGACAACCGCCTTTGAGTGGTGCGCGACCCTGGACGAGGCCCACGTCTCCGAGGCGGACAGCCGCGCCCTGGCAGCCTGGCTTGAGGCGGACCCCTCCCACAGGGAGGCCTTTGACCGCGCCCGGAGGTTCTGGCACGAGCTGGGCGGTCTCGGGCGCGAGCAGTTGGACCCGGCGTTCTTCCACCCGTCGTGGCGCGAAAGGGCTCGGGCGGCGATGCGCGGAGCGGTATGCCGGATTCGCGAATGTATGCAGTGCAGGCAGCCCATGGCCGTGGGCAGCGTTGCCGTGATCTGCGGTCTGCTTGTTTTCGCCATCTCTCACCTCACGGTTGATCCCGGTGTTGCCCCGGTCCGGGAGGCTGCCCACGCCACGCGCATCGGCGAAGTGCGGACCGTGCGCCTCGACGACGGCAGCAGCGTCACCCTGGGCGCGAACACCTCCATCGCCGCGACCATGGACAGCCACGGCAGACTTGTACGGATGAGCGAGGGTGAGGCGTTTTTCGAGGTGGAGCGAGACACGTCCAGGCCCTTTGTCGTCGAATCCGGCGACCTGCGGATCACGGTGCACGGTACGGCCTTCGACATCCGACGCAGCGAGCTCGGAGCCCGTGTGGCCGTGACCAGCGGCGTGGTCAGCGTCTCCTCCCCCCAGCTGGCCGACCCGGACGCCTCCGCTCAATACCAGACAGGCGATTCCGCCACGACATCCGGCATCTCCCGCGTCCTGACGGCGGGCGAGCGCCTCTCCCTGGAAGCCGACGCGCCGGTCCGTGTCGAATCGGTCCGGGCCGAGGACGTGGCCCCCTGGCGCCACAACATGCTGGTCTACATCGATGCCCCTCTGGCCGAAATCGTGGCGGACTTGAACCGCTATCAGCGCCGCTCCATCCGCATCCGGGACGAGTCCGTAGGACGCATCCGGCTCACCGCCACCTTCCACGGCAACGATATCCAGGGCATACTCGCAACCCTGACCGAGGCGCTTCCCGTCCGGCTGGCCCATGTCGGCCCGGACATCGAGCTACGCAGCGCCCCCTGACAACTCACCCCTTTTTTTTTCGTATCGCGGTTACGTCCAGCCCCCCTCAGGCGTCTTATCTCGTAGAGGGATAGTAAACTCCGCTCACCAAAGTCGGCCCCAGAGCCTGTACGCAACGCCCCGCAACGCTTGTCGCGTCCGGGACTTCACGCTGCGGCCTGCCGACGCACCCCATTCCTGCGCACCCATTCGTTCTGAGGAGGACATTGACGTGGTGAAACAGATTCTTTCCGCAACATGCCGCACAGCGCTCACGGCCGCGACCCTGGCGCTGTCACTGCTGATCATGACCCCGGCGGCCCTGGCCCAGGGAGACGTACGCGACATCGACTTTCCGGCCCAGCCCCTGCAGCAGGCCCTGACGGCCACGGGACAAGCCTTTGGCGTGACCGTGGTGGCCCCCGGCGACATGGTACGCGACCGCATGGCCCCGGCCGTGACCGGCCGGTTCACCGCCGACGAAGTGGTCTCGCGCCTGCTGCACGGCTCAAACCTCGCGGCCCGGCGCTCCGCCAACAACGCCATTGTCATCGTTGACAGCGCCGCCCGGGAGGCCGACGCCGACTCCGAACCGGCCACTGGCATGGACACTGGCTCGGGTCTGCGCCTTGCTCCAGTCATCGTCACTGGCGAGCGCGCCGAGCGAACCCTGTACGACACCGCCTCCTCCGCCTCGGTCGTCAGCGGCAGGGACATCGACAACACCCCCGCCTTCAAGGAAGTCAGCGACCTCCTCCAGTACACCCCCAACGTGGACCTGGGCGGCAAGAGCAACGAAGGCCCCACCATCCGAGGCATCAAGGCGGGCGGCCCCCTGGGCGGCGTGTACGCCTTCTTTGGCGGGTCCCGTCCCCGGGCGACCATCACTGTGGACGGCAGGCCTGTCAGCTTCAACGAATTCATTTTTGGCGCCACTTCCGTCTGGGACGTGGACCGCGTCGAGGTCTTTCGCGGCCCCCAGACCACCTCTCAGGGCGTGAACTCCATCGCGGGCGCCATCCACGTGGTCACGGCCGACCCCACCTTCGAGCACAAGGCCAAGGCCCAGGCCGAGGTGGGCGACTATCGATCCGGCCGCCTTTCGGCCAGCCTCTCCGGCCCCGTCGTGGACGAGGAGCTGGCCTTCATCGTCTCCGGCGACATGCGTCGGCGCGACAGCTTTGTGGACATCCAGCCCACCGACGACTACGGCCCGGACCCCAATACCATCCTCAACGGAACTGTGCGCGGAAAACTGCTGTGGGAACCTTCCGCCGTCCCGGAAATGAAAATGAAACTCACCCTCACAAGGGTGCACAACGAGGGACCGCAAGCGGAATATGTCAAAAAACCCTACAAGGATCTTAAATCCATCTCTGTCAACCTGCCTTCCTGGCATGTCATCTCCAACGCGGGCATCCACGACGTGAGCTACGAGTTCTCCGATGCCGTGGAGGTCAGCAACCGGCTCTCCTACGCCGCCGTCTCCAGCAGACGGTATGTGGACATGGAAAACGCGGGAACCGCGACAACGGACAAGGGCGAGCTTTCCAACGAAACCATCATGCGCTGGCAGGCCGAGGATTCCGGGCTGTCCGGCCTTGCGGGTGTCTTTCTCCAGCGCTCCTACGCCGACGAGTATCTCAACTACAGCATCGCCGGAGTGGGCTCCTTCAAGGACCTGCAAACAGGTGTCGGCCTGTTCACCGAAGCCACCTACGACATCACGGACCGGCTCGACCTGACCCTGGGTCTGCGCTTTGAGAGCGACCGGCAGCACCGCACCGGCTTGACCACGGGCGGGTCGCTCTACAACGTCGACTTCGACTACGACAAGACCTTCAACGCCCTGCTGCCCAAGGCCGTCCTCGGCTACGACGTGACCGACGATCTGCGCATCGGGGCCATGGTCTCCCGCGGGTTCAACCCCGGCGGCGTCACTGTCCTCTGGTCCGACGGCACCCTCAACACCTTTGACGAGGAAACCGTCTGGAACTACGAGCTGTTCGCCCGCACCAGGATGCTTGACGACCGTCTCCAGCTCAACGCCAACCTCTTCTATGCCCGGTACGAGGACTACCAGCTCAACTACCAGGCGGGCGTGGCCTTTGGCAGTGTAATTTATGGCATCGCCAACGCGGAGGAGGCCCACAGCTACGGCCTTGAACTGAGCGCCGACTACCTGGCCACCGACTCCCTGCGCCTCTTCGGCGGCCTGGGTCTGCTCAAGACCAAGATCGACAAGTTCACCAAAGCGGGCGGCATCAATGCCGAGGGTGCGTCCTTCATGCGTTCGCCCGACATCACCCTGTCCCTGGGAGCGGACTACGAAATCATCGACGGTCTCCGCCTGGGCGGCCGCGCCCGGTACGTGGGCAAATACAAGAGCGAGGACACCAGGGACAGCCTCTCGGCCGGCGACTACACCGTGGTGGACCTGCAGGCCAGCTACAACCTCGCCTCGTTCACGCTCTACGGCTACGTCAACAATGTCTTCGACAAGTTCTACACCGTCAGCGAACTCCAGATCGGACGGGCCATCGTGGGCAATCCCCGCGAGTTCGGCGTGGGCGTCAAATACGAGTTCTAAGGATATCCCATGACCGCAACCAACACCTCCCCGCCCCGCGGCGGAAAGACCATGGCCCGCATCGCCCACCTCGTCCACTCAGCGGCGGGCCTGTGGTTCACCATGCTGCTCACCCTGGTTCTTGTCACGGGAACCCTTGCCGTGTTCGCCCCGGAGGTGGACCAGCTCGTCTTCCCGACCATGCGGACCGTGCCGCCCGGCCCGGACGCGGCAAAGATCAACCCCGGAGCCCTGTACGACGCGGTGGCCAGGGAGTATCCCGGCCTGGGCATCACCCACATGGACACGGCCGTCCACCAGCGGTACGCCCCGGCCTCGACCACTGTGATCCTCCCGGGCAACCAGCGCCGCAACGTCTCCGTTGACCCCTACACCGGAAGCATCCTCGGCGAGCAACCGCGCATGACGGTGCAGCACTTCCTCATGCGTCTGCACGCGGTGCTCTTCCAGGGCGTGTACGGATTCTACGTGGTCAACTTCAGCGGCGTGGTCATGCTGGTTGCCATTGTTGCCGGACTCTTCGCCTACCGGCGATTCTGGCGGGGCTTTCTCAAGCGGCCCCGCCAGGACCGCGGGCAGCGCATCCTCCTTGGCGACCTGCACAAGCTCATCGCCCTATGGTCGCTGCCCTTCCTGCTGATCATCGCCCTGAGCGGAACCTGGTACTTCTACAACTTCCCTCTGGCCCACCTTGAGCTGGTGCCCAACGTGGTCAAGACGCAACCCGCCCCGCCCAGCCTGGAACAGGCAGACCTCGAAGCCCTTGGACCGCATACCCCGACGCCCCTGAGCGGAGTCGAGATCGTGGACACGGTCCTGGCCGCCTATCCCGACATGGTCGTGACCGGGCTGATGCCGCCAGCCAACATCAACATGCCCTTTGTGGTGCATGGCGAGCGGGGGGAATATCTGCTCGGCCCGGAACCCAACGCCGTGGCGGTCAACCCATTCAGCGGCGAGATCATGGCGGCGTTCCTGTCTGAAGACCTCTCCCTGGGGCACTTCCTGTTCCAGGGCATAAGCCAGCTGCACCATGGCGAACTGCTGCCCATGCGGGCGCCTTGGGGGGCCAGGATGTTCATGAAACTGCTCTGGTTCCTCCTTGGCGCGGGGGCCTGCTTTCTGTCCATCTCGGGTCTGCTCATCTTCCTTGGCCGCACACGCCGGGCCGCCGCCGACCTGGGCTGGCGCAGGGCATGGCGCTGGGTCAGGCCGTGGGGAGGGGCCATGGGCGTGTTCAAGTATGTCAATGTGCTGATCCTCGTCGGCGCAGCCGCGGGAATCGTTCTCGCCACCACCATGGGCGGACGGGGCGCTCCCCCGCCGACCCTGACCTACGCGCCCGCCAGCACAGGCGTATTCCACGTCGCCCTGCGGCTCACGCCGGACATGCGCGCCCCGTCGCCGGAGCTTCTGCACCCGGGCGGCAGGGTCATGGCCTTCCCGACCTTCGCCGACGGGCACTACCGGGACGCCCGGTCCATCCTCATCGGCATCACCGGGGCCAGGGGATCAAGCGGGAGGGGCGTCCGGGTCATGGGAGCCGAAAAACTCGCCTTTGCCCCGCTGCAACTGCCCGAGAACATGGAAGAGGCCGAGCTGTGGGTGGAAATCACCTCATGGGACGGAAAGGTGCACAGAGCCCAATGGCCCCTTGTGGCCGGGTCCACTGCAGACCCCTCGTGACCGGCTCCGCACGCACCGCCAAATTCAACCGCAACCACCGGAGAAGATACCATGACAGCAAGAACCACCCCCCTGGCGCTCCTCGTTTTGACCCCGCTATTCGTCCTGGCCCTTTGCTGGCAGGCCCACGCCCACACCCTCTACTTCACCCTGCACGACGCGGGTGACGGCATGGTGGAGCTTGAAGGGCTCTTTTCCAACGGAGCACTGGCCTCAAGGACCACGGTTAAGATCTACGACAAGGCGGACGGCAGCCTGCTCTGGCAGGGAAGAACCGACGACTTCGGCACCTGCACCTTCGAGAGGCCCGAGGTGCCCTACGAGGTGGAGGTGGACGCCGGACCGGGACACAAGGCCCGGGGAGCCGGCATCTGACCGGCTGCCCCGACCGCGTTTCGCAGGCAAGGAAAACCGCTCCACCTGAAGGGCGAACAGCCCGGGCGTCCGTCCGATTCGCCTCTTGTCGGAGGGACGCCCACAATTTCTTCATTATCTCCAAAACAACACTGGACAAAGACGCCCTAAGGCGATAATGAAAATCAAAATCTTCATGGGCGCCACGCCCTGAAGCCCGACGGCCCAGCCCTGTCGCCGCTGCCGGTTTTCGTCATGCGGAAGGGGATTTGTGTCGTTATCGAGCGTTCGCACAAGGAGTGTCTGAATGACCAAAAAGTTCCCGGCCTTTCTGGCCGTATTGTTGATCCTGTCAGCGCAGGTCACGGCCGCGGCCACGGCGGTGGACGTGCACGGAAACGTCGTGGCCGCGGTATCTGCCGAGACCTCGGCCCAGCGCAGCTTCCGCGAGTGGGAAGACAGCAAGGAAATCCTGGCCGCCGAGATCAGGGACATGAAGGCCCTGGAGGCGTGGCTTGATTTCCAGAACGAGAAGTATGCCCGGTATGTGCGTCGGCAGCACGATGTCATTGCCGAACTGGAGCGGCGCAAGGAGGAGGCAAAACGCATCCGCATGGAGCTTGAGCCCTTCCTGGAGACCGTGGTCGAGAGCCTCGAACACTTTGTGGACACGGACCTTCCCTTCCTGCAGGAGGAGCGCCGGGACCGGATCGCGTTCCTGCGGGAATCCCTGGACGACTACCGGCTGGAACTGAGCGAAAAGCTCCGCCGCGTCTTCGAGGCCCTGCTGGTGGAAGCGGAATACGGCCGCACCGTGAGCACCTCGACCCAGGAGCTAAACATTGACGGCCAGCCCACCCTGGTTACCGTCTTCCGCCTGGGCCGAACGGCTCTCTTCTACCAGACGGGCGACGGGCAGCGCTCCGGCGCATGGGACAGAGCGTCCCAGGCGTGGACTCCCCTTGACGCCCAGTACGCGAAAACCCTGAGCCGGGCCAGGGACATGGCCGAACGCAAGCGGGCGGTCGAATTGCTCGTCCTGCCCGTGGGAGGTGCCCGATGAACCGCCTGATTCTCGCCCTGACACTCATGGCATCCCTGGCGACAGCCGCCCATGGACAGGACTGGAGCCGTGCGGCCAGGGCCGCCACCGAGGTCGCCCAGGCCACACGGGAAAACGCCCGCGAGACACTGGACATCATTGCACGGGAGCGCCAGGAGCTGACCGGCGAACGGGCCGCCCTGCAACGGGGCATCGACACCAGGCAGCGGGAGTTCGACGCCCTCAAGGCCGAATACGAGACCCTCCTTGCCCGAGAGGCCGCCCTGGAAGAGGAGCTTGCCGCCCAGGCCCACGAAATCAGAACCATTGACGGGGCCATCCGCACCTCTGCCAAGCAGGCGCGGGACGCCTTTCACGAGAGCCTGACCACGCCAGAGCAACCCGAGCGTGCGCCCATGCTTGACGACATTCTCCAGCCCGACAGGTTCGCCGGGCTCCAGGGCATCCGCAACCTGCTGACCCTGTACCTCGACGAGATGCAGTCGTCCGGCGAGATCGTGCGCCGCACCGGCACCTTCATCGGCACCGACGGCCTTGAGCAGTCCGGGGAAATGGTCAGGATAGGCACCTTCACCCAGGCATACCGCCTGAGCGACGGCTCTCTCGGCTTTCTGCGGCCCGCCGGAGGCGACCTCGTGGCTGCCCAGGGCACCCCGGGCTGGTCCCTCTCAAGGGAGATGAACGCCTTTTTCGACGGCAAGGCCGATACCTTTCCCCTCGACATCTCCAACGGAGCGGCACTGGCCCGCCTCAAGCAGCAGCAGCGCGGCATCGGCGAATGGCTCGCCAGCGGCGGCCTGCTGGTCTGGCCCATCATCCTGGTGGGCGTGGTGGCCCTCGGGCTGGTGGCCGAGCGCTTCTATTTCCTCAGCCGGGTCAGGGGCAACTCGGACCGCAACATGAAGACCATCCTTGGCCTGGTGAATGCGGGCGAATGGAAGCAGTGCCGCGATTTCTGCCGCGAGCGCTCGCAATTCCCCACTTGCCGCATCATCGACCACACGCTCAAATACATGGGCAACACCAAGGAAGTCGTGGAGAACGCCTACCAGGAGGGACTGCTCAAGGAACTGCCGGCCCTGGAGCGCTTTCTGCCCACCCTCAACGTGCTGGCCGCAGTGGCTCCGCTGCTTGGTCTGCTCGGCACGGTCACCGGCATGATCAACACCTTCCAGATCATCACCGTGCACGGCACTGGCGACCCGCGCATGATGTCCGGCGGCATCTCCGAGGCCCTGGTCACCACCCAGCTCGGGCTGGCCGTGGCCGTGCCCATCATCATCCTGCACCATATCCTTGAACGCCGCGTGGACGCCATCGTCGGCGACATGGAGGAAAAGGGCACCGGCCTGGCCGTGGCCCTCATGAAGAAGGGACAGATCATAAAGCCGGAGGAACTCAATGCCGCAGCATGACCTGATGGAACTGGCAATCAACCACTTTCAGGTAGGCGGGTCCACCATGGTCCCCCTGACCATCCTCTCGCTGCTCATGTGGACCCTGGCCATCGCCAAGCTCATCCGCTTCCTGCGCGAGCGGCTGCGCGAGGCCACCCCCGAGCAGTGCCTGGAGGCCTTTGCCAACGGCGACGGAAGCAGACTGGCCCGATGGCAGTGGGATATCCTCTGCCAATTCATGCGCGAGCGCTGCGACGACCCGGACCTCAACCGCAAGATGCTCGCCGCCCTGCGCGCCAAACAGGCGGACATGGCCCGACGGCACATCGGCACCATCATCCTGGTGGCCGTCATTGCCCCCCTGCTGGGCCTGCTCGGCACGGTGTCGGGAATGATCACCACCTTTGAAGCCATCGCCCAGTTCGGCACGGGCAACGCCCGCGCCCTGGCCTCCGGCATCTCGGCGGCGCTGATCACCACCCAGAGCGGACTTGTGGTGGCCGTGCCCGGACTGGTGCTGGGCTGCCTGCTCATGCGACGCGCCCAGAAGCTCGGAGACCGCATGGAACTCTTCTGCATCCGCCTGCTGGCCCGCACGGAGTAGCCCCATGAGAAGCATCCGGTACACCCGAGGCAGGCGCTCGCGCCGAAGCGACATCAACATGACCCCGCTCATTGATATCGTCTTCATTCTGCTCATCTTCTTCGTGGTCACTACCAGCTTCGTGCGCGAAGCGGGCGTTGAGGTCCAGCGCCCCTCGGCCCAGTCGGCCGAGACCATGGAAAAGGCCAACGTCATCCTCGGCCTGACCGCCGAAGGCAGGATATTCGTCGAAGGGCGCCCCCTGGACATCCGCTCGGTGCGCGCCTACATGGAGCGCTTCCTGGCCGAGACCCCCGACGGATCAGTGGTCATCGTGGCAGACAGGGACAGCTCCACCGGAGCGGCGGTCCAGGTGCTGGACCAGTGCCGACTGGCAGGGGTGCGCAACATCAGCATCGCGGCGAGGCGGCAGTAATGCTCCGCAGGACTGGCGACTCGCGTGAATTCGCCGCCGCCTGCATGGCTGCGGTCATGATCGCCGGGCTGGCCTATGTGGGCGTGCTGTTGCTCAACGACGGCCGCCAGCCCGCCACCCACTCCGAAATCACCGGAGCCATCCGTCTCGCCGTTCCCCGCGCCGACACTCCGCCGGAGCCGCCCAAGCCCAAGAAGCTCGAAGAGACGAAGCCCCCGGAGAAACTGCCAAAGACGGTATCCCAGAGATCAAAAACCCAGGCCAACAAACCCCAGATGTCCGTCTCTCTGCCGAGCTTCAGCGCGGACCTGCATCCCGGACTGGGCGGTGGCATCGCCATTCCCGACATGGACCTGGGCGGCGTCGGCTTCTCCATGGACGAGGTGGACGAGGTGCCCCATCCCCTGCGCAGCGTTCCGCCCGAGTATCCGTACACGGCGCAGCGCAGCCGCATCGAGGGCGAGGTGGTGGTGCGTATGCTGGTCACCAGCCAGGGCGAGCCCACCAACGTGACCATCCACTCGACCAATCCTCCGGGCGTCTTTGACAAAGCCGCCCTGGCCGCCGCCAAACGCTGGAAGTTCCAGCCCGGACGCTACCAGGGCCGCGCCGTGGACACCTGGGTCCTGCTCCCCTTCACCTTCGAGTTGACCCGATGAATTCGCCACGCTCTCTCTCCCTTGTTCCCGCCCTGCTACTGAGCCTCTTTGCCATCGCGCTGTTCAGCGGGCCTGCCCGTGCCGCCATCCCGCCCCAGGCCCGTCAGGCGCTGCACGCGGCCCATCGGCTCATGGATGAAAAACAATTCACCGAAGCCGTGAAGCTGCTCAGGGAATACATGGACACCGCCCAGGGCAATGTGGACGCCGAGGTGTACCTCGTGCTCGGCGGCGCACTGCACCAGAGCGGCAAGAAAACCGAAGCCCTGGCGGCTTTCAAAACCGGCCACACCGCGCACCCGGACAATCAGTACCTGTGCCTGAACACCGGAGTGGTCCTGTATGAACTTGAACGACATGCCGAGGCGGGAGGGTTCTTCGAAAAGGCCCATTCCCTGCAGGAAAAACCAGCGCCGGACCTGCTCTTCCAGGCAGGAAGCGCCTACTACCTCGGCGAGGACTTCCAGGCAGCGGCCAGAGTGCTCACCTCCCTTCTCAACCAGGAGGCCAAGCCACGCAAACAATGGGTCCAGTTGACCATCCACGCCCTGATAGAAGCAAAACGCCCGGCCCAGGCCGAGGCCATGGTGCTTCGCTTTCTCAACGACCACCCCGACGAAGGCGAGTATTGGAAGGTGCTGGCACGGCTGCACCTGGACCGCGAAGAGTACGCCAAGGCGAGCGCAGCCCTGGAGATCGCCCACAGCCTCGCCGCACCCACGCGCCAGGAGGTGGAACGGCTGGCCAACCTCTATGCCTACCAGGGTGCCCCCCTGCTGGCCGCCGCGACCCTGACGCGCACCTACGGCCAGAACCCGACGCCCGAGGAGGCCATCAAGGTGGCGGCCCTGCTGGCCTCAGCGGGCAGGACCGCACAGGCCGTGACCCTCCTCGAGCACCACAGGAGCAACCCGACCGCCGCCCTGGAGGCGGGCAAGGCCCTTTACCGCCACCGGAAATTCGAGGCGGCCGAGGCGGCGTTTCGCCGCATCCTGGAGAGCGCGGACAACCCGGAGGCGCGGTTCTTCATCGCCCTGTGCGCCTGGGAAAAACGCGAATGGGAACGGGCCAGCCGCGAGTTCCGCCGTCTGGCCGGGCTCGAAAGCCACCGACGCCGCGCTGCGCCCTACCTTGTGGTACTGGAAGACATGCTCGCCGTACGCGCCGAAATCGACGGCATCGACGCGAAGCGGACCCGCTGACCGGCCTCAAGCCCTCTCACACAGGCTCCCTGAGGCCGAGCAGACCCCGCTGGCCGATGTCCTTGATAAAGGCCGTGACGCCAAGCTCGGCCTCGCGGGCCTGCAGGCCGTAATGGGCGGCGAATTCCTCGGCAATGCGCCGCACCGACCGCTCGCCGTCGATACGCTCCCAGACAAAGCCGCCCATCTCGTCAAGCTCGAGCCGCTTGATCATGGGCCGCCCGTCCCACAGGCCGACCCTGTCGGCCAACCGCCCGAACCACGGCTTGACAGCCAGGGGGTAGGACAGGCGCACCACGCCCTCGGCGGTTGTCTCGGCCCGAACCTCGGTGCTGCGCACCGGGACCATGTTCAGGGCCTGGGCGCGGGGAATGACCGGATGAGGTGCGCGTTTCTTAAACCAGCTCATAGGATTGGACCGCGGCCGCAAACGGCGCGTCAGGCATCGGCACCGCGCCCGTGGCGGTGACGGCCAGAATGTGATTGGTACCCGCCGGCAGCCAGACCCGGCCCCGGGCATGGTTCTCGCGACGCAGGAGCCTTCGCGCCACAGAGGTGGCGGCCACGCACGACCAGACAGCCTCCCCGTCCCGACCGATGGAGACCGCTCCCACGGGAGGCGGATCGGCCAGGGCCTCCGCTGCCCACCCGTCCAGCCCGCGCCCCTTGAGCAGGACGCTGGCCGGAGCGAAGCGCTCAAAGGTCAGCCGTGTTCCCGAGCCCCTTGGCGTCGGCCTGCCATTGCCGGAGTCCGGGCGACGCGGCCGCCAGTAACGCACACGGTAATGTCCGGGTCGGAAGGAAAAGCTGTCCAGACCAAAGGATGCCGGAACCCTGCCGCGCAGACCGAACATGCAAAAGGGCACGGTCCTCCGGCTGGCCGGATCGCTGCGTTCGGCCCAGGGCACGGTGTGGTCGCGGAAGGCGGCGAGGGCTGCTGCCGCCAGCCCCTCTGCCTCCCTGTCTTCCTCGCCGTGCATGAAGAACTGGACCAACGCGGCCAGTCCGGTGCCAGGGCCGTGCAGGGCCGCCCCCATGCCGCGATGCCCCCCGGCTTGCCAGACAAAGCTGCGCACCCGCAGACCGGAGCGCTCAAGCCCCTCCACGGCCTCGCGCCAGACCAGGGGCGGATCGTCGTCCGCCACAGCCCGCACGGCCGCGTCGCGATGCCCTTTTGCCAGCCGCCTGAGATGCTTTTCAAAGGAAAACCCGCCAGCCACAGTTCGCCACTTAAGCTCGCACATGGGGCGCGATCCGCTGCCCAAGGTCAGCCCGTCCCGCTCAAGAACCAAGGGCTCCCATTCGTCCGGCACAGTCAGGCCCACGCCGTTCCAGTGGTATTCGGCCATGCTAACGGGGGATGAATTCGTCGAGACTGCGGATGGCCGTAGGCCCGCCCCGCTCCTGCTCCTGCCTGCCCGACGCGGCCATGAAACACTGATACTCGGCCTCCACGCCGGATTCCAGGGTCATCTTGATGGACACGCCCGGCCGCATCTCCTTATCGCGGCTCCACATGACCAGCACGGACATGGCTTCGCCACCCTGGGAAAAATCCCACTGCCAGGCGATGACGTTGCGGAAGGCATCGCCCTGGTAGCTGTCGGGTTTGCCGAAGCGGTCCGTGTACTCCTTGACCAGCTTGTTGAAGAACTTCTGACTGGTGTCGTGGAATTTCAGCTTGATGCGCAGCAGCTTGTCCTCGCCCAGGCAGTTGCCGTGGGTCAGGCTGCCGCCGCGTATCCCAGGTACGGCGTCGGGCGTCAGGCTTCTCTCGGTCAGAAAGGGAATGTCCGGGACAACCAGGGCCGGACCCTGGCAGTGGCCCTTGTATTGGACCATGTCCCGCCCCAGGGTGAACCCCGCCAGGGTGAGGGGCAGCTCCCCGGCCAGCCCCGGCGAGGAGACAAGCAGCAGAACCAGAACCGCCAGTGCAATCGGTTGCTTCATTGCCAGAACTCCCTTGCATGAAAAAGACTTGTCCGCCCCGTAGGCGGTATCTTATGGATAAACGAGAAACCCTCGCTTGGCAAAGGGATAGAGCGCGAACAACGAATCAGGCAACCCCGGAGGAGCCATGTCCCCAAGGGCGGCGACATATTTTCTGCTGGCCATGGCGGGCGGCGCCTTCTTCGGCGGGCAGACCTGCCCGCTCATCGAAGGGCTGGCCGCCCCGCTGTTGTGGCTGCTCCTGCTGTTGCCCCTGGCCCTGGCCATGCTTGTGCGCTCCCTGGCCCTGCCCCCGCTGCTTTCCCGACGCCCCCCGGCGCTACGGGCCCGTCTCCAGCTCGTCGTGGACCTTGGCCTGTTCGCCGCGGCAGCCTTGGTCACGGCCGTTGCCCTGCGGCTGACCTTTGGCTTCGGCCTCCTGGAAAGCGGTCTCAAGCTGGCCCTGGGTGTATTCGCCATCGGCGTGTTCGCCAGCCTTGATCTCGCCCTGGAGCGCGAACGCGAGACCATCCGCCTGGCCAAGCCAGGCAGAAGCTTTACCCGCGAGCAGAGCCCTCCATGCCGGGTCGTGTCCATCGCCAGCCAGTTCATCCTGGTGACCACGGCAGTGGTTTCCCTCGCCGCCGCCGTCCTTCTGGTCATGCTCCTGGGAGACATCCGCTGGCTTTCGGAGCAGGGCCTCAGCCCGGCCTCGCTCCCCTTCCTGGGTCCTGCCGTGCTCGGGGAGATCCTCCTTGTCATGGCCGCGCTGCTGGCCCTGATAGTCAACCTGGCCGTGTCCTACTCCCGCAACCTGCGTCTGCTTTTCGCCAACCAGACCGCTGTGCTCGAAGCCGTCAGCCGGGGCGACCTCTCCCGGAACGTGCCCGCCGTCACCTGCGATGAAATGGGCGTCATCGCTGCCCATACCAACGCCATGATCGCCAGTCTGCGCGACGGCCAACGTCTGCGCGACGGATTACGCATCGCCGTGGAGGTGCAGCAGAACCTGCTGCCTGATCAGGCTCCGGCACTGCCCGGCCTTGATCTGGCAGGGGCAGCCGTTTTCTCCGAGGAAACGGGGGGCGACTTCTTCGACTACATCGGCTGCGACGACGAGGTCTGCGGCCGCGTGGCCGTGGCCGTGGGCGATGTGTCGGGCCACGGCATCGGCGCGGCCCTGCTCATGGCCGCCGGGCGCGCCCTGGTCCGTCAGAGCGCGGCCTCGCCCGGCTCCCCGGCCCGCAACATCACCACCGCCAACCGCCATCTGACCCGTGACATCGACGACACGGGCCGGTTCATGACGCTGTTCTTCGTGGTCCTCGATCCTGCGGCCAGGGAGGCCACCTGGGTCAACGCGGGCCATCAGCCGCCCCTGCTCCACGACCCTGCCGACAACAGCTTCCGAGAGCTTCGGGGCCGGGACATCCCGCTGGGCGTGGATCGGGAGTGGCGCTTTCACCAGGAAACCATGCCCCTGCCAGGGCCGGGCCAGACCATGCTCATAGGCACCGACGGCCTGTGGGAGGCCCAGAACCGCCAGGGAGATATGTTCGGCCACGAGCGGGTGCGGCAGGTCCTGCGCGACAACTCGGGCGCGGATGCGCGGCAACTGGTCAGCGCCCTGCTCGCAGCCGTGGCCGACTTTGCCGGGGCCACACCCCAGGACGACGACATCACCCTCGTGGTCGTCAAGGGAGTCTGACCCCCGGCGCAGGATTTTCTGGATTCCCGGATCGAAACCCCGTATTGCCAGCCCATGACCAAGTCCGTACCGACACCGGCCGACGTGGCCGCCGCCGCCCGCAGGCTCGGCCGCCCCGTGACCGAGGCCCAGGCCGCGTCCCTGGCCCAGTACCTCGGCCAGCTCGTCAAATGGAACGCCAGGATGAATCTGGTGGGACCGGCGGATTGGACCGCCATCTTTGACACCCTGGTGGTGGACAGCCTGTATCTGGCTGATTTTCTCAATGGGCTTCAGCTGGGCGACACCCCGCTATGCCTCGACCTCGGAGCCGGAGCCGGACTGCCCGGAATTCCCTTGCGGACGATCTGGCCTCGGGGGGAATACTGGCTGGTGGAGAGCCGCGACAAACGGGCCACCTTTCTCCGCTCGGCGGTGGGCAGGCTCGGGCTGGCCGCAACCCACGTCTTCCACGGCCGGGCCGAAGAGGTCCTGGACAGCCTTGCCCTCCGGGGCAACCACGCCACCGCCGACCTGATCGTCAGCCGGGCCTTCATGCCCTGGCGCGAGCTGCTTCCCTTTGTGCGGCCCATGCTCAGGCCCTGGGGCACAGTGGTCATCCTGGCCAATACCCCGCCCCCGCCCGAGGCGGAACTGCCCGCCGGATGGTCACCGGCCGAGGCGGCCAGCTACCCGGCTGGCGGGAAAACCCGATATTTCTGGCCGCTGCAACGGGTCGAGCCTCAGCCCTGAGGACCGTCCTTGTCCCCATTTTCCGCCGCAGCGCCGCCTTCGGCCTCCAGGGCCGCGTCCACGCCCTCCTCGCTGGTCAGCGAGGCATACGCGTCCTTGAAGATGAGCTTGGTGGCCAGCACGTCGGCCAGCTCCCCGAGATCCATCAGGGTTTCCAGGAACTCGATGATGGCCAGCCGCCGCTCCTCCTCGCCGTGCTCGAATTCAAAGGCACAGTCGCCGCTGGCGAAATAGCTCTCCACGCGCTTCAGATAGTCGATGTCCAGCATGGTCCCTCTGCGTCAATCATGATGGTATGGCATGTTTTTCAGGATGGTGGCGGCCCGGTACAACTGCTCCAGCAACATCAGCCGGGCCAGTTCGTGGGGCAGGGTCATGTCGCTGAGGCGGATGCTCGCCCGCGCCGCCGCCTTGACCTCGTTCGACAGGCCGAAGGGGCCGCCGATGACAAATACCGGCCGCTGGTTGGGGGCGTCCGTCCACTTCTCCACAAAGGCGGCAAACTGGCGCGAGGTGAGCCGGTCGCCGCCCTCGTCGAGAATGACCGGCACATCGCCGGACGCCAGCCGGGACAGGATGGCCTCTCCCTCCTTGCGGCTGCGCTCTGCGGGCGGCAGCTTGCCCGGACCGTCCCTGATCACGGCCTCGTCGATCCTGAAGAACCGCGACAGCTTCTTCCAGTACAGGTCGCACCCGTCACGGGAAAAGGACTCCTTGAGCCTGCCCACCCATATGAAACCCATGGCGCTCATTCCGTCCCCTTCCTCCGCCGCCTCGGATGGCGCATCAGACGCTCATCAGGTCGGCCGAGAGCGCGCCCTCGCGGTATTCGATGCGCACGAACCCGCCGCCCGCCAGCATGCCCGGATTGATGACCGTGCTGTGCCCTATGCGGTCCACGGCCCTGGACTCGTGAATGTGGCCGGTCAGGACCAGGGCCGGGCGCGTGCGCTCGATGAAGGCCCGCACGCCGGGGCTGCCCACATGCTGGCCGTTGCCCAGCCGGTCCACGCCTGAGCCCAGAGGCGGCTCGTGCACGGCCACGATCAAGGCGTCGAAATGCGCTGCCTGGGCGTGAGTGGCGTCGAGCCAGCCCGCCAGAGTTTCCTCGGCCACCTCGCCCGGCGTGCCAAAGGGCGTGGGTGTGGAATAGCCGACTCCCATCAGCCCCAGGCCGGGGGCAAGCTCCCTCACCCGCAGATGGATGTCCATGCCCCGCTCCACGAGCCGGGCCTGCACCGCCTCGGTGTCCATGTTGCCCGGCAGGGCCAGGATGCGCGGATTGAAGTCGGCCACCGCGCCGACAACCCGGTCGGCCGACTCCCGGCCGCCCCGGTTGGTCAGGTCGCCAGTAATGATCACCCCGCTGGCCCGGGCCAGACCGGGGATCGAGCCCAGCACCCCGGTGCTTTCGTGAACATCGCCAAAGGCTATCCAGTACATGGCGCGGCCTCCTCTATTTTCTGCCCTCGGCGGCCACGGCAAGGCGGGTAAGCTCGGCCAGCCGCGCATCCACCAGCCGGTACAGGGTGCCCGTGGGGTACTGGCCGTTCCTGCCCCGCACCCCGCAGCGCATTCCGGTGAGGATGTACATGGCCTCCTCGATGGTCCGCACCGGGAAAATGTGGAACCGCCCCTCGTCAACGGCCTGGACGATCTCGTCCTTGAGCATCAGGTTGACCACGTTATCTGCGGGCAGGATGACTCCCTGACGCCCGGAGAGCTTACGACGGCGGCAGACCTCGAAGAATCCCTCAATCTTGCGATTGACCCCGCCCACGGCCATGACTGCGCCCGACTGGGACACCGCTCCGGTGAAGGCGCAGGAAAGGTTGATGGGCGCTCCGGACAGGGCCGAGAGCAGGGAGGCAAGCTCCGCGCCCGAGGCCGAGTCGCCCTCAATGCCCGCGTAGGACTGCTCGAAGCACAGGGAGCCGGTCAGGACGATGGGCTTGTCCTGGGCAAAGAGGCGCACCAGATAGGACTTGATGATCATCATGCCCTTGGTGTGGATGGGGCCGCCCAGCTGGGCCTCGCGCTCCAGGTCGAGAATGCCGCCGTGGCCCACGCCCACGGTGCAGGAAATCTGGTGGGGTAGGCCGATCTCGTAATCGCCGAACTGGGTAACGGACAACCCGTTGGCCAGTCCCACGGCATGGCCGCTGGTCTGCACCTTGATCACCTGCCGATCGTACTCGGTCATGAACTCCTCTTCATAGAGGTTGACCCGGTAGTCCTTGGCGGCCACGGCCGACCTGAGATCGGCCGGGCCGACCTCGCCCCGCCCGGCCATGCGGGCCATGGCCGAAGCCTCGATCATCCGCTCGCGCAGCAGGGGAATGTAGAGCGAAAGGCGCTTCTGGTCCTCCACCAGCCGGGAGCCGAAATCCACAAGCCCGGCCATGGCGTCGCGGGTGAAGGGGAGCAGCTCCGACTCGGCAGCGATCTGGCCGATGACGTGCAGATAGTTGCGGATGCTGGCGGCGTTTCGCGTGGCCGCGTGCTGCATGTGCGCCTTGAGCTTGAAGAACTTGTCGAACCTGTCGTCGTTGTAGAGGAGAATTTCGTAATGCTCCTCGGTGCCGATGAGGATGACCTTGAGCCGTAGGTCCACGGGGGCGGGCTGCAGGGTGCGGGCGCGGACCTGGTCCGGGTCCACAGGATCTTCGATGCGCGAATGGCCGGAACGCAGGGCGCGCAGCAGCCCCTCCCAGGAATTGGGATTGGAGAGCAGATCCTCGATATTGAGGACCAGGAATCCGCCGTTGGCCCGGTGGATGGCCCCGGCCTTGATCAGGGTGAAATCGGTGTAGAGCGCCCCCATCTCGGCCTCGCGCTCGATGGAGCCGAGCAGGTTGAAGGCCGTGGGGTGGTCCTCCACCACCACGGGCGCCCCCTTGGTCTTGCCGTTGTCCACGAACAGGTTGACCTCGAAGCGGGTGAAGAAATCCTCGCCGCCGGGCGCCCCCTCGGGCATGAGCCCGGCCAGGGCGTTGTCACGCGGCATGAACTGGTCCACGTTATCGAGCACCTCGTCCTGCAGGGCCTGGAAATACTCGGGCAGCCCGTCCACAACCCTGAACCGCTCCACGACCTTGGCAAAACTCTCGTCGAGCACGGCTTTGGCCGCCTCGCGCTGAAGGTCCACCTCGGACTGGCGCATGTCCGCCTCGTTCTGGTTGATCTTGCGCAGGATGGCGCTGACGCTGGCCAGCAGCTCCTCGCCCTTGGTCTTGAGCTTCTTGCGCAGGGCCGGGCTCAAGGTCTCGAAGTCCTTGTCCGAGACCACCTGGCCGTCCACGATGGGCGAGAGCGTCAGCACGCCCTCCTCGTCGAGGCTTAGACTGAAGCTCTCCTTTTCGGCCGTGGCGTCCATCCTGTTGAAGAGTTCCTCGCGCCTGGAGTTGTACTTCTTGATCATCCGCTCGTGCTTCTTCTGGAACGCCTCCTTCTCGAAACGGGCCGGAATCTCCTGGCGGATGTGGGCCATGGCCTTGTGCTGAGCCTGCTTGAACTTGCGTCCCTGCCCGGCGGGCATCCGCACGACGATGGGGCTGTCGTTATCCTCGAAATTGTAGAGGTAGACCCAGTCGCACGGGGTTTCGGCACGGGCCGCAGCGGGCTTGAGAAAACTCATGACAAAGTAGGTGCGGCCCATGTTGGGCTCGCCCGAGACATAGACATTGTGCTCGTTGCCCCTGATCTCAAGGGCCAGGGACAGGGCCTGGATGGCCCTGGGCTGGAATCTGGCGTGGACGTTTCGCTGGGGGATGTCTGCGCTGGAGGCGAAGGGTATCCGGGCCGGGTCCATGGCGGCCCGCAGCCTGTCGCCGCTCAGGCCCTTCACCAACGGGGTGGCGGTGTTGCTCATCGGCTGCTCTCGTGTTCGTGGTGCGCGGTCAATGCGCCGCAGGGCGAAGATACGGATTTTCCCCGACGATGTCACCCCGCTTCATGACCACTGCCGCTGCCAGGGCAAGGCCAAAGACGGAACGGCCGGGCGGGGGAGTTATTGAATGTAGTTGGGCAGGTTGAGGAAAAGATTGGTGGTGTAGGTCATCATCTTGTCCATGATCCAGGGAAAGGCGACCAGCAGGGTGATGAAGATGGCCACGATCTTGGGCACCATGGTCAGGGTCATCTCCTGGATCTGGGTCGCGGCCTGCAGCACGGATATGAAGATACCCACCGCCATGCCCACCCCGAGCATGGGCAGGGCGATGGTCAGCGTGACCTCGATGGCTTGTCGGGCGAAACCGACCACAAATTCAGGCGTCATGACGCACTACTCCCCGGGAACGCGGAAGCGCCCGGTCACTGAAAGGTGTTGACGAGGGACCCGACCAGCAGGCTCCACCCGTCCACGAGCACGAACAGCAATATCTTGAACGGCAGCGAGATCATGACCGGCGGCAGCATCATCATGCCCATGGCCAGGAGAATGGAGGCCACGACCATGTCCAGAATGAGAAACGGGATGTAGATGAGAAAGCCTATGGTGAAGCCGGTCTTGAGCTCGGAAATGGTAAAGGCCGCCACCAGCATGATGGTGCTGACCTCGTCGCGGTTCTTGGGCCGCTCTTCCTTGGTGATGGTGTAGAAGATGGAGAGGTCCTTTTCGCGGGTGTGCTTGAACATGAACTCGCGAATGGGTGCCTGGGCCCGGTCAAGGGCCTCGTCGAAACGGATCTCCTCGGCCAGGTAGGGCTGGAGCGCCGTGTCGTTGATGGCCTTGCCCACGGGCATCATGATAACCACGGTCATGAAAATGGCCAACCCGGCCATGATCTGGCTGGGCGGCATCTGCTGGGTGCCCATGGCCTGACGCAGAAAGTGGAAGACGATGATGATCCGGGTGAAGGAGGTCATGGTCAGCATGATGGCCGGAGCCATGCTGAGAACGGTGAGCAGAAAGAGGATTTCGAGCAGGGTCGAGATTTCGCCCGGCTCGGCCTGCCCGGCGGCCAGCTCCATGGTCAGCTTGGGAATGACCGGCTCCTGGGCCAGGGCCAGACCGGGCAGCAGCGCCAGGGCGCCCGCCACACAGGCCAGAAGCGTCAAAAAGCGATGCGCCTTGCCCACGATCATCCGTCCTCTCCCCTATTCGGGCGAATCTTTTTCCCAAGCAGGTCCGCAAAACTCCCAGGGCCCGAAGAGCGGACAGGCGCGTCCGCCTCGTCCGGGCCAGCATCGGCGTCCTCAGAGGCCAGCAGGCTGATGCGCTCCTCGGTCACGCCCAGCAGAAAATCGCGGCCGCGAAAGCGCACCACGGCCACGCTCTGGCGGGCGCCAAGAACCAGTCGGCTCATCAGGCGGGGCGCCCCCTTGCCCCCGGTCCCGCCCAGGCCGTGAAAACCGATGCGCCGGAGCAGGTAGAAAGCCAGAAAAATGACGGCAAGCAACAGGCACAGGTAGCCCAGGGTGGTCAGGATGGAGACTCCCGAGTCCACCACGGGCAGCGCCATGGGCGCGGATGTGGCGTTGCCCTGGGCCACGGCGCTAGCCAAGCTGCTTGACCCGCTCGATGGGACTGATGATGTCCGTGAGCCGGATGCCGAACTTCTCGTTGATGACCACGGCCTCGCCGCGGGCCACGAGCTTGCCGTTGACGTATATCTCAAGCGGTTCGCCGGCCAGCTTGTTCAGCTCCACCACCGATCCCTGGCCCAGCTGGAGCAGCTCGTTGATCAACAGCTTGGTGCGGCCCAGCTCGGCAGACACCTCAAGGGGGATGTCGAGAATGAAGTCCAGGTCGCGCTTGCCGCCGGAAGGGGCGCCCTTGGCCGCGCTGCCCATGTCCTTGAACTCGTAGTCGTGGGTCTGCGTGGAGAGGAACGCCTGCTCCTTGTCGTGCTTGATCTCTTCCTGGGTGGTCTCGGCCAGGGCGGCCGCCCACTCGTCGGCCAGCGCCTCGTCGTCGCTGGACACATCAGCGCTGGCGGCCTCGGACGGGTCGGGAACGTCGTTGCCCTCAAGCAGCGCGTCGGCCCACTCCTGTGCCAGTTTGTCCTGATCATCGGCCATGTCGTCACCTCGCGAAATACGTTGTGCCCGTCAAAAAACCTGACGGCCCGCAAAGGGCCCTGCAAGAGACGTGCTACTGGATGACCATTTCCGTGATGTAGACACGCAGGACCGTGCCTCTTCCAAGAATCTGGTTGAGCCGGTCCACGATCTCCTGCTTCATCTCCACCTTGGCCTTTATCGTGGAGAGCGTGTCGTAGCTCTTGCTCGAAAGGAGCAGGAGCAGGGTATCCCTGATCCTGGCCTCGTTCCTGAGCAGATCGCTTTCCACCTTCTTGTCGCGCACCTCGACCTCGATGCCGAGCTTGAGATAGCGCCGCCCCAGCGGATCGGCCAGATTGACAAGGAAGGTGGGCATCGGCACGAGGATACCCTCGAGCGATTCGGGGAGCGGATCGGCCGAACCGCCTCGCTCTTCTGTCCGCGCCTCGTCGGACGGGGCCAAAAACATGGTGTAGCCGAAATACCCGCCCACCGCGAGGAGGATCAGCGCCACCGCGATGATGATCCACTTGAGCTTGCCGCTCTTCTTTCCTTCCTGGACAAGATCTTCTTCAGCCATGGTGGCCACCTCTGGTTTTCCTGTTTGGTCAGCCTGTCATAACGTGGTTTCGCGATGTTTTCCAGACAAAGTTAAGAGCGTCCGGACCGGGCTTACTGGTATCCGCCCACAGGCCGGGCGGTCTTGAGCAGCACCTCCACCCTGCGGTTCATGGCCGAGGCCGCCGGTCTGCCCCGTTCGTCCAGGGCCGGGACATCGCCCCCATAGGCCGAAAGCGAAAGACGGCGCGGCGGCACCCCGGAATCCACGAGAAAATCGAGCACGGCCAGGGCGCGGTCGGCCGACAGGGCGTAGGGATCGATCCCGGCGTCAGTGACATCGGTGTGCCCGGCCACGTTGACCGGGGCCGAGATATACATGAGCAGCGGAATCAGCGCATCCATGAGCCGCTGGCCCTGGGGGCTCAGGCGCGACTCTCCGGGGCCGAAGAGCAGCTGATCGGAAAAAACCAGGGCCACGCCATCGGGCCGGGCCAGCACCTCCAGGTTCCGGTCCAGCTCCGCCTTGCTCAGTTCCTCGGGCAGGTCATCGTCGGGAAAGAGCAGATCCTTGATGCGCTGCTTCTTGTTGATGACCTCCCAGGGCTTTTCCATCAGGTCCACTATGAGCCGCTCCTTGACCTCCACGCGGCCCGAGCCGCGCTTGTCGAGCAGGCCCAGGTCAGCGGTCTGAAGCGTCACCCGTGTCAGGATGGCGTTGTCCATGGACGACATGGTCAGGATGAGCACGAAAAAAGTCAGCAGCAGCGTCACCAGATCGGAAAAGGTGACCAGCCACAGGGCCAGCGGCGGGCAGGGCGGCTCTTTCTTCTTTCCGGCCATGGCTACTCCACCCCGGGCAGGGGGCGCAGGTCGAAGCGGAAGCCGTCTATATCGACGGACTCCACCGGGACGCGCACCTCGCCGCCGAGCGCCTGGATGCGCTCGCCCGCGTCAAGGTTGCGCTTGTCGAGGACGATGTCCACGCGGCGGTTCCTGGCCCGGCTCTCGGCCGTGGTCTGGGTGTAATAGGGCATGTACTTGCCAAACCCCTCGACCCGGAGCATCTCGGGGCGCATTCCCCTGTCGATGAAGTGACGATAGACGGCCAGGGCCCGGCCAAGGGACATCCGCCACGACAGGTCCGGGTCGCGCTCGTCGTCGCCGGGCTGGTAGTCCGCGCCCAGCTCGTCGCGCAGCATGGAGGTGTGGCCTGCCAGCAGCAGCGGATACTGCACCTGGGCGAGTACGGGCATGAATCCGTCGAGCACGGCGCGGCCCTCGGCGCTCAGGCTCACGGAATCGGGGCCGAAGAGCAGGCTGGCGTCGATGGAGAGAATCTGGACAAATCTATTGGAGCGGAAGTTGATGTCGTCGTCGATGTTCTCCCACCGCAGCTCCTTGAGGGGCTCGAGATCGCCGATGTCGATGGGGCCGGGCTCCACGGTGCGCCGGGTGTCCTTGCGCGAGTAGACCTCGTAGCTGGCGTCGTGCCAGCCGAAGGTGCCGATGATGGAGCCAAGGGCCACCAGCTTGCGGCGCGGGTCGATGTGGGACATGGAGACCAGGAGCACGAAGAATGTCAGCATCAACGTCATGACATCCGAAAAGGTGATCATCCACGGCGCCATGGACTCGCACTGCCGTTTCTTCTTTTTTCTGGCCATGTTCCCGGTCTCCCTGGCAGGCGCGGCCCGCTAGTCGGTCACGACCCTGTCCTTGGGCGGCAGGTAGCTGTTGAGCTTTTCCTCGATGATGCGCGGGTTCTCGCCCTTGGAGATGGAGAGTATGCCCTCCATGATCATCTCCCGCAGCAGAATCTCCTCCTTGCTGCGCGCCTTGAGCTTGCCAGCCATGGGGTTGAAGACGAGGTTGGCCAGCAGGGCTCCGTACAGGGTGGTCAACAGGGCCACGGCCATGGCCGGGCCGATGGTGGACGGATCGCTCATGGTCTGGAGCATCTGCACCAGGCCGATGACCGTGCCGATCATGCCCATGGCCGGGGCCAGGGTGCCCAGCACGGCCACCACATCCGCACCCGTGGCGTGGCGCTCGCTCAGGTAGGATATCTCGGTTTCCAGAATTTCCTGGATGGTCTGGGGCTCCAGGCCGTCCACGGTCAGCTGCAGCCCCTTGCGCATGTATTCGTCATCGATCTCCTTGATCAGGGGCTCCAGCGAGAGAATTCCCTCGCGGCGGGCGCGATTGGCGTAGTCCTTGAATCGGTCGATGATCTCCTGGGGTGTCTCCATGCTCGAAAAGAAGGTGTTCTTGACCACGCCCACCAGCCCGATGACGTAGCTGATGGGATAGTTGACCAGGGCCGCGCCCAGGGTGCCGCCCATGACGATGAGGAACGACGGCACCGAAATGAAGATGATCAGGCTCGATCCGGTCAAAATGGCCGAGCAGACCAGACCGAAGGAGAGAACGATGCCGATGACGGTTCCGAGATCCATACCCTGCCCTTTTGCCTTGCCTCGTTATTGCCTGGGCGCACGCGCCCCGAAAATCCTCGTGCCGATGCGAACCACGGTCGCCCCCTCCTCCACGGCGGCCGCAAAGTCGCCGGTCATGCCCATGGAGAGGTGGGGCAGCGGGCGGCCAAGGCGCCCTTCCAGCCCGTCGCGCAGACGCCTCAGCCGGGCAAACACCGGCCTGGCCCGCTCCGGGTCGTCGAAAAAGGGCGGCAGGGTCATCAGCCCGGTCAAACGCAGCCCAGGCATGGCCTCGACCGCCTCGGCCAGCTCCGGCAGTCCGGCCTCGTCCACCCCGGATTTCTGCTCCTCTCCGGCGACATTCACCTGGATGAGGATGTCCTGGACAACCCCCAGCCCCGAAGCCCTGCCGTCCAGCGCCCGGGCCAGCTTCATGGAGTCCACGCTATGCACCAGGGCGAAGTTTCCGGCCACGAAACGCGCCTTGTTGGTCTGCAGCCCGCCGATGAAATGCCACCGAAGGGCCAAGTCAGCCAGCTCCTCGCGCTTGGCCAGGGCCTCCTGCACGTAGTTCTCCCCGAAATCAGCCTGCCCGGCCTCGGCCAGGGCGCGAATGTCCCCGGCCGGATGGAATTTGGAGACCGCCACCAGGGTCACCTGGCCGGGGTCGCGCCCGGCCCGCTGCGCCGCCTGGGCCAGCTCCTCGCGAACCCGGGCAGCCGCCCTGGCCAACTCCCTTGATCTGTCCATCATATCTCTCAATGAATCCGGGCCTTAGGCTCATTCCCCTTATCGGCCCGTTTTTCCTTTAGCTTAATGAATTAATGAAAAAAGGGTACGCTCACCCCCAGCCCTCTGTCCATACCACGAGAACCAACAGGCTAACCATCCGATTTTCCGCAGAAAACCAATTTGGTCGCCCATGTTTTTCGCCGCAAAAACTCTAAACTTTCTCTATAGTTGACTCCGCAATGACCGGCCGGGGAATCAAACCGGCCCTTGTCATGCACACGTCGGCTGTGTCATAGCTCATGGCATTATCAATTGCCACTCTCACCAGACACGCCAAAGGCCCGCCATGAACGAACGCTATCTGCAAACCTTCCAGTACGGAATGTCCGCCCAGCTCAGGGAACTGTCTCTTGACGAGGTGCTCCTCTACGTCCGCAACCACCTCCACAGCTTTCTCCTGGACGAGTCCGTGTGCTTCTGCTTCATCGAGCGGCTGGCCAACGATCCTGATGCGGCCGGAAACGAGACCGCGCAAAAGGCCCTGCTCTACCTGCTGGACAAGGCATTGCAGCATCGGCCCTTCCGACTTGGGCTGCTGGAGGCCGCGGTCCGGCTCACCGGCAATCCCCAGGTCAGGCAACGCATGGACCTTGTGGCCCGGCACATGCGCGAAAAGGAGACCTACGACCTCATCACCGGCCTGGATCTCAAGCACGATGCCGAGGAGGTCGGCGAGTTCCTGGCCGGGCTGACACGCGTCTGCCCGGACCATGTCCCGGCAGCCCAATATGCCCTTTACGTGGGCCGCCTTCTTGGCGTGTCGGCTGAGCCGTGGCTCGAAAACTTCGTCTGCCCCGAGCCCCTGCGCCGCGACTGGGACATGGCCCTCTTCAACCACCATGCGACCCTGTGCGACTTCGACAGGGCCATGGCCCTGTGGCCGACCCTCAGCCACGCGTCCCTGCGGGAGACGGGCCTCAATCTGGCCGCGGCCATGTTCGTGGCCGCGGGCGAGACGGAAACAGCCATCCGGCTCTACGAAAACTCGCTGCGCCAGGACCCGCGACAGACCCCGGTACGCCTGCGGCTGGCCCAGCTGCAATCGCCGTTTGCGGCCGACGCCTCGCTGCTGTCGCGCCGCCGGGTCAACATCTGCCTGTACTCCTGGAACAAGGCGGACATGCTGGGCCAGACCCTTGAGAGTCTGAGCCGCTCCGCCATCGGCCCGGCCCGCATCGACGTGCTGCTCAACGGCTGCACCGACCACAGCCGCGAGGTGGTGGAGAAGGCCCGCGCCCTGTTCCCCCATAACCAGCTCACGGTCCACGATCTGCATGTGAACATCGGCGCCCCGGCAGCGCGCAACTGGCTGACCAACCTGCCCGAAGTGCGAACCTCGGACTATATCGCCTTTCTCGACGACGATGTCACGGTGCAGGAGGACTGGCTGGCCGCCTTTCTCACCGTGGCCGAAACCGACCCCGAAATCGGCGCCGTGGGCTGCAAGGTGCTTCACCCTGGCGAACCGGCCATGTACCAGTATCTCTTCCGCTACGTGGCCATCGCCGACCACGGGCTGCTCAGGATGAGCCTGCCCGCCCCGGAAAACATGTACGACACCCGTCTCTACGACGTGATCCGGGAGACCAGGAGCGTCATGGGCTGTCTGCACCTCTTGCGCACCAGTGCCCTGGCCGGCATCCCGGCGGGCTTCGACATCCGCTTCAGTCCGTCGCAGGTGGACGACATCGACCACGACATAGCCCTGTGCCTCAACGGATACCGGATCATGTACTGCGGCACGGTGGCCTGCGTCCACCACCAATCCAGCGGGAAAAACGAGACCAAGGCCACCCTGGCCAAACCGGATCTCGGGGCCATCATGGGCAACGACATCAAGTTCTACTTCAAACACGCCGACCACCTGGACCGGCTCAAGGCTCTGGACAACCTGAGCCTTGATCTGGGCGTCCCTCTGCCGGAATTCTAGGGCTGGCGCTCGTTTCGTGCCAGGAAGCAGCACCCTCCGACCCATTATCAATATACAGAAGCTTGACGAACCGCCCGGTCAGCGGGCATAGCACCCCCTCGAACCAATGACACGGGACAGCGCAGACTGCCCCACCCCCCAAAAGGACGACCAAGGGTTTCCATGCCAAAAGATCTGATTATCGTCGAGTCCCCGGCCAAGGTGAAGACCATCAGCAAGTTCCTGGGCAAGGACTACATGGTGGACGCCTCGGTGGGCCATGTGCGCGACCTGCCCACCCGCGACCTGGGCGTGGACGAGGAGAACGGGTTCACCCCCCGCTACGAGGTCATCCAGGGCAAGGAGGACGTGGTCAAACGCCTCAAGGCCGCGGCCAAAAAGGCAGGCACCGTCTATCTCGCCCCTGACCCGGACCGCGAGGGGGAGGCCATCGCCTGGCACGTGGCCGAGCTGCTCAAGCCGGTCAACGACAACATCCGGCGCATCCAGTTCAACGAGATCACGGCCCGCGCCGTCAGGGAAGCCCTGGAAAACGCCCAGGAGCTCAACGAAAACCTTTTCGACTCCCAGCAGGCCCGGCGCATCCTGGACCGGCTGGTGGGCTACAAGATTTCCCCCATCCTCTGGAAAAACGTCAAGCGCGGCATTTCGGCCGGACGGGTCCAGTCCGTGGCGCTCAAGCTCCTGGTGGAACGCGAGAAGGAACGCCGGGCCTTCACGGCCGACGAATACTGGCCCTTCAAGGTGCTGCTCGAGGGAGAAAACCCGCCCCCCTTCTGGCTTGAGCTGCACAAGCTCTCAGACAAGACGGTCAAGCCCGGCGTCAACCACATCGCCTCAGCCGACGAGGCCGAAGCGCTCCAAAAGACCCTGGAAGGCGGCGCGTTCGCCGTGGAATCGGTGCAGGAGAAGCAGCGCAAGCGCGACCCCCTGCCCCCCTTCATCACCTCCACCCTGCAACAGGATGCCAACCGGCGGCTCGGCTTCTCGGCCAAGCGGACCATGTCCGTGGCCCAGCGCCTCTACGAGGGCGTGGAGCTGGGCAGGCGCGGCACCACCGCCCTGATCACCTACATGCGTACCGACTCGGTACGCATCGCCAAGGAGGCGCAGGAATCGGCCAGGGAACTGATCATCGACCGTTTCGGGGCTGACTACTATCCGCCCAAGACCCGGAATTTCAAGACCAAGGGCGGGGCTCAGGACGCCCACGAGGCCATCCGGCCCGTGGATGTGACCATCACCCCCGACGAGGTCAAGACCCTGTTGCCGTCGGAGCAGTACCGCCTCTACCGCCTCATCTGGCAGCGTTTCGTGGCCTCGCAGATGGCGGCCGCCAACTTCTGGGACACCACCGTGCTGGTCAAGGCCCCCAGGACCCAGTGGCGGGCCAAGGGCGAGCGCATGCTTTTCCCCGGTTTCCTCGCGGCCATGGACAAGGGAACGGCCGAGGCCGAAACCGAACTGCCCAAGCTGACCGAGGGCGAAACCCTGCGCCTGAACGAACTGAAGAAGGAGCAGAAGTTCACCCAGCCACCGCCTCGCTACTCGGAGGCCTCGCTGGTCAAGACCCTGGAGGAGCTGGGCATCGGCAGACCCTCCACCTACGCGGCCATCATCTCCACCCTGCTTGATCGCGAGTACGCCCGCCAGGAGGAAAAGCGCTTCGTGCCCACCGAGCTCGGCTTCATCGTCTCTGATCAGCTCTCCGAACATTTCGAGGCCCTGATGGATGTCGGCTTCACTGCCCGCATGGAGGACCTGCTCGACGACGTGGCCGCGGGCAAGCAGGACTGGGTCAAGCTGCTCAAGGAGTTCGGCGACGACTTCTACCCCACCCTGGACAAGGCCCGCTCCGGCATGGCCCGCTCCCAGCAGGAAACGGACATCGTCTGCGAGAACTGCGGCAAGCCCATGGCCATCAAATTCGGGCGGACAGGCGAATTTCTCGGCTGCACAGGGTTTCCTGCCTGCCGCACCATCAAGAACTTCACCCGCGACGAGAACGGGGGCATCAAGGTCGTGGAGCGCGAAACCCCTGAGGAAACCGGGGTGGAATGCGACAAGTGCGGCCGCCCCATGGCCATCAAGCAAAGCCGTCGGGGCGAATTTCTGGGCTGCACCGGGTACCCGGACTGCAAGAACATCGTCAATTTCGAGCGGGACGCCGAGGGGAAGATCACCGTGGTCGAGGCAGACAAGCCCAAAGTGGTCGGCGTCTGCCCGGACTGCGGCGGCGAGCTGCTGCTCAAGAAGGCGCGCACAGGCTCGCGCTTCATCGCTTGCTCCAACTACCCCGACTGCACCTATGCCGAGCCCTTCTCAACCGGCGTGCCCTGCCCCGAGGAAGGGTGCACTGGCGAACTGGTGGAGAAATCCTCGCGCCGGGGCAAGGTCTTCTATTCCTGCTCGGCCTATCCCAAGTGCGACTACGCGGTCTGGAACTGGCCCGTGAAAGAACCCTGCCCCAAGTGCGGCCATCCCATCCTGACCCGCAAGACCACCCGCGACAAGGGCGAGCATCTGGCCTGCCCGCGGAAGGGATGCGGCTTCACCAGGGGCATCGACGACAACGGGGAAGACTCCGGCGACGAGGGCTGATCCGTCGTCTTTACTCCGGGCGAGGTTGGCCGTATGGTGCTTTGAAGGAGGACCATCATGGCCGACACCTTGTTTACCCGACTGATGGGCCGCCGCCAGTGCCTGCGCACCCTGCTGGGCGCGGCAGGGATTCTCGGCGGTTCCGGCCTGGCCGCACGCGCCCAAGCCAAATCCATGGTCGTCATCGTCAGGACAGACGACCGCGTCCAGGGCATTCGCACGGCCATGGCCCGCTTCGATCCGGCACGCTTCCGGGGCGCCCGCATCGCGCTGAAGGCCAACTACAACAGCGCTGACCCCTTTCCGGCCTCCACACATCCCGACACGCTGCGCACCCTGGTCGAGACCCTGGCCGAGGCCGGGCCAGCGTCCATGACCCTGGCCGAACGCAGCGGCATGGGCGACACGGCCCAGGTGCTCCGTTCGCTGGGCGTGCGCTCCCTGACTGAGGAGCTGGGGGTGGAGGTGGTCGTCATGGACGAGCTGGACGCAGACGGCTACGTCACCTGCCGCCCGGCCCGCAGCCAGTGGAAGCGGGGCTTCCTGCTGGCCCGGCCCTTTGCCGGGGCCGATGCCGTTGTCCAGACCTGCTGCCTGAAGACCCACCAGTACGGCGGCCACTTCACCATGGCTCTCAAGAATGCCGTGGGCGCAGTGGCCAAGCACGACCCGGCCGACGGCTACAACTACATGAGCGAGCTGCACCGCTCGCCGCTCCAGCGCTCCCTCATCGCGGAGATCAGCCTCGCCTTCCGCAACGACCTGATCGTCATGGACGCCATGAAAGCCTTTGTTACCGGCGGCCCCCACGCTGGCCGGGAGGTCTCGCCCGGCGTCATCGTGGCAGGCACCGACCCCGTGGCCGTGGACGCCGTGGGCGTGGCCATCCTGCGCATGTACCCCACCACCGATGCAGTCATGACCGGCCCTGTCTTCGCCCAGGAGCAGATCCGCCGCGCCGCCGAACTGGGCATCGGCGCCTCCTCGCCCGAAAACATAGAGCTGGTCCCCATCGGCCCCGGCGCAGACGGTTTCGCCCGGCGGGTGCAGGAGATACTGGCTGGGTAGAGGCTGAATCTACCGGATGCGACGCAGCCGTCCCTCAGACACACCAAAGCCCGGCCCGCCACTCTCGGCGGGCCGGGCTTTGCAGGTTCCCGTGGTGGGGTGGGCGGACGGCTTACGGCTCGTCCTGGCGCCGGGGCGGCTCGTTCCCGGCTTCCGGCGTACCTTCCGTGGCAGGTTCGTCGGGATCGTCCGTCGGAACCGGCATCTCCTTCCAGCGGTTTCTGGCATACACGGCGTTGACGATCCACAGGATGGGATTGAAGAGCAGGATGACACCCACCACCCATGCCCATTTCCTGCGCATGATGATGTAGTAGTACGGAATGATGGACAGGGTGAAAAACACCAGGGCCGTGAGGGTCTTCTGATCTTTGACCGCCGAAGTGACCACAAGCGTCAGGGCCAGCAGCCCGTAGGTCAGCATGCCCATCAATCCGGTGTAGTACCCCCACTTGTACGGCTTGGCCTCGGGATGTTTCTGGTGCAGCTTCTTGTCCAGCAGCAGCGACAACGGAATGGCGATGAGTGCGCAAACCAGGGTCAGGGCATAGCGTCCAGGATTGTCTTCCATCGGATACTCCTCACAAGATGCGGCTGTTCATGTCTCGGTCACGCCCGGGTCAACGCCCGGCCGAACCAACAAGGCAAACGCCAGCTGTCTTTCTGCCGCCCGGACAGCGAGACCCGCGCCGCGGGCCCGGCCGGAATGACGGCACGGCCCGGCCGCAGGGCCTAACCCGCCACATCCCAGGTGGCGCCCTGGGGGGTGTCCTTGACCTCCACCCGCATGGCGGCCAGCTCGTCGCGGATGGCGTCGGAGCGGGCGAAATCCTTGTCCTTGCGCGCCTGCTGGCGGGCGTCGAGCAGGGTCTGAACCCGGGCCGGATCAATGCCCGCCCTGGCGGCGCGGCTGTCGCGCAGCTGGGCCAGGAACTCGGCCGGATCATGGCCGAACACCCCGAGCACCGCGCTCCACCTGACCATGGCCGCTTTGGCGCGGAGGAAAAACTCCCGTCCCCCCTCGGATTTTCGCCAATTCTTGTCCTCGGCCACCCGGCCGATCAGACGGACGGCCGAAAAGATATGACCCAAGGCCCCGGCGGTGTTCATGTCGTCCTCCATGGCCTCGTCCCAATGGCCTTCAATGGCGGCCAGTTCCTCGTCCAGTTCGGCCGGAAAGGGAGATTTTTTCCAACTGGTCTTGGCCAGCTCCGCGTCCGCCTGGGCCAAGGCTGCGTAGACGCGGCGCAGCCCCTTCTCGGCCTCCTCCAGCGCGTCGAAGGAGAAGTCAAGCGGGCTGCGATAGTGCATGGTCAGCAGAAAATAACGCAGGGACTCGGGCAGAAACTTCTCAAGGATGTCGCGAATGGTGAAAAAGTTGCCCAAAGATTTCGACATCTTTTCAGAGTTGATCTGAACAAACCCGTTGTGGACCCAGTAGTTGGCAAAGGGCTTGCCCGTGGCAGCCTCGGACTGGGCAATCTCGTTCTCGTGATGGGGGAATGAAAGGTCCTGGCCGCCGCCGTGGATGTCCAGCGGCAGAGGGGCGTATTTCTCGCTCATGGCCGAACATTCCAAATGCCAGCCTGGGCGTCCCGGTCCCCAGGGCGAATCCCAGGATGGCTCGCCGGGCTTGGCGGCCTTCCACAGGGCAAAGTCCAACGGGTCCTGCTTTTCCTCGCTCGGGTCGATACGCGCCCCGGACTCCAGCTCATCAATGTTCCGGCCCGAGAGCCTGCCGTATGCGGCAAAGGAGCGGACCCGAAAATACACATCGCCCGAGGGCGTGGCATAAGCGTTGCCCTGGCTGATAAGCTGCTCGGTCATGGCGATCATCTCCGGGATGTGCTCGGTGCAGCGGGGCTCCACGCTGGCCCGCTGCACGCCCAGGCGGTCCATGTCCACATAAAACTCGCCGATGAACCGCTCGGCCACTTCCCCGGCCTCGGCCCCTGTCTCGTTGGCCCGCTTGATGATCTTGTCGTCTATGTCAGTGAAATTACGGATAAAGGTGACATCGTAGCCCTTGTGGCGCAGGTAACGGAAGAGCACGTCAAAGACCACGCTGGAGCGGGCGTGACCGATGTGACAGAGATCATAGGCCGTGATGCCGCAGACATACATGTTCACGGCGTTGCCGTTGGCGGGGATGAACTCCTGCTTCTTTCTGGCCAGGGTATTATAGAGTCTCATTCAAATACTCCATTCGCAATCATTCGATTTCAATGGCTATTGATTAAATGTCGCGCTCGTAGTCCGTGGTCACGGAGACATTGAGCAACCGCAGGTTGTCAAACAGATCGCGGCCCATGAAGAAATAAAGCAAGGGCACGGGCTCGTCCGGCCGTGCCGAGACAACCACCCGGCCGGGCTCGGCCACGAACTCGGCCAGCCCCATCAGGGCGTCTTCGGCCACGGCGTTGCCCTCGCGGGCGCCATAGCGGATCATGGATCCGATCTCGGCCAGCAAGCGTTCGCGGGCCTCTGCCGGGGAGATTCCCAGCAGTCTGGCCGAACTGCCCAAGGCCATGCCCACCAGGGCGCGGTCCTCATAGATCAGGTTGGCGGCGACCAGTCGCAGCCCCACGAGTTTTTCCACACGCGGCCGGTCCAGGTCAAGGCGGTCCACGGTGCCGGTCAGCGAGACCTCCCCCAGTTGGGGTGCTGACAGCGAGAAGGCGCGTACGGTCAGCGCCTGGGCCGTGAGGTCGTAGGCATAGTCCACGGCCAGGTCGCCGCGGATCTCGCGTACCCCCATGGAGAGCAGGGGTGCGGCCCAGGAACCGAAATTGGCCGGGGTGACGTGCACCAGCAGACCCCGCACCCAGACCTTGGCAAAATGGGGCACCGGATTTTTCTGGTCAAAGGCGCCGAAGCGGATTTCCTCGGCCGACACGCGCTGCCCACCGGGCAGGGCCGCCTCCACGCCTTCAAGGATAACGCTCTGGTCGGAGAAACGGACCGCGATATCGTCATAGGAAACAATGAGGCCAGGCACATCGCTCACGGCCTGATTGAAGGCCCGCTCCACCTCGTGGTTGACGAACCAGTACAGCCCGGCCGCGCAGATGGCCGCAAAAACCACAAAGGAAAGGAAAAATTTGCGCAAACCGGACACGGCCGCCTAAACCTCCCGCAGGGCTGTCACCACGGCCACGGCCTTGATGCCCTGCTTGCTGCCGGTAAACCCGAGGCCCTCCTCTGTGGTGGCCTTGACGTTGACCCGGTCGGCGGGCAGCCCGAGCAGCCGGGCCGCATTGACGGCAATGGCCCCGGCATGGGGCGCGATTTTCGGTATCTGGGTGATGATGGTCAGGTCCGCCTGAACCGGCCGCACTCCGGCGGCCTCGGCCATGGCCAGGGTCTCCCGCAGGAGCACCCCGCTGTCCGCCCCGGCGAAACGCGCATCCGTGTCCGGGAAGTGTGTGCCTATATCTCCGCCGCCAAAGGTTCCGAGCACGGCGTCGGCCAGGGCGTGGAGCAGCACGTCTCCATCCGAGTGGGCCACCACCGTCGGGCCTCCGGGCACGGGCACCCCGCCCAGCACCAGCGGCCTGTCGTCCGCTGCGCCGAATCGATGGACATCGTATCCCCAGCCCACGCAGGGAACGGTGGTCCGGGCCTCTTCGAGCCGTTTCAGGTCCTCGGGCGTGGTGATCTTGACGTTGCCCGGATCACCCGGAATGACGGCCACGGTAACGGGCGGGGTCATCCGCTCCGCCATGGACGCGTCGTCAGTGGCCTCCCAGCCCTGGGCCCCGGCCTGGGCGTGGGCCTCGCGCAGCAGCTTGGTCTCGAATGCCTGGGGAGTCTGGACCGCCCGCAAGGCGGCCCTGTCGAGGGTCTGGGCCACGCTTTCGCCGCCGCTACGGTCCGGGACCACGCGCTTGACCGTGTCCGCCACCGCGATGGCCGGGATCGCGGCCCGCTCGCCCCGGCGCAGGGCATCGATGAGCAGGGCGATGGTACTGGCCGAAACAAAGGGCCGGGCAGCGTCATGGACCAGCACCCCGTCGCAGCCTGACGGCAGGGCGGCCAGCCCCAGCGCCACAGAGTCCTGCCGCCGCGCCCCTCCGGCGCACACGGCCCAGTCCAGGCCCAGGTTTTCGCTGCGGAAAAGCTGGTTCACGCGTTTGTCCATGGCCGCCATGTCCGCATCGGGAAAGACGAAGACCACCCCGCGCACCCCGGCCACGCGGGAGAAGGTACGCGCCGAGAGCCAGAAGAGCGGCGCACCCCGATGCTCGATATACTGCTTGGCCACGCCCCCTGCGGCACCGGCCAGGCGCGAGCCCGATCCGGCGGCCAGGATGATGCCCCATATGTTTTCCAGCGGTCGGTTCATGCGTGCCTTGTGTTGTCAAAGGCGGGAGGGTCGCCCCTCCCGCCATGGTGGTATCAGGTTTGGAGTCGGCCGATAAGCCGGGTTCTGTGCCCCCGAGGGGGCGGCTGTCATTCCTCTAGGACGGCTGTTACCAGCCGCCTCAAGCAACCTACCCGGTAGCCTGGGCCGGGCCGGCCTCGTACGCTACCCTATTTGGTCTTGCTCCGAACGGAGTTCACCTGGCCTGCCGTGTCGCCACGACAGCCGGTGGGCTCTTACCCCACCGTTTCACCCTTGCCGCCGGGTTTCCCCGGAGGCGGTCTGCTTTCTGTTGCACTTGACGGGGATCGCTCCCCCTGGGCGTTACCCAGCGTCCTGCCCTGTGGAGCCCGGACTTTCCTCTCCGATCAATGATCGCAGCGACAGCCTGTCCGGCTCCAAACCCGAAATCAATCTATTCCTGCGCCTCGCCGAAGACCATGTCCCCCCGGTGCCAGTAGATGAGCCGCTGGCAGTTGGGGCAGCTTAATATCTGCTGGCCCTTTTGCAGCTCGTTGAAGATCTGCGGCGGGATCATGATATGGCAGCCATGGCACACGGCATCGGCCACCGGCACGATGACCGGATTCTCCATGCGCTCGCGGATGAACTCGTAGCGGCCGAGAATCGGCGGGGGCACCACCTTGCAGGCCTTCTTGCGCTTGCGCACAAGCCCCTCGAGGCGCTTGTTGGCCTCTTCCAGGCGCTCGTCCAGGGTGGTCTTGAGGGCGTCATACTGCTCCTTGACCCCGCTCATCTCCCCGGTCAGGGCCTCGGTGGCCTCGTTTTGGCGGACAAACTCCTCCTCCACGGCGGTCTGCTCCTCCTCGCGCATTCGGTTGAGCTTTTCAAGACTGTCCATCTCGCGCATCATGGCGTGATATTCCTTGGTGTTGCCCACCAGCATGAGCTTGTTCTTGCTCTTCCTGATACGGCTTGCGTCGTCCTCGATCTCGGCGGCCAGCTTTTTCTTCTGGCTCTTGAGCAGGTCGATGCGCTCGTCGATCTGGGCACGCCGTTCGTCAAACTCGGCCATCTGGGCCTCAAGGTCGGAAAGCTCTAGCGGCGCCTTAGCGATCTCGTCTTCAAGGACAAGGATTTCGTCATCCACCTGCTGCAAAATGATCAACTGCTCGATCTGTTTCTCGTACATCTGTTGTAACCTCGCTATCTATTTGAAAATCACGCGCATAAACGGTAAATTTGTCATGCCCTGATCCGCACCAGGAAGGGGTCGCTCCCTGGGAAGAAACGGACCTCCACGCCGGAGAGGCGACCGGAAAGCTCCAGAGCGAACCGGCGCATCATCTCCTCTTCCAAAGAAAAATGCCCCACATCCAGAACGCACACGCCAGCCTCGACTGCGGCGTGGTACTTCATGTCGCCAGTGATGAACAGATCGGCTCCCGCCCTGGCCGCCTCGGCCGCCAGACCGGCACCGGAGCCGCCGCAATAGGCCACACGGGCCACATGGCCGGGCCGCGGGCCAGAAACCGTCCAGTAGCCCCGGGCATGGGCCGGGAGCAGCCCGTCCAGCCGGGCAGAAAACGCCTCGAAATCCATGGGCTCGGGCAGATCGCCCACCTCGCCGAACCCCACCGCGTCGCAAGGGGCGCAGAGCTTGCGCAGATAGAAGACCGGCCTGCTGCCCACGGCAAAGACAATGGCCTCGGCCACGGATGGCCAGTCCGCCTCGTCGCAGACCACGCGCACCTCGCCGGTACCGCTCTGGGAGACCGAGTGGATGGACTCGCGCCTGGACCAGATGTCTGCCGTGGCCCGGGAGATGGGCTCGTCAAGATAAAAGGACGCCTCCACCGGGCAGCGGGCGTGGACCTTCTCGAGGGGGAGCGCGTCGCGCAATCCAAGCTCGCTCCCAAGCCAGAAGGCCGGGCCGCCCGGCCGGACATCAAGAGAGGTGTGGGCCGCATAAAGCCACGCTCCCTCAACCATGACCCGGCGGGCCACATCAAGCACCCGCCCCGGTGCGCCCAGAGACACGGGCTTCATGTACAGGGGATGGTGTGTGACCACGGCCCCGGCGCCCCAGTCCAGACAGGCCCCGACCATGTCCGGCGCGGGCTCGAGACACACGGCCACCTTGTCGGTCTCAACCAGGGTGCCCGCCACCTGGACCCCGCTATTGTCCCAGGCGCTCTGCCCGTCCTCCGGGGCCAAGGCGCGGATTTCTCCAAGAACATCCTTTATTTTCATATCTTTACGCCTCGAAAGCGGAAACAAGATGCTCCCGTAGGGTATCCCCCTCGGGAGCATCCATTTCCTCTTCTGTTTCCCGGCCCGAAAGCCATGCGGGAGATTTCAGGATATATGCGTGTTTCGCGGGCGGGGTGGTAAAGATCGCGCTAACCTCTCGGGCCGGAGGGAAAAAATGGTGGGCCAGCCAGGATTCGAACCTGGGACCGACCGGTTATGAGCCGGTGGCTCTGCCAACTGAGCTACTGGCCCGCAGTCTCCGAGCAGAGGAACATAGCCGGGAAAGCAACGGGAGTCAAGCCGGAAACCGCAACTGCCTGGACCAGGGCGGGACGGAGGATTCCGCGACGGCAAAAGGCCCGCCCCTGCCCGGAATCCTCCACCCCACCTCTTCAGAAGCGTTCGTATTCGTCGTGCCCCATCTCCAGGTCCACGCCGGAGGCCAGGGCGGGCTTGCCGCCCCTGTCTGCCCTGTGGGCGGAACTGGGTTTGGCCTGTTGGCTTTGGGGCAAGGCAGGGCGGCGGGTGCGGCTGGTGACGACCCTGGTCTGCTGCCGCTTGTAGGCAGACTGATCGACCTTGAAAAAGGTCATGGAGTGGGCCAGGGCCTGGGCCTGGGCCGAGAGCTCCTCGGAGGTGGAGGCCATTTCCTCTGAGGCCGAGGCATTGCCCTGGATGACCTTGTCCAACTGGGTGATGGCGGTGCTGATCTCGCTGACGCCCTTGTCCTGCTCCACGCAACTGGCGGTGATTTCCTGTATGAGTTCTGCCGTCTTGCCTATTTGGGGCACCAGTTCGTCGAGCATCCGTCCGGCCTTGTCCGCCACCTGCATGGAGGTGCCGGAGAGTTCCCCTATCTCCTCGGCCGCGTGCCCGCTGCGTTCGGCCAGCTGGCGCACTTCTGCCGCGACCACGGCGAAGCCCTTGCCGTGCTCCCCGGCACGGGCAGCCTCAATGGCGGCGTTGAGCGCCAGCAGGTTGGTCTGGCGGGCGATCTCCTGAATGATGGTGATCCGCTCGGCGATGCTCTTGAGGGCATCCACGGCCTCGACAACGGCCTTTCCGCTCTCGGTGGCCCCTTGGGCCGCCTTGCTGGCGATGGCCTCGGTCTGGCGGGCGTTCTCGGTATTGGAGCGCACGCCTGCGCTCATCTCCTCCATGGAGGCGGAGATCTGCTCGATGGAGGCGGCCTGCTCGGTGACGGACTGGGACAGGGACTGGGCCGCGGCCGACAGTTCCTCGCTGCCAGCGGACACGCCTTCGGCCACGGAGTTGACCTCGCCCACCACGCGGTTGAGTTGACCGGCCATGTCGGTCAGCGAACCGGCCAGCTGGCCCACCTCGTCGTTCTGGCTGATGTCCACCGTGGCCCGCAGATCCCCGGTGGACACTGTCTCGGCAAATTCCATGCCCTTGCGCAGCGGACCGATGATGCCCCTGGCGATGACCCAGGCCAGGAGCACGCCCAGGGCCACGGCGACCACGTTGAAGCCCACGACGCCTACGCGGGTTTCATCGGCGTGCATGAGCATGACCTCGTCGGTCATGATGTCCCGGGCGATGATTTCCACGCTTTCGCTAAGCAGCCGCTGCACCTGGTTGAGCTCGGGCAGGGTCACTGTGGCATAGACATCTTTGGCTTCCTCGTACCCTTGCTGGCGGCTGTCGAGCAGGCCAAGGAGGCCGTCGATGGCGGCCAGGGTCTCCTCGGCCAGGGGGGCTGTGGTGTCGCGGAAGTAGCGCAGGGCCGCGTTGCGTTCGCCAGCGGCGAGCAGGGTGTTGATCTCAATGGCCGACTCGTGCAGGGCAGCGTGCGGGGCAAGGATGCTCCGCGTCCTGTCGCCGAACTCCCGATCCTCGCGCATCAGCCGCTCGGTGTCCGGCGCGTAGAGCCACACGCCCAGGTTGCAGGCATGGGGGTCGGTCTGGACATTGGCGGTTCGGGCGTTGGGGTTGAGCAGCGTATCGCGGATGACGCTCATCCAGACGAGATGGTCGAGCTTCTTTTCGCGCAGGTAGGAGCCCAGGGCCACGTCGGCAGGAGCGTATTTGCGCCCGATGTCGATGGCCGACGCATGGAGCGCGTTGTGGTGCGCCTCGATCTCGGCCAGGAGCGGCTTGATGGCGGGCACCATCCGCTCCGCCCGGACCCGCGCATCGCTGTAATACCATTGGCCAAAGGCGCACTGGCGCGGGTCGGTCTGGACATTAAGGGTGTGAACCGACGTGTTGGTCAGCAGTTCGTTGACCTCCTCGGCCCATTTGAGGTGGTCCACCACCTTTTCGGTGAAATTGCCGCGCAGCTCGTTGCCGCCTATGACCTCCTCGGCGTCATGCACTATGCTGTTGATGCCCAAGGCCGCCCAAACGCCAAGGGCGACGGCCAGTAGCAGAATGGCGCCGAACCCGACACCGAACTTGACGCACAGCTTGCAGTCCTTCCAACGCATCGTTTCCCCTCCAGGTCTTGCGTGGGCGCAACGCGCCCCTGACATATCGACTCCTTTCGACTCCTTGTATCAGTCCAGGCAAATTTTCTCCTCAAAATACAGCCTTCAGTCTATTATTTTCAGCCACTGAATATGGATTATCAAAAAACCGCAAGCCGCACCAGGAGAGACAGGCCAAAGAAGCCCGCAACACCAAGGACCGCGGACCAAGGGGAAAAAGGGGAAAAAGGGGGAGGCAGGGGGCCGACGCCGGAAAACAACCTGTCAAACCGGCCTGATGACAAAGTCCGGATCGATTCGGTGCTTTAAGAAAAGACGATACTATACTTTACAAACCCAGACGTGCGAGCCTGTCTGATCGGGCTTTGCCAAGGCCGGGCTCCCTTGGCGGACGCTATTCCCAGGGCTTGCGCTAGGCGGCATGGGCTGCCCCGTCAACCCGCAACGAACGGTAGCGCTCAAACTCGACATGGGCCCTGGCCTGGGCCTCGCGCCGCGCTTCGGCCACTTCGGCGTGATTGTCGAGGAGCAGGGCCACCAGATCGGCGTCAAGGGAGCCTTGCCCGACCATGTCCCGAAGGACGCGGGCCGACTGGTCCGGGGTCATTCCAGGCCGATAGGGCCGGTCCTCGGTGATGGCTGTGAACACGTCGCACACCCCCACGATGCGGCTGCCAAGGGAAAGCGCATCGCGCTTGAGACCATGGGGATACCCCGATCCGTCGGGGCGTTCATGGTGCTGGCTGGCCCAGTCGGCGATGTCGTCAAGCCCGGGCACCGAACGCAGGATGGATTCGGAAGCGGCCGCGTGAAGGCGAACGGCCTCGAACTCCTCCTGGGTCAGGGGGCCGGGCTTGTCGAGGAGCGTCACCGGCACGGCCAGCTTGCCGATATCGTGCAGGTTGCCCGCCAGCCGAAGCCGGTCCTGGCTCTCAGGCGGCATGCCCGCCAGGGCGGCCAGCCGGGCAGAAGTCTCGGCCACGCCCAGGGAATGGGTGGCGGTATGGCGGCTGCGAAAGTCGATAATCAGGGCGAAGAAGCGGGAAAAGGGCAGCAACTGGTCATGGGAGATGAGGTCATCCGCCATGGGAAGGTCCACGGCCTCACGCACATGGGTCCAATCGCCGGAGAGCTTGTCCCAGAACTCGCTCCCGGCCGACAGGTCGAGAAACGCCTCGGCAGCCTCGCGGGCGAACACGGTACCGGCGTTGTGGCTGATGATCTGCCGGATGCGCTCCCGGACGACCCGGCGGGTTCCCACCTGATCGAGAACATCCACCCGGTCGGCGAGGTTGATGATGTTGGCCAGGAGCGCTGCGGCGGGGGTGTCGGCTTGGCCGGGACCGGGGTCGGACAGGGGCGGCAGCCTGTGCCAGGGGGTGTGGTGATGCAGGACCAGGGGTGCCACGCGGGAAAGCATGGGGTGGACCGAGAGCAGCCGGAATCCGGCTCGGGCGTGGTCGCCGTGGTCGGCCTCGAAATCGAGCCCGTCCAGGCGCAGATCCAGGGAAAATGCGCCGATGTCGTGGAGCAGCGCGGCCGTCACCAGATCGGCGGCGTCGCGCCCCTCAAGACCCATGGCGCCCCCGATGGCGGCGGCTCCGGCCCCCACCCGGCGATGGTGGCCCGTAACCGTGGAGTTGACATAGTCCAGGGCACCAGACGCCCCCTGGATGAGATCAAGAAGATGGATGTTGTTCATTGTCCTAAAAAAAGCCTTTGATGCCCGGACGGTTTCGCCCGGCTCCGGCTTGAGTGTACCCAGACCCGCGGATCGCGTCTGTCAATAAACCGCAACCCCCGGAGCCCCTCTGCTCGGCAAACGTCAGGGCTAATGGGAACCGCCCTCCCTGTCAATGGCGTTATAGCCGCCTTTTTCGCCCTGTCCCGCCCTGTCGGCACCCGCTGACGCGCAAGGGGCAAACCCCGTGCTAGCGTGGATCCATCCGTCGGAATCCCCCGGCGGATCACCGTCATCAAGGCGCCCACTGTCCGGGCGTCTCAAGGAGGAGTCATGGCCAACAGCGTCATTGAAATCTGCAACAATGCCCTGCTCGATCTGGGCGAAGACGCGATCATGTCCCTGGGCGACGAGAGCAAGGCAGCCGCCCTGTGCAATCACCGCTGGCCCGGAGTGCGCGACGCGGTGCTGCGCGCCCACCCCTGGAATTGCGCCACAGCCCAGGCCGAACTGGCCGCGGCCGCGGAATCGCCCCTGTGGAGATGGGAGTTTCGCTACACGCTGCCCGCGGATTTCCTGCGCATCGTCCGCATGGTGGGTCCGGGCGGAGCCCTGGTGCGCGACTGGGAGATACATGGCGGCAGTGTGCTGTGCAACGAAGGGGCACCGCTGTTCATCACCCATGTGCGCCGCGAGACCGACCCGCGAAGATACGACGCCCTGCTGGCCGAAGCCCTGGCAGCACGGCTGGCGGCCACCCTGGCTTACCCGCTCACGGGCTCCACCTCCCTGGCCCAGTCGTGCTGGAAGGTGTATCAGGACAAGCTGACCGAAGCACGCGGGGTGAACGCCCGTGAAGGCGTGCCCGAATCCGTGACCCCTGTGGGCTGGCTGGGGGCAAAAATCGGCCGGGGCTAAGGCCCGTGGGCCAAACACGCCTTTGCGAAACGGCAGGGGCCGCCCTCCTGGACGGCCCCTGCGACTCGCCGGTTCGGCGGTCGCTCACTGCATGCGTTTGATGAGTTCGTTGAGCTGGGCGGCCAGGGCTGCCAGCGAATCGATGGCCTCCCGCGATTCGTGCATGGCCCTGGAAGTCTCCGAGGAAATGACGTTGATCTCGTCCGTGGCCCGGTTGACCTCCTCGCTGGTTGCCGACTGCTCCTCGGCTGCGGTGGCGATGTTGCGCACCTGATCCGACGACTGCTCCACCAGGGACTGAATCTCTTCCATGGCCTGTCCGGTGCACCGGGCAAGATTGGTGCTCTCGACCACTGCCGTGACCGCCTCCTCTGTGGCGGCGATGTTGCGCCGGGCACCGGCCTGAATATCCTCCACGGCCTTGCCCACCTGCTTGGTCGCGTCCATGGTCTTCTCGGCCAGCTTGCGCACCTCGTCGGCCACCACGGCGAATCCCCGCCCCGCCTCGCCAGCCCGCGCCGCCTCAATGGCCGCGTTGAGGGCCAGCAGATTGGTCTGGTCCGCAATATCCTCGATGACCTGCATGATGGCCCCGATGCCGTCGGCCTGTCCGCCGAGCTGGGTCATGCTTTGCTTGAGCTCCTCGGACCGCCGCTCGATCTGGTTGATGGCGGCCACGACCTCGCCCACCAGCTGCGCCCCCTCCTGGGACTTCTCCTTGGCGTGGTCCGCGTTCTCGGCCGCGCTGGAGGCGTTCTTGGCCACCTCGAACACGGTGGCGTTCATCTGTTCCATGGCCGTGGCCGTCTCGGCCACGCGCTCCCGCTGCACCTCGGTACCCCGAGTGGACTGCTCCACCTGGGCCGACAGCTGTTCGGCCGCGGACGAGACCTGGGCCGCAATGGCGTCCGCCTCGTGGGCCACGGCCAGGAGCCGTTCGTGCTGCGCCTGGGTCTGGCGCTCGCCTTCCTTGATGGCGGTCATGTCCTTGATCAGGGTGAAGCCGCCGATGATGCGGCCGTCAAAGTCCTTCAGCGGGGCGCTGTCCACCACGATGTCGTAGCGGCGGCCCGAGGGGGTGGTGCCCGAGGTTTCCTGGCCCAGGAGGTTACAGTCGTCGCGCATGCACTGGTGCAGGCTGGTCTTCTTGGAGGCGTCGCCATACACGAACTTGCCAAAGGGCTGGCCGATGTATTCCTCGGGCTTGCCCGGCTTCTCGAAGAGGTCAAGCTCCTGCTGATTGATGAAGGTGATCTTTTCATCGAGGTCCATGACCACGCAGGGCACGGTCAGCCCCTTGAGCAGCCCCTCGGAGAAGCCGAGCTTGTTCTTGAGCTCGGCGGTCATGTCGCGCACGGCCTGGATGGTGTCGCCAATGGCGTCCCTGGCCGGGTATTCGATGGCCGCGTTGTAATTGCCCCGGGCTATCTCCTCGGTGAAGGCCGAAAGGGCGTGGAGCGGCCGCGTGACCAACCGGATGATCAGGGTCATGATCACGGCCAGACCCAGGATGGCCGCCGCGGCCACGCCGATATTCCAGTAAAGGATTCTCGTATCCACCCCGTGCATCATCTCGGCCCGGGTCAGGGAGAATCCGTAGCTCCAGCCCCAGGGATCGAAGCGCCTTATATAGACCTGCTTGACTTCGCCGCCGAACTCGTACTCGACAATGCCGTCCGTGGCCGCCTTGAACTTGTCCCAGAAGGGATAGTCGGTCAGGGACTTGCCCTCAAGGGTGGGGTGCATGATCAACTGGCCGGACTGATTGAAGATGAAGCCGTAGCCCTCGCCGCCCACACTGGCCGCGCCCGCTGCGTCGCGAAAGGCCGGAGAGAGGATTTCCCGGCCCACGTAGATGACGCCGATGATCCTTCCCGCCGGGTCGGTGAAGGGCTTGTAGGCGGTCTGGTACCATGCGTTGACCACATAGGCGATGCCGAAGTAGGTCTTGCCGGTCATAATGGTCTTGTAGACCGGGCTGGAGTCGGGGATGAAGGTGCCCACCGCCCGCTTGCCGTCCAGGGTCAGGACATTGGTGGAGATGCGCAAGAGCTTGCCCGGCAGCACCTGGAAGATGGTGGCCGTGCCGCCCACCCGGCGCTGGACCGCGTCCACCACGTCAAAGTTGTTGTTGACGCTCCGGTAGCCGAAGCGCATGGCAGGGATGGTCACCTGCTCGCTCTCGCGGGTGAACTGGTTGATGATGGTCATGGATACGGGCGAATCCTGATCCAGGCGCGGCGCTCCTGCCGCCTCGATGGCCTCCTCCATGAACAGGAGGTCGCCCCGGACCTTTTCCCCGAGCAGGTCCTCCTGCATTTTCATCATGTTGACGGTGCTTTCGCAGGACGCCTTCATGGAGGTCAGCCCCAGCACCTCCAGAGAATCGTTGACCTGGAAATAGGTGACGGCCGACATGGCTATGATGGCCGTGGCCACGGCGGAAAGAACCCCGATCTGCAGCTTGGCTTGAAATGGCAGGTTCCCTAAAGACACATGCCCCCCTTGATGTTGCGGTTGTCTCCGCTCGCGCCCACCACAGGCGCGAAGCTCCCATCTATTGATGGGAATTGTAAAAATTAATACCACTGATTCGTATTTTATGTCAACGGAACGGAACTCTTTTCATTGGAGAACCGAAACGACGCGGAGAAGCCGCCGAGGGTCTCTCATCGACCATGCCGCTTGCGCCACTGGGCCGGGGTCAGCTTGAGCCCGCCCTGGACCCAGAATCCACGGCCCGCCTCCCGCGCCTCGGCCTCGGCCCTGGCCAGCCGCCCCGCATGGGCCGTGTTGGGCCGCACGGGCAGGGCCAGGGCCAGCCCGGACCGGACCAGCTCCTCGTTGACCATCAGCTCTCCGGCAAAGAGGTAGGCCAGGAGGCGGCCGTAGCGGTCGCGCCGCTGCGTGTCGAATTCCAGGCGCAGCGTTTGACCGCGGCACAGCTCCGCGACATGGCCGCGAGACCGGGCACCGAACTCCTGCCGTCCCTCGGGCGCATCGATGCCGATGAGCCGGACCTCCTCCCTGCGCCCGGCCAGCTCCACCAGCAGCGAATCGCCGTCGATGACCCGGACGAGCCGAACCGCCTCGGCCCTGGCGCAGGAGCAAAGAAGCGCCAGGACCAGGATCGCCAGGGCCGTCTGCGTGGAGATGCGGCCGACATGGCCTGACACTCTGGGGTTGCGCACCAACATGCCGCCGTCATATAGGAAAGGTGACCAATGGCAAAGCGCGAAAGACAGGAGAGACAGACAGCCCATGAAACTGACCGTGCTGGTTGACAACGCCACCCTCACCGACAGCTACTATCTGGCCGAACCCGGCCTGTCCCTGCACATCGAGGACGCGGGATTGCGCCTGCTCTTTGACGCGGGCTACTCCGACGTGTTTCTGACCAACGCCCGCCGGGCCGGAATCGATCTGCTGGCCCTTGACTGGGTGGCCCTCTCCCACGGCCACCTGGACCACACATGGGGCCTCGACGCCCTCATCCGCCACCGGGTGGAGAGCGAACATCTCCTGCGCGGGAAAGAGCGGCCCCGGCTGCTGGCCCATCCCCGCGCCTTTGACTCCCGCAGCGCGGCACCGCTGCCCGAGATCGGCAGCCTGCTGGTCCGGGACAAGCTCTCGCGCCAGTTCGAGCTGGTCCTGTCCCGCGAGCCGGTCCGGCTCTCGGAATCCCTGATCTGGCTGGGCGAAATTCCCCGCAACAACGACTTCGAGCACCCTGCGCCCCTGGGCCTCCGCCCGGACGCGGACAGAGATATCCCGGATACGATCCCGGACGACACGGCCCTGGTCCATGTGGCCGCCGACGGCCTCACGGTCATCACCGGCTGCGCCCACGCGGGCGTGTGCAACACCGTGGAACATGCCCGTCGCGTCACCGGCATGGACCGGGTGCGCAACATCATCGGCGGCTTCCACCTGCTGGACGCCCCGGCCGCCCGGCTGACCGCCACGGCCGACTACCTGGCCGCCCTGCACCTCGACGCCCTCTACCCCTGCCACTGCACCGATCTGGCGGCCAAGATCGCCCTTGCCGCCCGCTGCCCCGTCCGCGAGGTGGGTTCGGGTTTGGTGCTGACGGGGTGAATGCTCCATGCTCCCAAGAGAGAATCCCTTGAAAACGCAGTCAGGATTATAGAATGGTCATTCCCAGACTGTCGAGAAAGGTGCGAGTGCCAGGCGCGAAAAAAGGGCAAGGTCGACGCGTAACACAACACGCGAGGATTTGACTTTTTTTGAAGCAACGACGCGATCGGGCCTTTCTCGAAAGTATGGGGGGCTCCCTCGCGGAAGCCCCCCGGTGTTCATGCCTGGAGGAGGTTGAAGGTTAGGCGGAAGCGGCCACCGTGACCGTGCCCGCGGTGTTGGTCGCCACCAGCAGGGTGACGGCGTCGGCCCGGGTGGGGCCGGTGCAGGCGACGATGATGTCGCCCGTGTCCAGGTTGTAGTCCTCGGCCGCCTGATCGAAGTACCCCTGGGTCTTGATGTCGGCCGCGTCGTCCTGGCTGCGGTAGACGAAGAGCTGCTGGCCGGGCACGCCGCCCATGAGCCGCATGTCCTCGCTCTGGTATCCTGCCATGATTGTCTCCTTGGTTGGGCGGGGGAGCGCATCCCCCGGTTTGGTGTTTCGCGTGGCCCGTGGCCGGGCGCGGCTAGAGGATAACCGCGTCGTCGTCGCAGCGGATCTCGATGATGCCGTCCGGGTCGATGAGGCAGGCCCCGGCACTGAGCATGTGGTCCACCAAGTGGGCGGCCTTCTCGGGCACCCAGTCCACGAACGCCTTGATCTCCTGGCCCTCGGCCAGCCCCAGGGCATTGCGGTGGTAGATGAAGCAGCTGCGGGCCCCCTCGGCCAGCGGCAGTCCGGTGTGGAACATCCAGGTGATGCCCAGCCAGGTGCGCGACTCGGTGCCGGTCAGCCAGGGATACTGCTCCCCGGCGTAGTCGCTGGACTTGAACTCCCGGATGTTCAGCAGCTCGTTCCACTGGTGCGGCCCGACCACGGCGAAGCGATGCCCGTCGTCAGCCACGTCGGCCGCGTTAAGGGTGCCGAAGGCGCGCAGGATCTTGTCCTTGGTCAGCCCGGTGCCGCCCTCCTCGATGACGTTGGCCGCGCCGCCCAGCCGACCGATGATCAGCTCGTCCACCTTGCGGCCCAGGGCCCAGGCCCCGGCCTCGGCAGCGACCTTTTTTTCGTCGTGCTTGTGCTTCAACTCGTCGAGCTTGTCGACGTACTCGGCCGCGTACCAGTCCGAGAGGGCGCACGGCACCGCGGCGTGGTCGAGGTTCATCAGCGGCACGTTGCCGTGGCGCGTCTTTCTGCCCGCCGCGCCGCGCCCCACGCGCTGAAACACGCAGGTGGAGCCGGTCACGCCGGACTGCAACCGTACCGTGTTGCGCATCTTGGAGCCGCGCTGCTGGTAGGACTGGTGCACCATCTCGGCGTACTCGGTCACAAAGGCTTTGGTAATGGTCATGGACATTGTCGTTGTTACTCCTCGTGTTGCTCTGTTTGACGATGGCCGGGTGCCCGGACATGGTCCCGATGCCGGGTGTCCGCCCTTGCGGCGCGAAACGCTCGCGGCGCAACAGCGGGCCGGAACCGGAACTCCGGGCCGGTGCCAAGACTCTAGACCCGGTTTTCCGCCCGGATCGAAACCGGGCGCCGCAGGGGCGCCGCAGGGCAAAACAGGCGCAACATTCCCCATTGACAGGGGAAGGGGGAGGGGGAGGAGAAGATTCCCGGGGATGGCGCAAAGGCCGCCCCGGAAAGCCGTGAATCAAATGCTGCTGACGAACATGGCGGTGCCGAGGACGGCGATGCTGGCGGCTCCGCAGATGGCAAGGGTGGCGTAGACAATGTTGAAGAGCCTGACGTTCCTGCCGGACATGCGCAGGGTCAACCCGCGGGCGGCCACGGCGGCCCAGGCAAAGAGGGTGGTGGTCAGGCCCATGCCCGCTGCCATGACCACCACGGCGGCGAGCCCGGCCCAGAAGAGGTTCAGGCCGATGGAAAAGGCGAGGATGACTGCGGCCCCCGGACAGGGGATAAGGCCGGTGACAAAGGAGACCATGAGCACGCGCCGGATGTTGCCGGTGTCGCCCAGGGCCTGATGGTCGATATGACAGGACGTTTCGGCCACGAGCCCGCCACGGGAGAGATCGAACAGGGTCTTGGCGGTGAGAAAGAGGCCCATGAGGGCGAGCAGGGCGTAGCTGGCCGGTTGCAGGGCGCGGCTGGCCGCCTGGAAACCGCCCATGCCCGAGGAAAAGAGCAGATAGGCCGCGCCCACGGCCACGGCGGCCGAGGCCGTGTGCACAAAGGTGATGGCGTTGCCCATGATCGCTCCCGAGAGAAAGGAACCGGGATTGCTCAGAAAATAGGAGCAAACCACGGTCTTGCCGTGCCCCGGCCCCACGGCGTGGACCACGCCGTAGACAAAGGAAAGGGCCAGGAAGGTCCACAGGGCCGGGCCCAGGGGATTGTCCTTGATCTCCGTGGCAAAGCCGTTGAGGCGGATGTTGAGTTCCTTCTGGATGGCGCGGACATGGGCCATGAGCCGCTCCACCGGGCCGGTCGGACCGGCCGCTTGCGGAACGAGGATGGGCTCCAGGGGGCTGTCCGGGGTGCCGGAGAGGACGAGATGGACGGCCTCGGGCACGATGAAATGCCAGTAGGTGTGGTCCCGTGCCGGGTGAATGGCATGGCTGACCTGCGCCGTGCCCCCGATCTCGAAGGATATGTCGTCACGCAGCAGCAGGATGTCGGTGTAGTATTCGGGGTCAAAGACCGCGGCCCGGAAATTTCTGACCTCGTCAAACCCCAGGGCCAGGGGCATGGTGAACTCGTAGATCAGGCGTCCGCTGTCGAGATCAGCCCGGAAGGCGGTGACAGCGGGGCGGATGCGGCGGCCGGCGGACTCGATCAGGGTGAAGTAGCCGTAGTTGGCGAGATAGTTGAAGGCACCCTCGCGGATGACCCGCTGTCCGGCCGGGGTGGCCAGCCCGTATCCGTCGAGACCGAGATCGGCCATGATGGCCTGGGTGAACATCTCGTCGAACAGCCAGCGTTGGCGCAGCTCGGTGAGGCCGGTTTCGTCCACGGCAAAGACGAGGGAAACATCCACATAGACGTGGGGGTGCGCCGCTGCGCGGTCGGCCGGGAACCCCAGGAAAAGGGAGAGGACGAGAAGCACCGCGGCCGCGCTCGGCTGCCGGGCCGCCAGAGCCCGGAGAGGGCGCATCGGAAATACGGTGGACCACATGACTGTTGGTTACTAGTTTACTCCCCTGCCGATGGCAAGGGCGGAGACGACCGGAAAAACGGCAGACAATATTGTCACGATGCGCAATTGCGGGTACCGTGCGTGTCGGATCGCCGTAGCACAGGAGCTTTCATGCCGAAATCCGTTTTCATTTCCCTGGCCCGATTCTCTTCCGGCCCGATCAGGCGCACTGGCGCTGCGCTGGCCGCAATGCTGCTGGTCCCGGCACTGGCCCTGCTGCCGGGCGGGATCACCCCTGTCCGGGCCGACGAAGCCCGAGTCCTGCGTCTGGCCGTGGTGGACATGGCGCCCTACGGCTTTGTCCACAATGGCGAACCGGCCGGCCTGGGGCTTGAGCTGGGCGAGCTCCTGGCGGCCGGGGCCGGGGCCGGGACAACGGCCACACTTTCCTCGCGGCGCCAAATCCTGCAAGCCCTGGCGCGTGGCGAGGCGGACATGGCCGTGCTGCCGGGCGGCCCCCCGCCCGGAAGAGGCGCAGTCAACGCAGGCCCCCTGCTCCAGTCGCAGTTCGCGGCCATTGCCCGCAGCGGCACCCCGCTCCGCTCCCGGCACGACCTTGCGGGCAAGACCGTGGCCGTGGTCCGCGACGAACCGGGCGATCCCCTGCTCTCCACCCGCCAAGGCGTGGCCCTGCTGCCCGTGCCCGACCTGTCACGCGGGCTCAAGCTGCTTCTGGCCGGAAAGGTGGATGCCGTGGCCGCAGAGCGGCTGGCCCTGCTTCACGCAGTAGACGCCCTCCATCTTCCGGCACGGGCACTGGGCTCCCCTCTGCCCCTCTCCCCGGTGCGCGTCGATCTGCTGCTCTCGCCGACCCTGAGCCCGGCCCTCCTCCAGCGGCTGGATCAAGCCCGACAGGTCCTGACCGAACGCGAGGACTTCCGGGCCACTGCGGCCCGCTACGGCCTATGATGCCGAGTCGATCCGCGCCCCTCGGCCTCGCCGGATGGAGCAATGGATTCCCCGCAAGGATGGAAAGCGGCAATGCGATGCGCGTGTCCCGCAGGGATACAATGATGATGACACGACACCGCGATTTGTGTAGGAAAAAAAGCTGGAATGAGGCGTCAACCACCCCTGGCCCCGCCCGTTAGCCGGAACCGTCAATGAGCCACGACCCATCCTCGACCAAGCGCCCCCTCCTGTCCAGCAGGTCCATCTCGCGTGACCTCACGGCCAGCTTGGTCTGTATCGTCCTGCTGGTGGCCACGGCCATGGCCGGCTACGCCTACTGGCAGCAGTTCGAAGCCATGTGGCGCAAGGCCGGGGACAAGGGCGAGGACACAATCACCAGCGTGGCGGAAATCCTGGCCGTGCCCATCTGGAACCTGGATTACGACAACGCCCGGCTCATCGGCTCTGTCTACACCCACGACGACATGGTCCAGGCCATCCGCATCTACGGCTCGCGCAACGAAGTGGTCTTTGCCCACGAGAAGTTCTCGGGTGTGCCCCCGGACTTCAGCAAGGTCCGCTCCATCGTCTTCGAAGGCCGGACCATCGGCCGCGCCGAGATAGATTTCACCCTGGCCCGCGAACAGCAGCAGCTCGAAGAGCAGATGATCGTCTCCACCCTGATCATCCTGGTGGCCATCTCGGTGATCCTGGCCATCACCGGCCTTTTGCTGCGCGTCTTCCTCAACAAGCCGCTGCATGTGCTCCAGCAGGGCATCGCCCGGGTGGCCAAGGGCGATTTTTCTTATGAATTCGGAGAGGTTCGCCACACCGAGCTGATCGAGATCGCCACCCGGTTCCGGCACATGTCTGCCGAGATCGAGGCGCGGGAGCGAAAGCTCCAGGCCATGAACAAAACCCTCCAGGAGGCCGAGGAGAAGTACCGGGGCATCTTCGAGAACTCCATCGAGGGCATCTTCCAGGCCACGCCGGACGGCGTGTTGCGCCGGGCCAACCCGGCCATGGCCCGCATCTTCGGCTACGAATCCCTGGATGAATTCCTCTCCAATGTCCGCTCCCTGGGGTCGCGCACCATGGTCAACCCGGACCGGATGCAGGATTTCTACAAACAGGTGCGCGAGCGCGGCGAGATCAAGCGTTTCGAGGCAGAATACTACCGCCGTGACGGCAAGACCATCTGGGGCTCCCTCAACGCACGGGCCATCTACGCCGACAGCGGAGAGATCGTGTTCATCGATGGCATCCTCGAGGACATTACGGACCGCAAGAAGGCCGAGCAGGATCTGGCCGACCTCAACCGCCACCTGGAGCAGCTGGTGCGCGAGCGCACCGAGGACCTTGTCAACAAGGCCCGCGAACTGGAAGAGGCCAACCAGCGGCTGCGCGAGCTCGACGAGATGAAATCCGCCTTTCTCTCCTCTGTCTCCCACGAGCTGCGCACGCCGCTGACCTCCATCCTCGGCTTTGCCAAGCTGCTGCACAAGGAATTCACCCGCAACTACCTGCCCCTGACCAGCGACCCCGCCCTGGTCAAGCGCGGCCAGCGCATCCAGAACAATCTGCTGATCATCAGCCACGAGGGCGAGCGGCTCACCCGGCTGATCAACGACGTGCTCGACCTGAACAAGATCGAGTCAGGCAGCATGGGCTGGCGCGATGTGCGGCTGAACATGGGCGAGGTGGTGGAAACAGCCGTGCAGTCCGTCACGGGCCTCTTCGCCCAGAATTCGCGGGTCCGGCTCATTGCCGAGGTGGACCCGGCCCTGCCCGTGGTCATCGCCGACCCGGACCGCATGCAGCAGGTGCTCATCAACCTGCTCAACAACGCGGCCAAGTTCACGGACGACGGCAGCGTCACGGTACGCGCCTTTCCCCGCTTCGGTCAGGTGCGGGTGGAAGTGGCCGACACCGGCCCCGGCATCCACCTCGACGACCAATCGCGCATCTTCGAAAAATTTCACCAGAGCAAGACCGCCGCTATCGGCGACCAGCCCAATGGCACGGGCCTTGGCCTGACCATCTGCCGCGAGATCGTCGAGCACTACGGCGGCCGCATCTGGGTCGAATCCGAAGTGGGCAAGGGCTCGACCTTTGTCTTCACCCTCCCCGCCGCCGCCTGAGGGAGCCGGATACCCCATAGCACACTCATCCGCATGAACGGCTTGGGCTATTCCTCCTTGCTTCAATGACAGGGAATAATGTACTCTAACCAAACATTGCTTGATATCGATTCGCTCAGAGAGCGCCTGATGACGAACTGGCTAACATTGGAAGAAACCGCCAAATATCTCAAGGTCGGCAAATCCATCCTTTACGACCTTGCCCACAAGGGGCGAGTCCCGGCTCACAAACTCGCCGAGAATGGAGATTTGACGTGGAGGAACTGGATATATGGCTGAAGTCGTACAAAGTCCGACAAACGGTGGAAGCAAAATAAACATGACCGCTTTTACGACAACACTGACCAAGAACCGGCTGCCCGCCCCCACGCCTGGCATGATCTCGTCCCGGAACCATCTGATCGAACCAAGCTACCAGGGCACGGGGATTACAACGGATTTGCGCAACCGAGCGACCGTCATCTCGTTGTTTTCGGGATGCGGCGGATTGGACTTGGGCTTTGTTGGGGGTTTTGATTTCCTCGGAACACACTACGAAAAAACACAACTCGACATTGTTTGGGCTAATGAGATAAACGCTGCGGCCTGCAGGACCTATCGGAAAAACATCGGCAATCATCTTATTGAAGGAGACGTTTGGGATGCACTCCCCACCGTCCCAGGAAATGCGGATGCCGTGATAGGCGGCTTCCCTTGCCAAGACATCTCTGTCAATGGAAAAGGGGCTGGCGTGGATGGGAAGCGTAGCGGTTTGTACCGCGCCATGGTGGAGGTAGTCGACCGCGTTCGTCCCAAAATTTTTGTGGCAGAAAACGTCAAGGGCCTGATCATGAGGCACAACGAGACCTCACTGAGACGAATTTTAAAAGACTTCGCTGAAAAGGGCTATACGGTAAGCCACCGGCTTTATCAGGCTGCGGACTATGGAGTGCCACAAACGCGAGAGCGGGTATTCATCGTAGGAACAAGGTCAGATGTTCCGGAATTCATCCATCCGGAACCTGTTTGCACCACCCACATCTCGGCCAAGGAGGCAATAGGCGACTTGGAACATCTGGAACGTACTGAAGAATTCAACCATATTTGGAGCCGTGCAAGCAAAAGTGCCGAGCAAGGAAACAGGAAGCTGATAGCCGAAAGACCTGGATACACTATCCGTGCGGAATGCCATGGGAATATCCAATTCCATTACTCCCTTCCACGGCGAATATCCATGCGGGAAGCAGCACGCTTTCAATCGTTTCCTGACAATTACCTTTTCGACGCCAAGCTACGGGAAACAGAGAGACAAGTTGGCAACGCTGTCCCGCCGGTCTTAGCCTGGCACATTGCCAAGGCTGTTGAGCTTGTCCTTGATGGCTGCCAACCATGACCCGGCAGGAGTTTGAAGCCCTGCTGAACACGATTTGCGGCGAACTGACAGCGGCAGCTCGCGAAATGTTGTTTGAAACCGCCGCAAGCTTTGAGGACGCCGTAAGGCTGGGTATCCGAAAAGCCCTAACCGACTCCTCCATAAAAATCGATTTCAAGCCGCACCCTCAGGCGTTTCCAGACATCGCTGTGGGAAATTATGGCGTTGAGGTGAAATTCACACTCAACGACACGTGGCGAAGCGTCGCCAACAGTGTTCTTGAGACAAACCGGATAGAAACTGTCAAACAAGTGTATCTGGTTTTCGGAAAAATGGGCGGTCTTCCCGAAGTACGATGGGCTGAGTATGAGCAAAGCGTTATCCACGTCCGCACTTCGCATGTTCCCCGCTTTGAAGTTGAGCTGTTCGCTCGTCGTTCTCTGTTTGAATTGATGGGCATCGGCTACGACGCGTTTCGCTCTTTGCCAATGGAAGAAAAGATGCGCCACATCCGCGCATATGCCAGGTCACGGCTCAAAAGCGGCGAACGCCTGTGGTGGTTGGAGGACTCGCCTGAAGCAGAACACGCCCTACCCATTCAGGCCCGCCTCTATACGAGCCTCTCCTCGGAAGAGAAAATAAGGCTTCGCGCAGAAGCCGCCCTTCTGTGTCCGGGAATCGTCAAATCAGGTCGCTCCAGAAACAAATACGACGATGTCGTTCTTTACTTGCTTACCTATCATGGCGTGGTCTGCCACCAAGCCAGAGACCTTTTCTCTGCAGGCAGTGTAGCCAACCCACTCAACGACGACGAAGGTGGAATATACATTGAACGAGCCCTAAAGCTTGTCGAAGACGAAATGAGGAAAGCAGCCCTCATGATGGACGACGCCTTGTTTGTTGAATATTGGGGAGAATCCGTCCCGCCCGACAAGCGTATTTCGCGGTGGCTGACCAAAGCGGATGCAATTGCCCGAGATTGGGTTCCGTCGAAAAGCCTTTTCTTGCCTGAATAGCCGCCCACGATAACGATTCTTTGTTGGCTATTGACTCCCGACAAACCGAAGACTGACTGTCATTGCCCCTCCCCGCTCACCGCCCGTCCCCTCCGGCTCCCTCGACCACGCGGCGCAGGGCGGCCTCGGCCAGGGAGCGCATCCGGTCGGAGCGGGGGCGGCCGCCGACCCGCTCCAGCAGGGCCAGATATTTGTCCAGGGCGGGCTCCATCAGCGGATGACCGGGGCCAAGAGTCGCCTCGTAGGCCCCAAGCCCCTGCTCGTAGCGCTCCACAGCCTCGTCGATGCGGCCGGCGCCGTCGAGAAAAAGGGCCAGATTGCACAGGGCCTGGGCTGTCTCGGGATGATCAGGTCCAAAGGCCCGCTCGCGCACTGCCAGACTCCGGCGGAAACAGTCCTCGGCCCTGGCCGCTTCACCAAGGGCGTCGCAGAGCAGGGCCACAGTGGTCAGGTCGGCGGCCACCTCGGGATGAGTCTCGCCCAGGACGGCTTGATTGATCTCCAGAGCCCGCTCGGCGAGGGGGAGAGCCTTGGCCGGACCGCCCGCCGCCTCGTGGAGCAGGGCCAGGTTGCCCAGGCAGGAGGCCACGCTCGGGTGGCCCTCGCCATGGGCCTTGACCAGCACACGCAGACATTCGAGAAAGTCGGCCTCGGCCTGATCCAACCGGCCGAGCCCCTGACGGACCACGGCCAGGGCATTGAGAATGGGCGCGGCGACGGGATTGTCTTCGGTAAAGATCTCCCGCTGCAGGGCAAGGCACCGGGCAAAGACGGCCTCGGCCCGCCTTAGGTCGCCAGCCGCCCAGAGCACCATGCCCAGCCCTTCGAGGTCGGCGGCGATGTCCGGGTGGGCCGGACCCTTGATGTCCACATCCACGGTCAGGGCGAGGTCCAGCAGCTCCGCTGCCTCGCCATGGCGGCCCTGCGCATGGAGCGAGAACCCGGCCTGATGCAGCACCCTGTTGGCCGCCGGGGTGCGCAGCCCCTCTTGGACCACCAGTTGGCGACAGGCGAGGATGTGCGGCATGAGCCCCTTGACCGCAGGCCAGTTGGCGGGCTCCGCATCAGGCAGCACCAGGTTGAGGCCGTACACGGCCCGACCGGCCCAGTCGAGGGTGGCGGCCTTGTCCAGGCTGGCGCGCAGCGTGTCCCTGACACCGGGCACCACCCGGTAGGTCAGCGCGTCCGGGTCCGTGACCACCAGCCCCCGGACCACCAGGGGCTCCAGAGTGGCCGTGGCCGCGAAAAAGGACGCGGCCGGATTGATCAACGAAGGATTGTGCGGCGCCCCCTCCACGGACAGGGCGAAATCATAGGGCAGCGACTCCGGGGCGAGCATGACGGCCATGAACAGGGCCTCGGCTCCGCCCGAAGCGTCGCGACCCAGCTCACTGACGGCGGCCATGATCGCGGCGGGGTCCGGGGCATGGCGGGCGGGGTCCTGGTGTTTCAAAATCACGGCTCTCTCCTTGCTTGTCCTGTTCCTATCCCGTCCGTGTCGCGAATTCAAGGACCCAGGCCGCCGCACCCGCGTTAAGCGCACCGGATTCCCGGCCGCAGGGCGTACGCCTCGCCGTGTTGCGTCCGCGTCCCTGGTTCGCCATTCTTCCCAGGCCCAGGCCCGGCGGCGATGCCTCTTGACGGGCCCGGGCCGGGACGTATATCCTACAACTGCCAAAAAGCCCTTTTCGGGCTGCTGTGCGGACCAGGGACGGTGCGCTTTGGCAGGGAGACGGACAGTGTCAACCAGCGTGACCGACTTCATCGTGGCCGGGCCTCCCGGACAGGTGACGGCGGGACCGGCCGGTTCGTTCATGGCCAGCGAGGCCGGTCGCGTTGTGACCGGCGAGCCTGGGCATGTGCCCATCGACACCACCCCGGCCCATGTTCCCATAGACACCACCCCTGCCCGCGTCCCTATCGATACCAGCCCGGCCCGGGTGCCCATCGACACCTCGGCGGCCCGCGTTCCCATCGACATCTCTCCGGCCAGCGTGACCATCGACACTTCGGCGCCCAGGATTCCCTATGGCGCTCCCTCGGCGCTGACGCCAGGGGGCATGTCTGCTCCGGGCGGCTTCTCGGGCGGCGGGGCAGGAAGTCCGGGCATCGGCCAGGGCGGCGGGGCAGCCCCCGGAATGGTTGCGGGCGGAGCAACGGTTGTTGCGGGCGGCCTTGGCGGGGGAGGCGGCACCAGCCCGGCGCATCACGTTGGCGGTGGGGGCCAAGGAGGCAGTGCCGTGGCGATCGGCGCGGGTCCGGCTTCCCTGGGCGGCAGCGGCGGAGGCGGCTTTGGCGGCCGCAGTGGCGGCGGCGGAGAACCTGTCGGCCACGGCACCGGAGGTCAGGCCGTGGCCCAGGCCACGGGAGGCGGCGGCGCGGGCGTTTCGGGCGGTTCCGGGGCCGTGAGCCCCATGTCCACTGGCTCGGGCGGGTCGTCGGCCGGGCCGTCGGGCGGGGCCAGCGTCCCCATCTCCACAGAATCAGGCAGGACAACCATTACGCCCGCCACGGGCGGAGGGTCGACCGGCGGCGGCGGTGGCGGCGGCCCTGCCACGGAACCCGGCCGGGCTTCGGAATCGGCCACCGGCCATGTGGCCATTGCCCCGGCGCTAGGCATTCAGCCCATTTCGCCAGCCGGGGCAGTGCCCATCACGCCCCAGCTCGGGTTTTCCATGCCGAGCATGGTCGGGGTGATGCCTTCGACACCCGCCGGGCAGGTCCAGGCGTTTCGCATGACCAATCCCCACGGCATGTATTTCGGCCACACCCAGAACTGGCCCAGCGACGTGTTCCAGCACACGGTCCACACCTACGGCTTCCAGCCCAGGCAGACCCTCCAGGCCCCGTGGATACCCACGGCCGACGGCTATGCCGAGCCCTTGGGCCTGCCCAGGCTCGATTTCGACGATCAGACGGGCCGTCCCATGGCCGTGGACATGTCCTCGTCCCATGTCATGAACGTGGACCAGACCCAGAACATTGAGCGCTACCACGAGGTGAACAACCGCGAGACTGTGGACGCGTACTTCGACATGTCCATGAACGCGGCGGTCCACCGCTCGGACACCACCCTCCATCAGAATTCCTACGACACCAGCACAGCCAACAGCCAGGACTTCAGCTCGGAGCGGAGCGTGGACAACTCCACAAACGTGGAGCAGGTGACCAACCAGTCCACGGTCAACGTGGAGAACCGGAGCGCGGACAACCGCCAGGAGACCCACATCGACAACAGCGTCACCGAGCACGGCTCGACCACCTATGTCGAATCCCGGGACACGACCGTCCACCACGACAATTCCGTGTCCATCAGCGCGGACAACTCGCGCACCGAGCACGCGGAGCACCGCACCAGCGTCACCGAGGTGGACAACTCGGTCAACATCCGGGAGACCAGCCACAACACCAGCTTTGTCGAGAACCGGGAAACGACCGTGGCCTATCCCGAGACGCGGCAGGTGGTGGTGGACAACTCCCAGAACCTTGTGCGCAACGTGGAGAACCGCTTTGTGGACCAGGACAACTCGGCCTTCAACATGGTCGAAGACCGCAGCGTCAGCCTCTCCACCACCCAGGACCCGGTCTACAACTTCGACAACTCCACCACCATCCACCTGACCCAGGTCATCCAGGCCCCGGAGCGCTCGGGCGGCAGCCTCTTTGTCGGCCACGCCTGACTTGGTTGGCGAGAGAAAAAAAGAGGCGCACCCGTCCATGGAGGACGGGTGCGCCGTGGTGTGTTGGTGACGATGGGTCGGGGTTAGCCCATGATCTCGACAAAGGATTCGTAGGTCAGGTTGTTGTCACCCGGCGAGGCGTCGCTGTACTCGGTGATGGTGGCCATGAGCAGGCTGGTTTCCTCAGCTGTGCCATGATCGGTGACGAAGTACAGCTTGCCGACCTCGCTATCAAGCTCGCTGGCGTAGACAAAGCCGGAAGTTTGTCCCGAACCGAACTCCACCATCCCGCTGCTGTACGTTGCCGAGACGATTGAGTCGAAGTTGTCCTCGATGAAAACGCCGTTCGTGAAGAAGTGGGCGAAGGCCATGTGGTTCAGGCCGATATAGTCCTCGCCAGCCTTGAAGTCCGTGATGGTGTCCCCGCCCTCAAGGGGGTTCATGTACGCGAAGGTGTCGCTGCCGCCTCCGCCGGTCAACAGGTCAGCGCCTTGGCCGCCGAAGAGGATGTTGATATCGCCGTTGCCAATGATGGTGTCGTCGAAACTCGAACCGATGACGCCGTTTATGCCCGACAGCGAATCCGTGTTGTCCCAGCCGTCGTAGGCATAGCCGTCGGATAGGTTGACTTCCACGCCTGACGGGTCGTCCGCGTAGGAGGCGTAGTCAAAGCCGTCGCCGCCGATGAGGATGTCGTCGCCCTGGTCGCCGATGAGGGTGTCATTGCCGAGTCCGCCCTGGATTTCGTCGTCGCCGTCGTTGCCCACCAGCAGGTCTGCGTAATCGCTGCCGATGAGGGTGTCGTCGAAATCAGATCCCACAACAGACTGGATGCCGTTAAGGGTGTCGGTGCCCCCCCAACCGTCGGAGGCCGTGCCGCCTGCGAGATTGACGTTCACACCACTCGGAACATCGTCGTAGGACACGGTGACATGACCGCCGTTGCCGTTGAAGATGTCGTTCCCGGCCCAGCCCCGGAACTCAATGGCGACTCCGGGTGTGCCGGTGAAGGTGTCGTCCCCTACCGTGCCCTCGATGGCCTGGACGCCGATGAGGGTGTCGGTCCAGTTCGAGCCCGCAACCTCCCAGTGCGCGCTGTTCCAGATGACGGTGATGCCGACTCCATCGACGAGTTGGTCCAGCGCCCAGTAGGTCACATTGGTCCAGCCGTCGCCGCTGCCGGTCACGGTATCGTTGCCCATGCCGGGCATGACCTCAAAGTCGCCCTCGCCGGTGAAGCTGAAGGAGTCGTGATGGGGCGAGCCCCAGATCATGTCGATTTTGGAGAGGGTGTCGTTGCCTGCTCCGCCGATCTGAACCGTGCCGTTGCCGTAGTTGTCGAGGGTGGCGATGATGCCTACAGCGGCGTATTCATAGGAGGCCACGTCAAAGCCGGTGCCCGCATCCGGGTCGTGCTCGGAGCCGCCGTCAACCTCGTTGGACCCGCCGCCGTAGAAGAAGACGTTGATGGGGTCGCCGTTGCCGAGGAAGGTGTCGTTGCCGCTCGTGCCCATGACCGCGTTGATGCCCACCAGGGTGTCGTTGATGCCGCTGCCCGTGACCGTGCCCGAAACGAGGTTAACGTTGATGCCGCTGGTTTCGTTTGCGTAGGAGGCCACGTCGAACAGACGCCTGATCGGGTCGTCGCCGCCGCCGACGATGGAGTTGTTGCCCTTGCCGCCTTCAAGCCAGTCCTGCCCGTCGCCGCCGATGAGGGTGTCGTTGCCAGCGCCGCCGACGATGGAGTCGTTGCCGTTTGAGCCGATGATGTATTGCTTGAAACTTGAAATGTCTTCGCCATTCCAAACCAAGTTGTAGCCTAAGCCTTCGATGTGTTGCGCATTGAGGGTGAAGATGGACCCCGGGTCGGCCAGAGCGTCGTGGCCCGTGAGCCAGGTCGCCGCATCGCCTAAGATGATGTGCTCAATGCCGGTGACGTTGGTCAGCGGCATGGTGTCGTCAACGAAGGTGAATTCCAGGGTGTCGCAGCCCGCGCCGCCGCTGATGGTGTCGTTCTGATCCAGGAAGGTGGACATGATAAAGCGGTCCTTGCCCGCGCCCCCTTCAAAGTAGTTGTTCGCGTCATCCTGCCCGGTGAAGATGTCGTTGTGTGCCGAGCCGATGAATGCCGTGATGTCTATATACCTATCCCCCGCGGCGTATTCGCCCGAGCCTTCGCGATAATTTTCCCCAAGGTCAAGATTGACGCTCACGCCCGCTGTGGACGCGCTGTAGTCCACGGTAACGTCGCCCGCACTGCCGTTAAAGGTTTCCGCCGTGGCCGATGCCTTGACAAGGTCGTTGCCGCCAGTCGACGTGACGGTGATTCTGTTTCCCGTCAGATTCCAGTTGGTTCCGAAGCTCAAGGCGGACAGGTCGATGGTGTCACCGCCCGATGTGTCTTGAATGGTGATGGTGACCGATGTGCCAGGACTCGCCGTATTCATTGACCATGCTTCCAGCTGGTCTGATTTGAAGGAGGCCGAGACACTGCTGCCCTCAAAGAGGACCACGCTGATGCCCGCCACGGTGGCGGCGAAAAAGCTCGCGGAGTTTGTGCTGATCTTCAGGGTGTTGGTGCCCGTGCCGCCGTCAAAGACCGAGCCGGTCTCCACCGGGGCGGAGATGACGATGGTGTCGTTGCCCGCGCCGCCGTGGATGGTGTCCTGGCCGCCGCCGCTGATGAGGATGTCGTTGCCGTCGCCGCCGTCGATGGAGTCGTTGCCCGTGCCGCCGACGATGGAGTCGTGGCCCGCGCCGCCCTCGAAGCGTTCGCTGGCCGAGGTGCCGGTCAGGCTGTCGGCGTAGGCCGAGCCGATGATGCCCTTGAAGGTGCCCGAGGCAAGGGTGTCGCCCTGTGCGTGGCCGCCCGAGGCCGTGTTGGCGGCCAGGTTGATGTTCACCCCTGCCGTGCTTGAGGCATAGGACAGGGTGTTGAATCCTCCGGTGCCGCCGCTCAAATTGTCCGCGCCCGCGCCGCCCTGAATGGTGTCGTTGCCGCCGCCGCCGACGAGGGTGTCGTTGCCAGCGCCGCCGATGATGTGCTGGGCCTGGGTTGCGCCCGAGCCGTCGTAGTTCAGGGTTTTGGGCGAGGTGATGGCCGAGCCGTTGATGGTGATGGTGCCTGTTCCGGTCGGGCTGTAGACGAGGCTCGTGCTGGCGTTGCCGAGGATGATATGTTCGATGTTGGTGACGCTGTTCAACGCTGTGGTGTTTTCGGTGTTGCCCGTGAAATAGAGGGAGTCGTCGCCCGCGCCGCCGTCGATGAAATCGTCCGCGGTCAGTTGCGTGCCCATGGAGAAGCGGTCGTTGCCGCTGCCGCCGGTCATGGAGTCGTTGCCTACGCTGGTGCCGAAGAAGACGTTGTTGCCCCCGGTGCCAAACAGGGTGTCGTTGCCCGCGCCGCCGAACAGGGTATCATTTCCGCTGCCGCCGACGATGAAGTCGTTGCCGCCCGAGCCGACGATGAACTGGCTGAAGCTCGAGATGCTGACGCCGTCCCAACTGAAGAAAATGCCGTGGTAATCTTCTGGATCGATGCCCGAGGCGTCGATGGAGAAGGTGGCCGCACCGGCCAACCCGTTATGGCCCATGAGCGCTGTCTGGGTGCTGCCGAGCTGGATGTGCTCGATGCCGGTGACGTTGGTGAGCGACAAGGTGTCGTTCTCATATGTGCCGTCAAAGGCCAGGGTGTCGGTGCCCGCCCCGCCGTCGATGGTGTCGTACGGGCTCAGGGGGCCGAGCATGTAGGAGTTGAATTCGCTCTCGTAGTGGCCCACGGCAAGGTAGTCGTTGCCGCACATGCCGTTTAGGGTGTTGTACCCCATGCCGCCGTAGAGGCTGTCGCCCTGGGCCGAGCCGGTGATGTGGTTGTCGTGGTGGGCGCTGCCATAGACCGTGCGGATGGCGTAGGTGGTGGTGTCCGTGCTGGTCAGGGTCACGCGGGAGAGTTGGTCGCCGGTGATTTCATAGTAGACCGGGGACTCCTGAAGGTTGACGGTCAGGTTCGCGTCCCATTCGGAAAGATCAAGAGTGGTGACCACCGCCGGTTGCGCCGGGGTCGTGTCGGGCGGGGTTTCGTCGCCCTCGTCGCCGGTGCCAGTACCCCCGGTCTGGGCGGGGGGTGGCGGCGGAGGCGGGGGTGGCGGCGCGGCCGGTTTGGGTGGCTGGGCACCCGGTCCCTGGCCTTGTCCCTGGCCCTGGCCCACGCCAGCGCCGGTATCGAAAACGCCGCCCTGGTTCTGGCCGACGCCCTGACCCGGCCCTTGTCCCTGGCCCTGTGTCAGTTGTTCAGGTTCGCCGCCCTGTTCTTCTGCGCCTTCCTGTTCCTCTCCCTGCTCGCCCTGGGCTTCCTGTCCCTGTTCCTCTGCCTGTTCGCCCTGGGTTTCCTGCCCCTCTCCCTGCTCTTGTCCGCCTTCGTCGTTCTGGGAGCCGGATTCGTCCTGTCCTCCCTCGTCCTGATCACCCTGGTCGTCCGAGCCGTCAAGGCTCGGCGCGGCCTGCTGCAGCGACTGGGACGAGAGCTGCTCGAACTGGGCCAGCTCTGCCTGGGAGGCCATGAAGACCGGGCTTAGGCCGCCGGGCGTGGCCGTGACCATGCCGCCGTCCTGGGTGATGATGGCCACCGGGCCGCCGGCAATGGGCCGGATGATCACGGGCTTGTCCACAAAATCGACCACAACGTGGTTCTCGGGCTGGCCCGGAACGATCTTGTGGCCGGTGGTGGTGCCCCGGATGCCGATGGTGGCCAGCGGGGTTTCGAGGCTGAAGCCCTCGGGGTTCATGTCCACGATCTCGCCCGTGACCGAGCGGAAAGTGCCCTGGACGAGCTTGATGGTCATCTCCCCGGCGCTCTGGGCCGGGTTGAAGACGTAGGTGTCGAGGACCACCGAGGAGTTCGGCCCCTGGGAGAGGACTGCGCCGTCGGCGAACTTGATCTCCACGGCCGAGGCGCCGCCCTTGGTGGTGATGATTTCATCGACAAAGACCGGGCTCTGGGGAGCCAGGTCCCGTACCCCGTCCGGTCCTTCCGCGGTGGCGGTGCCATAGGCTATGGTCACCACGCCGATCTGAGTGGCTTCAGGCATGCGTCATCCCCTTGTGCGCGATGAGCTAGATATATTCTTAATATATCGCGTAGCATCTTCCCGGGGTTGCGGCAAGAATTTTCAGGGCTTTTCCCGCGGCCTCCGCCTACAACGCAACTCTCTGGAAAAACGCCAAAACAAGGGCAGCCACGAGATCATGGCGACCTATCGGGCTCCACGGCCATGGCCGCAGCCTGAAGCACCCACGCCTCTTTGAACCCGAAGAGCCGGGCGAAGCGGAAGAGCCGGGGGTCGTATCCGTCAGGGCCGACGGCACGCAGGCCCAGGACGCGACGCTTGCCCAAGCGGACGGCCTCGGTGCGCAGCCAGTCGGCATCGGCGGCCAGCCTGCGTCTGGTCAGCGGCCCCCAGCGGATCAGGGTCAGGTGCAGCTCAAGGTCGCTCCCGCGCTCGGCCAGGGCCGCATGGCCGTAGGCCTCCCCCTGGTGGTGCAGCTCAAGCCAGCGGTATCCGTCGTCAGGGATATGGGCCATGCACTCGGGCCGCAGCGCACATTCACGAACGCTCATGCGTCCTCCCGAAGGGGTCGTATTCGTTGACGGCCCGTGGCGGCCGGGGGCCGCCTCCGGGCTGGCGGAAGCCCACGGCCAGATAGCGGAAGGCATCCACCGCGTGACTGGTCCAGTCGTGCACCGGCCGGGACGAGAAGTCGTTCATGCGCTCGTTGAAGGCGCGGCGGTAATGGCGCAGGGCCTCCAGCCCCGGCGCACAGCGGACCGCGTCGAACCAGCACAGGGGCAGCATGGCCCGCACCGCGTTGATGCCGTCCTGGACCGGGATGTTGGGCGCGATGTCGAAGCGGATGCCCAGGCTGCGGGCGATCTCGAGTCGCGACTTGCCCGTGCCCAGTTCGCGCACCCGGATGTCGTGGGGCGCGATGTGAGTCCCGTAGGCATAACGGCGCTCGTCCAGGACGCGGGCATAGTGGTCGAGTCCTTCGCCGCTGGCCTCAACGTAGTCGATGACGGCAAAGGTGTTGCCCGGCCGGGCCTGGAAGAACCAGATGGCCGTGGAGTCGCTCATGCCCAGGTCCCAGGCCGTGTGGACGGGCAGAGCCGGATCGCAGGGGACCGCGATGATGCGTCCGGTCTTTTCCGCCTCGCCCACCAGCGCCCCGAAGTACGCGCCGCGGATGGCCGCCGTGAAGGAACACTCGAACTCCTGCTCGTACTCCTCGGGCGACATCTCCCGTGCAGCTGCGGCCAGCTCCCCGGCCTCGATGATGCGGGTCTGGGAGGCGCGGTACATGGCCGCGAACCAGTCCGGGTCTCTCTGCGCATCGCGCCAGAGCCGGTAGAGGGCGTTCTTGCCGCGGGGCGTGCCGATGAACATGGCCCAGCCCATGCGGTCGGCCAGGGCCGGACGGATCACCTCGGTCCAGACGCGGTGTGGCATCTGGGCCACCTCGTCAAAGACCGCGCCGTCAAGATACATGCCCCGCAGGGAGTCCGGGTTCTCGGCCCCGAAGAGGCGGATGCGCGCCCCGTTGTCGAAGTCGGCCCGAAGTTCGGTCTCGTGGAATTTCACGGTGCAGCCGTCAAGGCCCAGGCCGCAATATCGCTTGAGTTCATCCCAGACCACGGTTTTGGCCTGCTTGTAGAGGGGCGCGATGTATGCCCCGCGCCAGTCGGGGCGGCGCGTCTCCCTGGCCGCCCGGATAAGCCGGTTGACCGAGAGCACTGTCTTGCCGAAGCGGCGGTGGCACACCAGCACCGAGAAGCGGGCCAGACCGGCCTCGATTTCGGCCTGAAGGGGCCTTGGGGTATAGAGTTCCCGTGTCACGCTGTGATTCCTCATATTGACGGGCAGGACAGGCGCGGGTATTTCGGGACCATGCGCCATGCCAACCCGGTTGTGTTTCTTGTCTTTCTTCTGCTCGTCCAGACGGGCTGTCTGGCCACGTCGGTCCAACCCCGGCCGACCCTGACCGACCACGAGATCGCGACCCAGCGGCGCGAGGCCATGGCCGCCGCGGCCCTGAACAAGGCCGTGCAGCTTTACCACAACGGCGAATACCTGGACGACGACATGGCCCTGGGCTACCTCGACGAGGCCGTTGAACTCGACCCCGATCTGGTCCTGGCCCGCTACCACCGGGCGCTGCTGCTCCTCGGCCACGGCCAGATGGACGAGGCCGAGGCCGATGTGCGGCACGCCCTCGACATCCGGCCCGACCATATCCAGGCCCGGTTCGCCCTGGGCTACATTCTCTTCCGACGCGAAGCCTGGCCCGATGCGGTGCGCGAGCTGTCGCGGGTGCTCGATCAGGACGACTCGGTGTCCGAGGCCCTGGCCCTGCGGGGCACGGCCTATGCCCGGCTCGGCAGGGCCGACGACGCGGTCCACGACCTGGACAGGGCCATCGCCATCAATCCCGCGCATTTCGAAGCCTATTTCAATCGCGGGCTGGCCCGTCTGGCCCTGGGCGACGACGAGGCCGCCCTCCACGACCTGACCCAGGCCCTGTCCCTCAACTCACAGTCCCTGCCGGCGCTCATGGCCCGCGGGGAGGTGGCCATGCGGCTGGGCGACTACCCCAGGGCCGAGGCCGACTACCGCCGCGCCCTGGTCCTGGCCCCCTCGGACAGCGGCCTGTACTCCCTGCTGGCCGAGGCGTACGCCGGGAGCGGGGACTACCCCGCCGCTGCCGACGCGGCCCGCAGAGCCCTCGGGCTGGCGCGGGCCGAGGGGGACGACCGCGCTGCCGCAGCCTACCAGGAGCAGGCCGCAGGTTACGCGGGCAGGCCCAAGGTTGTTGTCCCGCCCAAGCCCGAGCCCGAGCCCGAGCCGCCGCACGAACCCGCGCCGGACGAGATCACGCCCTAGCCCGGTCAGCGCAAGCTCTCCACCAGCATCCGCGCTCCCAACCCGGCCAGCCCGGCCAGACACCCCCAGACCATGCGCTCCAGGGTACGGATCTTGACATGGTGCGAGGCGCAGCGGCGCGACAGGTTGATCTCGCGGATGTCTTCCTGAATGGCCTTGACCCGTTCATCGATGCGGGCCAGCAGATCGCGCACCTCAGCGCGTTCCAGGGCGGTCATCGAGCCTTCCTCACCGCGTCGCGCAGCCCCTTGACGGCTCCGGGCAGGTAGTCGCCGATCTTCTTGACGCCGAGCACGGCGGCCACGATCCAGAAGGTGATCTGCAAAAACCACTCGGGCAGACGCTCCCAGGCCTCAAGCACCTCGCCTGCCCGGTCCGGGTCGAAACCGCTCCAGATGAAGAAGCCTATCCAGGCGAAAAAGAGCACATCGTCCTTCCAGCCTGCGTTCTCAAGCTGCTTCATCTCCCATTCGTGGTTGTATTCCCGGTCGCTCCCGGCCAGGCGCATACGGTTTTCCATGACCGCCTTCTTCAGTTCCTGCTTGCTTTTCATCGTCGTTGCCACGCCATCCACCACGGTGGTCAGCAATCCGGCAACGGCGCCGATTACGGGTATGGGCATCGTCTCGTCTCCTTTGGTGTTTCGTTCTTCCTCCAGGACACGGCCCAGCCTATCCCCGGTTTTCGGCCCGGACGGCGAACGGGCGCGACAGGAGCCCAATGAGGCGAAACAGGCCAGGGAATCCCTCTTGACAGGGGCCGGGACCAAGGCGACTCTGCGCCCCATGCAGACCGGAGACGACACCTCGCCCCAAGACCCTGGCCCGGACAGCTCGCCGGGTATCCAGGCGGAGCTGGCCGACCGGCTGGTCCGCCCCCTGACCCTCCGGGGACGCATGGCGGCCAACCGGCTCTGGCTGGCACCCATGGCCGGGCTGGGGCATGTGGCCTATCGCGAGGTACTCGGCCACTACGGCGGCTGCGGCCTGGCCTTTACCGAAATGTGCTCGGCGCGGGCCCTGCCCACGGAGAATTCCAGGGTTTCGCCCGTGTTCCGCTGGCGCGAGGCAGAGCTTGGCTCCCTGGTCTGCCAGGTGGCCGGGGCAGAGCCGGCCGAGTTGGCCCTGGCCGCACGGCGCGTGGAGGACGAGGGGTTTTTCGGCGTGGACATCAACATGGGCTGCGCGGTGCCCGGCATTGTCAAAAAAGGCGCGGGCGCGGCCCTGCTGCGCGATCACGACGCGGCTCTGGCAGCCCTCGAGGCGGTCCGCACCGCGGTTTCCATCCCGGTCTTCGTCAAGTTCCGCACCGGCTGGTCTCCCGAGGTGGAACCGGCTGTGGCCCTGGCCCGGCGCTTTGAATCGGCCGGGGCGGACTGCCTGATCTTCCATCCCCGCGTGGCCCCGGACAAACGCACCCGGCCGCCCAGACGCGACCACATCCGGGCCGTGGCAAAAGCCGTCTCCATCCCGGTCATGGGCAACGGCGACGTTGTCACGCCCGAAGACTGCCTGGACATGCTCCGCTCCACAGGCTGCGCAGGCGTGTCCATTGGCCGGATGGCCATTGCCCGGCCCTGGCTCTTCGCCGAGTGGACCGGCGGCGATCTGCCCGCCGAGGTCCTGGAGGGCGAAGGCTTTCGCGACTACGCCCTCCGGCTGGCCGAGGCCCTGGACAACCACTTCGACCCTGTCCGGGCGCTGAAGCGCTTCAAGCTCTTCACCATCTATTTCGCGGCCAACTTCACCTACGGCCATGCGCTACAATCGCGCTTCCTGGCGGCCAGGAGCATGGCCGAGGTGCGCGAGGCGGCCCGCGCCCATCTGACGCCCGGACTGCGGTTGGCCCGGCGGCCCAACATGAACCTCTTCAACATCTGATCGGTCCGAGGTGCCCAGCCATGCGAGCCATAGACCTCTCCCACATCATCGAGACGGGAATGCCCGTGTACCCCGGCGACGAGGCCACGGAAATCCGCTGCACCGCCGAGATCCATCAAGACGGCTACGCCCAGACCTCCCTGGCCATGACCTGCCACGCGGGCACTCATGTGGACATCGCGGCCCACGCCTTTGCCGACGCACCCGGCCTGGACCGCCTCGGCCCCGGCAATTTCACGGGCTGGGGCGCGGTGGTGGACCTGACCGGCCTGACCGGGGGCACGGATTCCGGGCTGCGAATAGACCAGACCCATCTGGCCCGGCTGGCCGACATGGACGGACTCGACTTCGCGCTCTTGCGCACCGGGTGGGACGCCCGCTGGGGCCGCGACGGATATTATCGCGACTACCCCACCCTGACCGCCACGGCCTGCCGCTTCCTGGCCGGGCTCGAACTCAAGGGAGTGGGCCTCGACACCCCCTCGCCCGATCCTGTGAACGGGACCACGGAGGCCCACGCCATCCTCCTGAACCACGGACTGATCATCGTCGAAAACCTGCAAAACCTCGGCGAACTCCCGCCGGAGGGCTTTCTCTTCTGCTGTCTGCCCCTGCGCATCCGCAACGGCGAGGGCTCTCCCGTCCGGGCCACGGCTCTGGTCTTCTAAGCCGACAGGCCGGAAAAAAAGCTCCAGACATGACGCACGGCCCCTCGGCCGACCACCCTCATCCTTTGTTTTCCCGGACACTGCCCTGTTCGGCAAAACCCATGTCATGGCGCTGGATTAATCGGCCCGGCAGGCATATACCTGCTGCCGGAGCACCATCATGAAAGAACACTCTCTCACCTCGGTCTACACCCTGCTCATCCTCAGCATGGCCCTGTGGGGGGGCACCTGGGTGGCCGGACGCGTCCTGGCCCAGTCCATCCACCCCATGTCCGCAGCCTTTCTGCGTTTCGTGCTGGCCTCGGCCATGCTCGCGGTCATGTGCCGCCGGGCCGAGGGGCACATGCCGCGTCTTGAGCGCGGCCAGATCCTGCCCGCGATTTTTCTCGGAGCCACCGGGGTGTTCATCTACAGCTACTTCTTCTTCACCGGCTTGCAGACCATCCCGGCCGGACGCGCCGCCCTCATCGTGGCCTGCATTCCGGTGTGCATATCCCTGCTCTCGGCCCTGCTCTACAAGGAGCGGTTCGGCCCGGTACGCATGGCCGGGGCGCTGCTCTCGCTGGTAGGCGTTTCCGTGGTCATCGCCGACGGCAACCCCCTGGCGCTGCTCTCCGGCGGGGTCAACCGGGGCGATTTCATGATTCTCGGCTGCGTGGCCAGCTGGACCGCCTACTCCCTGGGAGGCCGCTCGGCCATGAAACGCCTCTCGCCGCTTACGGCCGTGACCTGGTCCTGCTTCTTCGGCACCCTCATGCTCCTCGGACCGGCCGTGGCCGGAGGGTTGGCCGAGGATGTCGTCAGGGCGCGGGCCATCGACTGGGCCTGTCTTGTCTTCCTCGGCGTGCTGGCCACCGGGCTGGCCTATTTCTGGTACTATCGGGCCATCTCGGTCATCGGCGCCTCGCGGGCGGGCATCTTCATCAACACCGTGCCCGTCTTTGCCGTGATCATGGGCGCCCTCATCCTGAGGGAGCCCATCCACCTCTCCCTGCTCCTGGGGGGAACCATGGTCGTGTCCGGCGTGTACCTGACCAACCGGCACTGACCCTCCCGCCGACGTGGCGTCAGACCGACTCCCCTTGACCCCGCCGGCCCGCTGACGCACTATGGAACGGGAATCCCCGCCCCCACAGGACGGATCATTCAAAAGGCCCGCCACCGGGCGAAAACCAGGGAGGGACCATGGAAACACGCATCGAACGGCTGGAAAGCCTTGTGGCGTTGCAGGACCAGACCATCGAGAAGTTGAGCGACGCGGTCTTTGATCAGCAGCGGCAGCTGACCGATCTGACCCGGCAGGTGGAACGGATGGCAGGCAAGCTGCGCGAGATGGACGACGTTCTGAGCCAGTCCGGACCGGCCGACCTGCCGCCGCCGCACTACAACGGATAAGTTACCGACAACAAGCATCACATCCAAATGAATAAAAAAATAACCGCACGAGAAGTTATCGACATCCTCGGACTCAAGCCCCACCCCGAAGAAGGCGGCTACTACGCCGAAACCCATCGGTCGCAAGAGGTCCATGCCGTCCATGCCCTGCCCGGACGATACGCCGGGGAGCGCTGCCACTCCACGGCCATCTACTATCTGCTCACCCCGCAGACCTATTCGCACATGCACAGGCTGGTCACGGACGAGGTCTTCCACTTTTACATGGGCGACCCGTGCGAGATGCTGTTGCTGCACCCGGACGGGTGCGGCGAGGCCGTGGTCCTCGGCCACGATCTTCTGGCCGGACACCGTCCCCAGGTGGTGGTTCCGGCCGGTAGTTGGCAGGGCATGCGCCTTGTGCCCGGAGGCGGGTTCGGCCTCATGGGCTGCACCGTGGCGCCGGGATTCGAGTTCGCGGACTACGACCACGCGGTTCGTGCCGAATTGCTGAACGCCTATCCCGGATTCGCTGACAGGATTGTTCCCCTCACGGCCGGTTAGCCCGGCTGGTGACGCTGCTCACAGGTTCGGCCCGCCCCGGATGCCTGAGGCGGGCCGTTTGTTTGCCCGGCCAGGGGGTCAGCCTGCGGGTTCATGCAGCTCCGGCCACGCCACTGCCCCCGGAAAGCGCGCCTGCTGCGGCACGTCGCGCAGCTCCTGGCGATAGGCGGTCCAGGCGTCGCGTTCGTCCTCGCTCAAGGGAGCGTCCGCAAGCTGCGTCCAATCGGACAAGCCAAGCAGACGGTCACGCTCGGCGCGGATGGACCGGGCCAGGGCCGCGTCACGGGCAGCTTCGTCCACCACGGCGGTGACGATCTGTTCCCGGTACACCAACTCATCCTTGATCCACTCGGTGGTGTAGACGGTGTGCGGCTGGCGGACGACCGGGATGGCCTCGTTGTAGCCCAGGGCGTCAAGCTGTTCGGCGTTCATGTCTCTGGTGTAGCGGATCACGTTGCCGTCAATCATCCTGCCCGGCAGCCGCCGCCTGATGGTTTCGTCAGGGTATCTGTACATTGCGTTCTCCTTATGGTCTGTTGATGGACGGTGTGCCCTGCACGGTCCAGTGGTTGTCGTTGCCGCTCACGTCCTCGCCAAGGGCATCGGGGTTGGCAAAATCAAGGTGCGACCCGTGGAGGTCTGTTCCGTCCTCGACGAACAGCAGCAACTCCTTGACGCCACAGGCTTGCCCTCCCAACGCTTTGGTGATGCGCAGCCTGCACCATCGATACGGGCTGGGCGATGTGATGGAATAGTGGATTCCATAGGTAGGGTCTTCGCCGCTTCGCGTGTCCAGCGTGGTCCACGTTCCGTCCATTCCGTTGGTGGAATTGTTGCTTCCCTGCACGTTCCAATCGCTTGGCGTCCTGGCGGTGTTATTGCCCCATCCGAAGAGCGTGTAGTTGTTCACCTGTTTCGCCGCTCCGTAGTCGTACGCCAATATGACGGGGGAGTTGACCGAGGGAACCGTGGCCGCGCACCATCCATCCCCGTATTTTCCGTTAAAGGCTTGCGCGGGCCAGTAGTTCGCAGCAAAGTTGCTGCTCGCATATGCGGTCCCGGACCTGTCCCACACCACGTTCGGCAACACCGCTTCAACCGGACGCCATGACGCGCCCGTGCCCTTGCCGAACGCCTCGGCATCGACGAGTTGATGGACGCAGTACAGTTCGGCGTATGTCCCGGCAAAGCCGCCGTAGCGGCGGGTCAGCGCGATTTTGAGCAGATCGGCGTGGCTCCCGCCTATGGCGCTGGGGTTTCCGGCGTACTCGTCCGCAATAACGCCGTTGATGCGTACAGAGACGTTGGCGTACGCACGTTGGATGTGGACGTGTTCATAGCCCATCCCGTCATCGAACCAGACTGAAAGGGTGCAGAGGCTCGGCAGTTCTCCGGGCGAGGAGAAGTCCGTGAGGGAGGCGGCGGTTTTGATACGCCACTGCGGGGGGATGAGGAGGTCGGCAATGAGTCCCATGGCCTAATCCTCCGTGTTGGCGAAAACGAGCCACCTGTGGGTGCCATAATTAAACGCTTGGACGATGCAGCCCCTCTTACTGGGGTCATATTCCCCAATTACGCGGGTGTAGATGGAGTCGTAGGATACTGGGCCGCCGCCAGTCAGGAAGAGCGTCACCCGGCCATGTCCCATGATCCTGCCAAGCGTCACACCGCCAGTGGTGTCCACGGTGCGGAGAGCCCCTTCTGACACGAAGAAGTCGCCTGAGGCGTAGGGCACCGCCGTTTCGCTGAATCCTGCGGTCAGGGTGGCCGGGGTGTCGGCCTTGAGGAGGGCGGGGTTGGCGGGCTGGGCCTCGATGATCTGACGGGCCTTGGCCGCGTCCGGGGCGGCGGCCAGGACTGCGCCCAGGGGGGAGAAGCCGAGGCTGGCCAGGGCGTCGGCCACTGTGGCCGCTCCGGTGCCGCCCTGGGCAACGGGAAGGGGCAGGAGCACGGCCCCCTGGGCGGCAGTGTCCTTGTTGGCCAGGTTGGTTCCGGCATCGTTCCAGGCCAGAACCCGGCCCGGCTCCGGCTCGGGCAGGTTCACCCCGGTCACGGCCGAGGAGACGCGGAAGGTGATGGTCCGGTCCAGGCGCTCTGCCAGGGCCTGGCAGATCATGGTCAGCTTGTCCAGGGCGGCTTCATGGGTGGCGGCCGGGAAGGCGTCGTTCTCCACGTAGTCCACCTCCTGGACCATGACCGGGTTGCGCCGGATGACCAGCACTTCGCCCTGGCCGGGCGGCACGGCCAGGGAGCACTGGCCCCCGGCATGCTCGCCTGCGCCGCTTAGGGTGTAGTCGGTGCTGATGGTCAGGGGATGCTCGCCCCGGCTTGAGGAGAGCACCAGCTCGATGTCGTCGTCACGCAGGAACATGAAGGGGATGGCAAAGCTGGCCGTGGAGCCGTTCCCTGCGTAGCGGGCCTTGGATTCGATGGATGAAACGGTCATGACCACCTCCCGTATTTGTATATTTTGGAGCCACTGGACAGGATCGAGCCCTGGGTATTGGCCGCACCCGAAATCGGGACCGAGCCGTTGATGCGCGTCAGGTTGCCCGCGGCGCGGCCCTGGTTCAGGGCATCGCGGGCCGCCTCGGCCCCCTCGGCCCGGAGATCCTCCTCGTCCTGCCCGTCCTTGATTCTGGCGGATTGGCGAAGCAGCTCCTTTGAGCCGCTCATGGCCAGACCGGAGGCCCCCCATGCGGCGTTTTGGGTGCCTCGCCGGGCCTCGCGGTCGGTGCGCAGGGCGTCGGCATCCGCATCGGCGCGCCTGAGGATGTCCTGGGCCTTGACAGACGCCTCAAACTCCTTGAGCCGGGCGGACTCCTCGGCTTCGGAGCCCCGGCCGGGGCTGATGCCTGTTCCTGTCAGCAATTGGTAGACGCTGCCTGCCAGGTCGGTTCCCGGCTGGAAGAGCCCCGCAGCGTTTTGGTTCATTCCCATGGTCTGTTCTCCTGTGTTGGGGGTTGGGTGGACTGGCCGGGCCAGGCCCGGATCATTCGTTGACAACGGTGGTGGGCACCACCAGCAGCACGCTCATGGGCAACGGCTGGTCCTGGACGATGGTGAGCAGCCCTTCCCGGGTCCATCCGCCGGGGAAGTTGACGGCCTTGTCGCCGCAAAAGGGGGTGCTGGCCCGGCCCATGGGCACAGCCGGAGAGCGGAAGTAGACCGGCTCCAGCCTGTCCGGCGAGGGGCCGACCCGGCCGCCCAGGGTGTCGTGAAAGCGCACGGCCACCTTGGTGATGCGTTTTCGCTTGGTCTGGGCCGTGCCGCGGGAGCTGCCCGCCTCAAGGCGCATGGGCTGCAGCCGCGAGACATAGGGCAGGCCCACGTGCGCCCTGGCCGCGGGCCGGTCGAGACGGACAACCCCCTGCGCATCCACCGTGCGGGCGGTCTGCACTGCGCCGTCGGCCAGGATGTCCACGGTGCGCCCGGCCAGATGGCAAAGGCCAGTGAGGGTCTGGGTCGGCTCGCCGTCGTAGGTCGCGCCGCTGTCCACGAAAAAGGCGTCTTCCATGACCCCGTTGAACTCGGCTTCGAGGAATTCCACATGGCGCCGCGATTGTCCGCCCACGGTGCGCCGGATCACGGCCCAGAGCTGGTCGCGCTTTTCGGCCGGGTTGTGTACGGCGGCGATGCACTCCACCACGCCGTCCGTGGGCAGCCGCGACCAGGCGGCCACCTCCTGGTCCGGCTCATAGGTCAGCGCCAGGAGCACGCCATCGGCACGGACGCAGTACAGAATGGAGTCCGGCTCCTGGACATAGGCCATCTGGGTCAGGCCTGGCCGGGTAATGTGCTCCGAGAGGATGGTCAGGTCGCGTGAGACATAGGCATCGGACTCGTAGCGATAGGCCATCTCGCGGATCTTGCGGCGGGCGCGCTGGATATAGAGGGTGGCGAAGCCCACGGCCTCGGGCCGGGTGGGCGATGCGCCGCAGGAGCCCTCCTGGCTCGCCTTGATGGATGCAGGAGTGACCGGATCGCCCAGGGAGCTGCCCAAGGTCCATTCGCCTCCGGCCGTGCCCACCCAGAGCCTGCCGCGAGCCACAAGGAATTCGATGGCGTTGGCCTGTCTGCCCGAGAGGGTGACTTCGATGGCGTCATCGTCCAGGGGCTCTGCGCCTGCCGGAGCCTCGGTCCTGTCCCCCGGCTCAAGGCAATCCCAGAACTCGGCGTCAAGCTCGCCTGCCGCGTCGCGCACCGGCTCCACCTGCGAGCCCGTGGGCGCGGCCTTGAAGGTCACGGTCCTGTCCGCGCCTGAGGCCGTGAGGTTGGCCGCCCCCTTGTAGCGGTAATAGCGGGTGGTCCCGTCCGGGTGCTGGCCTTTGAGGCCGTCGAGCTTCTCGAACCCGTCGCCGTCGAGCAGGGTAAAGGTATCGCCCGGACGGCCGTCGCGCAGACCGTCGCCGTTTGCGTCCACGATCTCGCGGTCGCGCCAGCCGTCAAGGGGAGCCTCGCGGGTGCGCAGGCGAAAATCCGTCATTTCTCCGGTGCGCGAGAACCACAGGGTGCCGGGTTGGGCAGGCGTGGCGGCCAGCACCAGCCGCTGCTCGAAAAAGGCGACCACCGAGGGGTTGTTGCCATCGGTCCAGGCGGCGGGACGGCCAATGAAGTCCATCTCCTCAAGCTCCCAATGATCGTGGGCCTTGCGGGTGAGGGTGCGAACCGGATGGTCCGGGTGGGCCAGCACCAGCACCTCGCCCGACTGGGCATGCCGCAGCCGCTCAAGCTGGTCTGCCCGGTAGGGCATATCCAGGGTCAGGGGAACCCCCTGGACCAGAACCGGGCCGTTGCCGCTAAACACGCGCATCCGCCCCTGGCCTGAATCGTCCTCGCCGAATTCGAGCACATAGGCCTCTTCCGCGTTGCTCTCAAAGGGGACCAGCAGCCCAGGACGGACCTGCCCAAGGGCCTGAACGACAAAACGCAGCCCGCTGCGCCGCGTGGCCCCACCGTGGGGGTGGATGTGGAAGTTTTCCAGGGTGCGGCAGCCGTTGAAATAGCGGGACAGGTCGACCCTGCCCGCCAGGCGGGGGCTGATCTCACCCGCCGTGAAGTTGGTCAATGCCGGGGTGGCTATGCTCATGTCCGCGTCTCCTTGCTGTTTCGACAGCCCGGGCGGGCGTGTCGGGATCTGCGGCACAGGCTAGCCCGGCTTTTCTGCCGGGATGGAGAACGGGCGAAATAAGGATGTCAGAGGGCGCCGGAGGTCGGACATTCCCTGTTGACAGGGCGTGGAGTCAGACCCCGGAGGCGGCTGTTGGCGGGGGGAGAGGCATGGGAATGGGCGTCCCCGATCAAAGGCGGTCGGGAGCGGTTGTGGCGGATCGGCCCGGCGTTATTGCGCCCAAGGCCGGTGGACGCCGCTAGTTGGTGGCGGCGGGCTGAATTATCCGGTCGTCCTTTTCGCGGTTCAGGCGCACGACCTGGGTGGTGAAGGAGGTCTCGCCGGGACGACAGGCCGGGCAACCCTCGGACACGATGACGCACCGCTCGTCCAGAGCGGTGGCGTCGATCCCGGCCATGGCCAGCAGCCTGGAGGTCATGCCGTGTCCCCAGAGGATGGGCTGACCGCACTGGCTGCACTCCACATAGAGCAGTTCTGGATCAAATTGTCTGGTCATGGGCAGAGTGTAAGCATCCCGGGAGGGGATGACAAGGGGCTCGCTCTCAGGCGGACCCGGCGTCGTCAGACGACCGGGCGTCCCGGCAACCCTGTCTGGCCTCGCGCATCCGCTGTCCTGGCGAGGCGTCGCCGCCTTCGGCGCGGCGTTGGAGCAGGGCCTCGGCATCGTGCGGGGCCAGGGGCTTGTGGAAATAGAACCCCTGCACGGACTCGCAGCGAAGCTCCATGAGCGAACACAGTTGGCCCGCGTCCTCCACTCCCTCGGCCACCACATCCAGACCAAGGGAATGGGCCAGGGCGATGACCGCACGGACGATCTCCATGTTTTCCGGGTCGGTCTTCATGCGCGAAATAAAGGAGCGGTCCACCTTGAGCGTGTCCACGGGCAGCTGCTGAAGCTGGGAGAGCGAGGAATAGCCCGTGCCGAAATCGTCGATGGAGAATCGCACCCCGATGCGGCGCAGCCGCTTGAGGACGTTGATGGCTGTCTCCGGGTGATCCATGAGCGCGGATTCGGTGATCTCGAGCTTGAGGGCCTCGGGCGGCAGACTGGCGGCCCGCAGGGCGTCGATGACCAGCTTGTCCAGCTCGGCCCGGGCGAACTGTTTGCCCGAGAGGTTGACGGAGATGAAGATGTCCTCGGCTCCGCTGGTCTTTTTGCGCCAGCGTGCCAGGGTCAGAAGGGACTCGCGCAGCACCCACTCGCCGAGCTTGAGAATGATGCCCGACTCCTCGGCCATGGGGATGAACTCCGAGGGCGGAATGGAGCCGCGTTCGGGATGCTGCCAGCGGGCCAGGGCCTCGAAGCCCATGATGTCCGAACCGCCCAGGTCCATGATGGGCTGGAACTCCACATGGAATTCCCCGGACTCCAGCCCCCGGCGCATGTCGTTTTCCATGGTCAGCTGGTCCACGGCGCTTTCGAGCATGCGGGCGGTGAAGACCTTGAACCGATTGCGGCCCGCCTCCTTGGCCTGGTGCATGGCGATATTGGCCCGCTGAAGCACCTCGGAGGAGCGGATGTCCGGGACCGGGCTCAGGACAATGCCGAAGCTGGCCGTGGTCTGCACCTCGTGACCGCCGAAAAGGAAGGGCTGGGCCAGCTCCTCGCGGATGCGCTTGACGATGCGGATGGCCTCGCCCGGACTGGCCAGCTCGTCGAGCAGGAGCACGAACTCGTCCCCGCCGAAGCGCGAGACCGTGTCCAGAGTACGCACATGGCGGGCGAGGCGGTTGGCCGTCTCCACCAGGACCATGTCGCCAAAGCGGTGTCCCAGGGAGTCGTTGATGATCTTGAATCGGTCAAGATCAAGGAAGACCACGGCAAAGTAGTAGTTGCCCCGGCGTCCGGCCCGGCGCATGGCCTGGCCGATGCGGTCCAGGCACAGGGTCCGGTTGGCCAGCTCGGTGAGGGGGTCGTGCAGGGCCTGATGCCGGAGCTGTTCCTCCATCTCCTTGCGGTCCGTGATGTCGCGGAAGCTGCACCGGATGCCCAGCGGCTTCATGCCGATGCCGGACACCGCCCGGCCCACCACGCCGATCCAGCGGGTCTGCCCGCTGCGGGTGACAATGCGGAAATCCAGGGAACCGCCCACCTCGGTATTGATGAAAATCAGATATTTGTCCCACGCCTCGCGGTCTTCGGGCACGATGACCTCGCGCAGCAGCCCGGGACGCTCGAAAAAACGCTCGGGCGGGTGGCCCGAGATGCGTTCGCAGGCGGGCGAGCAGTAGACCACGCCGCCGTCGGTGTCGATCCACATCTCCCAGTCGTAGGCGAAGTCGGCAATGGTGCGGTAGCGCTCCTCGCCCGAGCGCAGGGCATCGAGCAGGCGCTCGCGTTGCAGCCGTATCTTGGCCCGCTCCCTGGCCCCGCGGGCGAATTTGCGCAGGACGTATATCTCAATGCCGGCCACCACCAACAAAATGGCCATGAAGATGACGGCGAGCCGGTTGCGGTATCCGGCCAGTTCGCCCTGGACATCGTCGAGATAGATGCCGGTGCCCACGATCCAGCCCCAGGGCTCGAACTTGCGGACATAGGAGAGCTTGCGGGCAAGGATTTCCGGTTGGTCCTTCCACTGCCAGTGGTAGTTCACGAACCCGCCTTGGGGGGTTTCCGCCGCCCGGATGAACTCCATAAACAGGGCCTTCCCCTCCGTGTCGGTGTACTCTGTCAGCTCGCGCCCCTCGAGCTCGGGGATGTAGGGGTGCATGACCATGCGCGGAGTCTCGTCGTTGATCCAGAAGTAGTCCTTGCCCTCGGGGCCGTAGCGCATGGCCCGCACCAGCTCGCGGCCCATGTCCCTGGCCTCGTCCGGGCCAAGCTCCCCGGCCTCGACCCGCTGCTGAAGGTGGGCCAGGGTGTTGATGACCGTGCCGGTGAGCATGCGGATGTTCTCGCGCCGGTCGTTCATGAAGGCGTTGTGGATGGAGGGGAGCAGGTAGAGGAAGATGGACCCGCCAAACAGGGCCAGCGTAAGCGCCGCAGGCAGGAGCATGCCCAAAGGGGTGAACTCGAAGAACGAAGACAGGCGGCGTGAACGCATCAGTTTTTCCCGGTCGCGGGGGTTGGGGCCAGAGTTGCGACTCTGCTCCAGCATACGACGTGGTTGTGTAAAAGTGAAGTAAAGAGGGTGATTCTTGTCGTCATCCGGCCACCACCCGGTTGCGTCCGGCCTCCTTGGCCGCGTAAAGGGCCACATCGGCCCGCTTGAGCAGGGTGGCCACGGAGTCGGCGTCCGCGTCCGAGGCGGCCGCGCCGATGCTCACGGTAATTCGCATTTCTCCGGCTGCCGTAACCATGGAGGCGTCCTCAATGGCCCTACGCAACCGTTCGGCCACCTCCAGGGCCGCGGCTGCGTCGGTCTCGGGCAAGAGCACGCCGAACTCCTCGCCCCCCAGCCTGCCAAGCACGTCCGGCTCGCGCAGGGTGACGCGAGAGATGTGTGCCAGCTCGCGCAGCACCTCGTCGCCCACATCATGGCCATGGGTGTCGTTGACCCGTTTGAAATGATCGATATCCATCATGAGCATGGTCAGCGCCCCCTGGTAGCGGCGGCTCCTGACGAATTCCCGCTCGGCCAGCTCCATGAAGCGGCGGCGGTTGTACAGCCCGGTCAGGCTGTCGGTGGTCGCCAGCTCGCGAAGCCTGGCCTCGGTGGTCTTGCGCTCGGTGATGTCGCGGATGGTGGCCACGGCGTACCATGCGCCCCCGAGGCGGAAGGAAGACACGGACCGCTCCACCGGCAGCCGGGTGCCGTCCTTGCGCACGGCTTCGGTTTCCTGGAGGGTCCCCAGGGATGGCGGGCCGTCGCCTCCGGCCAGTTGGCGCAGGGTCATGAGGGTCTTTTCGCGCAGCTCCGGCGGGGTGATCAGATCGGTGATGGCCCGCCCCATGGCCTCGTCCTCGGCAAAGCCGAAGAGACGTTCGGCTGCGGGATTCCAGAAGGAGACACGGGCGTTTCCGTCGATCATGACAATGGCGTCGTAGGCGGACTCGGCCAGGGCGCGAAGCTTGCGTTCGCTGGCCTTGATGATCTCCTCGGCCCGCTTGCGCTCCGAGATGTCCATATCCGCCCCGCGATACCCGCCAAACCGTCCCTCCTCGTCGCGATACGGCACACCGCTCGACTGGAGCCAGACCGTGCGGCCGTCCCGGGTGACGCAACGCAGCTCGACCTTGGAGAAGGGCTCGCGCCGGGCGTACACATCGGTCTGCCAGCGCACGAAGTCATCGGTCTGGTCCGGGGCGATGAACACCGCCGGGGAACGGCCCAGCAATTCCTCGGCAGTGCGGCCGAGCACGGAGAAGACATCGTCGGTGACAAAGGTGTATATCCCGTCCGCATCGGTTTCCCAGATGAATTCCCCCACCGCTGCGCTCACATCGCGAAAGCGCTGTTCGGAGCGTTGCAGGGCGGCCTGGGCCAGACGCTGCTCGGTGATGTCCCGGGCGAAAATGGCCACCTGCTCCACTGCGCCGTCCGGGCCGGTGACGGGGTAGACGCTGGCCAGATAGCGGCGGCCGTCGCGAGTGGCCTCGAACCGGGAGGGCCGGGCCTGCTCGATGATCTCCCGGAGTATGGTGCGCAGGGCCTCGGCCCGTTCCCCGGACAGGAACTCGAACAGGGTGCGGCCGATCATGGCTTCGGCCTCCTGTCCGTAGAGGCGTGCGCCGGTCTCGTTGATGGCAGCGATGCTGCCGTTTGGCTCGATAAGCATGGCCACATGGTCCGGGGCGTTGAGCAGGGTCCGGCTGGTTTCCTCGCTGCGGCGGAGGGCCGCCTCGTAGCGCTTGCGCCGGGTCATGTCGCGCAGGGTGCCCACAGCGTACCAGCGGCCGTCCAACTGCACCGAGGCCACGCCCACCTCCACCGGAACCGTGGAGCCGTCCCGGCGCAGCGCATCGAGCTCCACCACCCGCCCCACCACATGGCCACGGCCCGACCGGGCGAATCCGGCCATGCCCGCCTCGGCCCTGGCCCGCATTTCTTCCGGCGCGAGCAGGGAGTGGAGCCGCCTGCCCATAATCTCCCCGGCCGGGTAGCCGAAGAGCCTTTCGGCGGCCGGATTCCAGAAGGTGACGCGCCCCTGGTCGTCGATCATCACCACCGCATCCTGAGCCGACCGACTGATGGCCAGGGTGCGCGCCTCGCTTTCGCGCAGGCGGGCCTCCACCTCGGCCTGACGCACCCGGTAGCTGGCCAGAAACCAGCATCCCGGAACCAGGGTCAGCAGGAAGAGCACGGCCAGCCCGGTGAAGGGGGTGGCCCAGGGCAGGGAGAGGACGGCCGGAGGAACCCAGGTCATGAGCCGCCAGTCCGCGGCTCCAGGGCCGTCGGCGTCCTGGGCAACGTGAATGGACACAAAGGAAAAGAGCCCCTCGGGGGTGTGCGTCTGGCCCTCCTCCTGCCCTGCCACTGCCCGCCACGCCTCGGGGAAGCGGACGGCCATGGTGGCGTCCGGGCGTCCGAGATCGCGGCCCCACTCCTCGTCCGTGGCCGGGCCGATTATCCAGAAACCCCGGGCATCGCAGAGCAGGGTCAGCCCCTCGCCGGAGGCCCCGGCCCGTTTGACCTGATCCAGCAGATGTCTGCCGTCGTAATTGATGACCACCGCGCCGACCACACTGCCCCCGGCATCGACCACCGGGCTGGCGAAGCGCAGGGTGGGCCGGTGGGGCACCTCGATGCGGCCCTGCTCCACATTGAGATCAAAGTCCGAGACAAAGACACTGCCCGGGTCGATGCGCAGGGCCTCGCGCACATAGTACCGCTCCCCCTTGTCCTGGAGCAATTCGGACGGCGCGACGACCGGGCCGGACCAGGCCTGATCGACACGCACACGCTCCATGCCGCGGTTGTCGATGAACCGGACCATGAGGGAATGGGGTCTGGTCCGGGCGAAGTCGGAAAAGATACGCTCCAGGGCGGGGCCGGGCAATCCGTCGAGACGGTCGGCGGCCAGTCGGGCCAAAAGTCTGGCGTCGGCGGCCAAGCCGTTCACGGCTCGGTCGATGATGGCGGCCTCGCGCTCCAGAATCAGGGGCTGCCGCAGACGCACGGCGTTGAGGTGCTCCAGGTCGCGGCTGTGGAGGAACCAGAGCGAGGCCAGGACGATGGCCAAGGCCAACGGACCATAGAGTTTCAGAAATTCCCGTATGATCAGAGCCATGTCTCCCTCCCCGTTGAGACGCCGCCTCAAGGCTTGGCTCATGATGCCCGGCCGCGCTCCCGCCGGGCCGCCGCAGAATGGCCGAAGCGGGGTCAGCTCCTGGCGAGCACAACCCGGTTTCTGCCCTGGCTCTTGGCCCCGGTCAGGGCGGACTGGAGCCGGTGCAGGAAGGTTTCGACGGTGTCGTCGCCGCGGCACTGGGCCACCCCCAGCGAGAGGCGCATGCGAATCTTGCCGCCAAAGAGTTTGTGCCCCACGATCTGGCGGAGTTTTTCGGCCATGATAGCCGCCTTGTCGATGTCGGTGTGGGGGGCCAGGATGATGAACTTGCCCCCCCGCCAACGAAAGACGTAGTCGGTCTTGCGCAGCCGGGCCCCAACGAACCGGGCCAGATTGGCCAGCAGCAGATCGCCGGTCTTGTACCCGTGGGTCTCGTTGAGCCCCTTGAAGTCGTCGATGTCGAACATGACTGCCGAGAGAGGGGTGGCGTAGCGGCGGACGTTGTCCATTTCGCGCTGGGCCACGGAATCGAACTTGTAGCGGTTATACACCTTGGTCAGCTCGTCATAAACCGAGAGCTGGTCTATCTGCTCGCGCAGACGCTCCATCTCGCGCCCGTCGCGGCCCAGGGCGGCCAGAATCCGGGTGAAGACCAGCAGGGCCTGGGCCGCAAGGACGAGGAACCCGGCCACCATGACGATGTAGACCAGCTTCATCATCATCTCAGGCTCGTCCGGCGGGGTCAGGGCCAGGGTGTAGATCACCCCGAAGTTGGTGCACAGCAGCGCTGTCAGCGCGGCCACGCTCAGGACATAGAAGAGCGTGTAGCGGGTCTTGAGTCTGCCTGATGACGGTTTGTCCCGGGTCATGGCCGTTGGTGTCCTGTGGCCCGGACGGGTCAGTCGAGCCCGCCCTCAAAGGTGTAATAGAGGGCCCCGCTCCCGGCCGAATCGTCATAGGTCAGCTCCACCGAGAAGTCGGGCCACATCCATCCGTAGCGGGAGCCGACCCCCCGGCCCTGACCGTATTGACCGAGCAGACGCTCTTTGATCAGGAAATGGTTGGCCCGGCCCTTGAATGCCACGCCCACGCGGTAGAGCCGGTCGCTGCGGAAGTAATACGCCACGGACACGATCTCCGCGTCGCCAAAGGAGAGCCGTTCGTCCTTGCGGTGGTAGGTGTTGCGGTAGTTGGGGCCGGGTACGCGCTCAAGGTCCGGGATGTCGGCCAGGGGAGTGCCCCAGGCCAGACCACGAAAGGTATCGGGCCTCGGCGCTTCGACGAAGTCTGCGGCCGGGGCCAAACCAACGAGGCAGAGCAGAAGCAGGGCAGTGGTCAGTGTGCGGAAGGGAAGCATGGGTGGGCATCGCCTCGTGTCTTGCGGCCGGAGCCGATTTCTGTTCATAACCATCCGCATTGTACGGGATTTCGCGCCAAAATCAAGGTCCGATCGCGTGGGCGGCCGCGAACGCATTGTCAGGGCGGTTGGCTCTATGGTAATCATGCGGGCCATGAGACCAAGAAACGGACAACTCCTGGTGGCTGCGGTGTTGGCGCTCCTATTCTGCCTTTCCGCCTGCGGGCCACCCCCCGGAGACAGGGACGGCGACAGCGACAGGGTCAGCGCCCTGGAGGCGGAGGTGGCGGCCCTGAGGGAAGAGATGCGCGCCAGGGACGAAGCCCTGCGCGACGAACTCTCCCTGGTGCGTCGCGGCATTGACGCCGTGCGCGAGGCGCTCGAGGCGAACGCGGCCCCCCGGCCCGGTGCCGCCACAAGCGATGCCGCGGCTCGCGAGGATCAGGACGACGAACTGGACATCAAGGCCAGAACCTTTGTCAATGAGAGCCTGGACAGGCTGCTTGGCATCACCAAAAAGCTCCTGGACCGCATGGACAGCGAGCTGGACAAACGCGATGAACAGCCCTCGGACGGCCCGCAGGCCCCGGACGGGCAAGGAGAGGAACGATGAACGGATTCCATGCCAGAGTGCGCGAATCATTGGGCGCGGCCAGCCGGGCCGGCGCGTGTCTGGCCCTGCTGGGTCTGCTGATTCTGGCCGCCGGATGCGCCAAGGACAACGCGGTCAAGCTGACCTATGCCCTGGGGCCGCAGGCCGGTCCCTGCTCGGGCGAGGTCATTGTCTTCAAGTTTTCGGACAAACGGCCCCTGACCCGGCTTGGCACCGACAGGAACGGGGCGGCCCTGGAGCCCCTCTCTGACGTGGCCGACTGGGTTGGCTGGGCCTTGTTCGACGAACTCAAGGCCGCCGGCTGCGACCCCAAGTACCGCACCTCCAGCGTGGTTCCCGGCTCCGCGCCCCTGATCACCGGGGAAGTCCTCGCCACCGAGCTGAACCAGACCGGCGCCACCACCTGGGCGGCCAGGGTCTCGGTGAGCATCATGCTCCAGCGCGACGGTGCGGTGATCCACTCCGAGCGGTTCACCAGCGAGGTGGAGAACGTGGTCGTTCCCGGCTATTCCACCCGGTCCGACATCCTGGCCGAGGCCCTGCGCGGGGTCACGGGCGAGATGGTCCGGTCCGTGTGCTCCCGGCTCGGGGCGGGCAGATAGGGGCTGGCCGGGTGTTCTGCGACACCTCGCTGTGCAAGCGTTGCGGCGCCTGCGCCGCCGAGTGCCCCTATTCCCTGATCGTCGAGGACGGCGAGGGGTTCCCGAAGCTCAGGCCCGCGGCCAGGAAGACCTGCATCGGTTGCGGCCACTGCGTGGCCGTCTGTCCCGTGGCCGCCCTGGCCCTGCCCGCCATGCCCGTGACCGCCGGACTGGCCCCGGCCCAGTGCCCGCCCATGGAGCGCGATCTGAGGATCAGCCTTGAGCAGGCGTATCAGTTTCTGCGCGGCCGCCGTTCGGTACGCACCTATGGCGACAAGCCCATTCCCGAGGGGGTTGTGGCCGACCTGCTTGATGTGGCCCGCTTCGCGCCCAGCGCCAAGAACGGCCAGCCCGCCCGCTGGATCGTCACCCGCACCCGCGAGGCCACCCACCGTCTGGCCGGACTCACCGTGGAGTTCATGGCCATCAACAACGTCTTTCCCGGCGTCATCAGGAACTGGGAGCGGGGCGTGGACAAGGTGCTTCACGGCGCACCCCACGTGGCCGTGGCCCACGCGCCCGAGGACGGGTTCAACCCGGCCGAGGACTGCTCCCTGGCCGCCGCCTACCTGGAGCTGGCCGCCCATGCCCACGGGCTGGGCGCGTGTTGGGCCGGGTTTCTCATGGAGGCCGCCGAGGGCTACGGCCCCATCCGCGATGCCCTGGGCCTGCCCGAGGGGCACGGCGTCTACGCCGCCCTGATGCTCGGCTATCCCAAGTACCGCTATGCGCGTATCCCCCTGCGGCGCGAAGTGGAGCTGCGCTGGCTCGACTGAGACGCGGCGCGACACGGCAGACGCCAAGGGCGCACCCCCCGGCTTGCGGGGAGTGCGCCCTTTGCATGGCCTCTGCGGCCGCGATCGTATGGCGTTGTTTCGCCGGGTTTTCCCGGCGGGTCAGATGTCGAGCAGCGCCGCCTTGATGCTGCGCTTGCCGAACTGCCTGGCCTCGCCCTCGTCCCACATGAAGATGTCGATGCGTTGGGTGAAGCGCTTGTTCATCAGGTCGTTGATCTCAAAGATGCCGAGCCCCTCGATGCGGACCTTGCGGCCGAACACCCAGCCCTGGTCGAAGAGATCGCGGGAAACGGCGATGGTCCCGGCGCGGACCCGGCGCATGCTGGCGGCAATGAGCGGGTCCTCGTCACACTGTTCCACGGTGGGATTGTAGGCGGTGACGGTGACGGTACGCACCGGATTGGCGTGCATGGCCTTCTGAATGAGCCGGGCCTCCTCGACCATGTTCTTGCGCGCGGTGGCCGTCTGCTCGGACAAGGCGAGCTTGTGGCGCAACGTATCGATCTCCTGCTGCTTGGCAAAGGCAACTACAGCGAGGATGACCATGGCTGCGCACAGCACAGGCGTTAGCGCGTAGTTGAGTAGTGTTTTCATCGGGTGTGAAGTCTCCTGTACGTTTTTTGGACTGATGGCATATAATTGCCTGATTTGGACTTGTCAATGTTTTCAATTTCCCCTATGTAATCAAATTTTTCTTCTGCCAAGGCGTTGATTCTTCAAGCCATTGGCCAAGTTTTCGCCCCGGGCGACAGGCATCGGAAATCCCCACCCGGTTGAATTCACCCGCTTTTCGTCAAAGAGGGAAAAATGCGCTTTTTTTGAAGCGTTATAACGATATAGATTGACATAATAATAAAGAAGAGAGTATCCCCCGTAGCGCATTCCCTATCTCGTAACGGCGGTGAACATGACGCAATTCAGGGTGCTTCCCATGCGCTACGGCGACGCGTATCTGCTGCGCGGTCCGCGGGGCGGCTATCTCGTGGACGGCGGCGGACCTGAGGAAGGTCTGGCCGCACAGCTTGCGGACAGACGCACTCGCGGGCTGCGGGCGGCAGTGTGCAGCCTGCCCACCCCCGGACGCCTCTGCGGGCTGCTGGAACTCATGGAGGTGCAATACCCCGTGGCCGAATACTGGCTGCCCGAGGGACTGGCGTCTCTTCCCGCTGCCGCTGCCCGGTTCGACGGAGACTGGGCTGGCTGGCGGCGGCAGATTCTGTCCACGGAACCCGACACCGCCGAGCCTGCCGCCCTTGCGGAGCGGGAACCATGCTTCGGGACAGTCCGGGGCGCTCTCCGGGAGGGCTGGCCGGGAGACTCCCGGTTGCGCGGGGCGGCCATGCTCGTGGCCCTGGCCCTGACGGGCTGCCTGGATGCGGCCCTGGCCGTGCACATGGCGCATTTGGCATCGGACATGGGGAACGAAACCGGGACGATCAGGTTTCTCGGCCGGGCCTTGGCCGAGCTGGCTGGCCGGATGCGGCCCGTCCCTGATGCGTCCGCCACGGCACGGGCCGTGATCCGCCTGCTTGAAGTGGCCGGATGGCGGATGCTGTCCGGGGGCGATCCGGCCGATCTGGTCATGGTCTGCGGCAGGTTGCTTTTGGCCCTGTCGGCTCGGCCGGGACAGTCGGAAAGCGGCCCGCTGCTGCGCAACCTGGCGCTGGCCGCCATGGCCGCGGCGCAGCTGGACAGGGTAAATGCAAGGGTGCGCTTCTTTCGGCCTCTGCCGTGGCTCGAAGGACGACTGGTGCCCCGCCACCCCATGAAATGCCTCAACGGGACGGAGGTCCCGCCCCTTGCCGGCCTGCCTGACGCGGCCAGCCCGGCGGAAATGGTCCGGCGAGTCCGCCGGATGGCCGACCCGGACAGCGCCCTGGTCTTTGTCTACGGCGAAGCCGGTTGCGGGGCATTGCTGTGCAGCGGGACGCGGCTGATGTTCCTTGATCGCGGCGATTCGATCCGGCTCGACCGGCCCTCGGTAGTGACTGCGCCCCGATGCGGCTCGGCAACTGCCGAACGCGCCTATCCGTTCATCGTCTCGGACCATCCGGGGCGCAATGTCTGGGTACGGGGGTTTCTGCCCCCCACCCGCAAGGTGGCATCTTCCTTTGAGGCGCAGCAAACCAAGATATGCCTCAACAACTGCCGGACGCTGGCCATGCAGGAGGTGCTGCTCGTCTTCGAGGGGGGGCACTGGAACCGAGAGGCCGGGGGGGATTGCGTGTATGGCTGACCCTGACGAGAGGCAGATGATCGTCCGGTCCGGCTCTGGCGATTTGCCCCGGATGATGCTAGAGGGAACATGCGGCGGACAGGCCGCACACCCAGCATGAGAATACTGCACGTCATCACCGGCCTGGATGTGGGGGGCGCGGAAACCACGCTCCACAGACTGACGGCCACCATGGACCCGGTACGCTTTCGTTGCCGCGTGGTCAGTCTGGTGGCGCCGGGCGAAATGGGGCGGCGGCTGGCGGATGCGGGCGTGGAAGTGGCGTCTCTGAGCATGCGCCGCGGCGTTCCGTCCCCGGCGGGACTGGCCCGGCTGGCAGGCATGATGCGTTCATACCGGCCCCATGTGGTGCAGACATGGCTCTACCATGCCGACCTTCTCGGTCTGGCGGCGCGGGCCTTGGCCTTTCCCCTGGGCGCTTCGCCCCGGCTGGTCTGGAACATCCGCTGCGCCTTCATGGATCTCGACCGCTACCCCAGGACCACGGCCCTGACGCTGCGGGCCTGCGCCGCCCTCTCCCGGTTCCCGGACGCGACAGTGACCAACTCGGCTGCCGCACGCGATTTCCACCGCGGCCTGGGCTACTCGCCCCGCCGGTTCGAGATCATCCCCAACGGATTCGACGCCGACCGCTTCCGGCCCGACGCCGAGGCCCGGACCGCGGTTCGTGCCGAACTCGGCCTGGGGGCCGACGACCTTGTCATCGGCCACGCGGCCCGGTTCGACCCCATGAAGGACCACCACACCCTGCTGCTGGCCGCAGGCATGGCGTCACAGGAACTGCCCGACGCGGTATTCGTTCTGGCCGGGCGCGGGGTGGACAGCGACAACCAACGCCTTGCCGCCTGGCTGGCCGAGGCGGGATTCGACTCCCGGCCCGGCATCCGGGGAGCCCGACGTGTCCGGCTCCTGGGCGAGCGGCACGACCTTGAGCGGGTGATGGCGGCCATGGACATGCACGTCTCGTCCTCGGCGGGCGAGAGCCTGCCCAATGTGGTGGGCGAAGCCATGGCCTGCGGGGTGCCGAGCGTGGTCACGGACGTGGGCGACAGCGCCGCCCTGGTGGGGAACACTGGCGAGGTCGTGCCCCCTGGCGATGCCCAGGCCCTGGCCCGGGCCATGGTCCGCATGGCCGGCCTGGGACGGCTCGGCCGGGACGCCCTGGGGCTTTCGGCCAGAGAGCGCGTGGTGGCGGGATTTTCCCCGGCTGCGGCGGCCCGTCGCTACGAAGCCCTCTACACCGCCCTGTGCGCCGGGCCGGAAAAATCATTCCCATGACCGGCCCGGGATGGTACATGGCATGAACACCTGTTTGACACGAGCCAAGGCCGCCACAGGCCCGGAGTCCCGAACATGAGCGACCCCCTGTTTGACGAGCAGCGATTTGTGCAGAGTCTCGCCGGAGACATGGAGCTGGCCGCGGAACTGGTCAATGCGTTTCTGGAGGACAGCCCGGAGCGTTCCGAGTCCCTGGCAGCAGCCCTGGAACAGGGCGACATGGATCAGGCGTCCAAACTGGCCCACTCCCTCAAGGGCATGTGCGGCGTGGTCCGCTCCACCGTGAACGCCGGGCTGGCCCTGTCCATGGAGGAGGCGGCCAAGGACGGCGACCTGGGTACGACACGGCGTCTTTACGCCGATTTCGTCGAAAGCCTCGACACCGCACGGCTGGCCATGCGCGAGTTTCTGGCCCGCAACCCGCAGGGCTGACCCGACAACTCCTTCCGAACGAGAAAAAGGCCAGCCCGTCCAAACGGGCTGGCCTTCTCTTGCGGGCGGTCGAAAGGCTACTGTTCGTCGGACGCGGCCGGGGCCTGTTCCGTGACAGCCGCATCGTCCACGACCGGGCGGGCCGGAGGCGTCAGGTCCAGCTCAATGGCGTCCATGGCGGCCGAGATGTCGGCGGTGATGTCCACGGCGTTGTCCACGGCGATGACGGACTGGCGGCTAAGGATGATGGTCAGCCCCTTGTCCTTGCGGTACGTCTCGAGCACCTCGTTGAACTTGGCGTCGATAAGGGCTACCACGCGCTGCTGCTCTTCGTTCATGACGCTCTGCAGTTCGCCCATGGCGGCCTTGTAGGCGGCCACATTCTCCTCGCTCTGGTCCTCCTGCATGGCTTTGTAGGCAGCCTCGGCCTTTTGCTGCAGGGGGGTCCCCAGCTCCTGAAGATAGGTCATGGCCGAGGTGGCCGCCTTGTTGTTCTGGAAGGCGGCGGCTTCATCCACCACGCCGACAGCGATTCCGGCCTGCTGGTTGCATCCGAAAAGGCCGAGGCCGAGCAGCGCGATGGCGAGCAGGACGATGAGACGTTTCATATCATTGGCTCCGTTGGTTGATTGGGTTCACTCTCGCTTGCCGAGGCAGCCACCCTACGCAGGGCGGGGCCTCATGGCAAGGGGCGATTGCTAGGGGGCAAAAAGGCGCGGGACGGCGGCAGGCAGGCCGCCGCCCCGCGCAGGGCGATCCCGGGTCGGGCGGATCAGAACCGCTCGAACTCGTCGTCGGCCTCTGCCTTGTCAGCGGACGCCGCAGACGAAGGCAGGGCGGCCGGGGTTGCGCGGGCCACCTTGGGCCCCTTGGCCGCAGTCTTCGGAGCCGGACCGCCGGACACCCCTGCCAGACGGAAGAACCCTATGGTCTGCTGCAACTGCACGGACTGACCGGCCAGCTCCTCGGACGTGGAGGCCACCTCCTCTGACGTGGCTGCGTTGCGCTGGACCACGGTATCGAGATCCTGGATGGCATTGTTGATCTCTTCGGCCCCCACCCGCTGCTCGCCGGTTGCTGCCGAGATTTCCTGAATCAGTTCGGCCGTCTTGCGGATATCTGGCACCAGCTGTTCGAGCATCTTGCCCGCCCGGTTGGCCACAGCGTTGCTCGACGCCGAGAGCTGGCCGATCTCTGCCGCTGCCGCGCCGCTGCGCTCGGCCAGCTTGCGCACTTCGGCAGCCACCACGGCAAAGCCCTTGCCGTGCTCCCCGGCACGAGCCGCCTCGATGGCCGCATTGAGGGCCAGCAGATTGGTCTGGCGTGCGATTTCCTCGATGATGGTGATCTTGTCCGCGATCTCGGTCATGGCGCCCACGGCCTCGGCCACGGCCTCGCCTCCGTGCTGGGCGTCCCGGGCCGCCTTGCTCGCCAGGGATTCCGTCTGGTTGGCATTCTCGGAGTTCTGGGCGATGCTGGATGTCATCTCCTCCATGGCCGAGGAGAGCTTGTCCACGGCATCGGCCTGATTGTTGGCGCCGATGGACAGATCCTGGGCCGTGGCGCTCAATTCCTCGCCGCCGGCAGAGACCTGCTCGGCAGCGGCATGCACGTCGCCGACGATGCGCTGCAACTGCGCGGCCATTCGTTCAAAGGATTCCTTGAGCATCCGCATCTCGCCGCTGTAGGAGGTCTCGAAACGGACATCGAGATCGCCGTCGCTGATGGCCTCGGCCTGAGCTGCGATGGAGGCCAGCGGCCGGGTTATCAGCCTGCGGGAGACAAGAAAAATGACCAGGATGGCCAGGGCCAGCCCCGTGGCGCCCAGGAGCAGCAGCCGGGTGCGCAGCTGGGCCGCTTCGGTCATGAGGTCGTCCTGGTCGGCGGCCAGGGCCACGATCCAGCCGGTTTCCGGCACCTGGCTGAAGGCCAGGTACTTGATGTCCCCCTGCCACAAATACTCGATGAAGCCGCTTTTACGGGTAATCATCGTTCTGATGAAGTCGTGCTGGCTCACGTCTTCAAAGATGAGCCCCTTGTCGGGGTGGGCCAGGATGCGGCCGTCCAGGTCGAGAATGAAGGCATAGCCCTCGGAGCCGACCTTGATGGGATCGATGTAGGCGGCGGTGAAGGCCGAGGCCATGATGGACATGCCAACATAGCCCACGGTCCGGCCCTTGTCGCGGATACGCACGGCGATGGCCACCCGCGGCTGCTTGCTGACGGGCGAGAGCACGATATTGGAGATGTAGCTGGCCTTGTCTTCCTTGATGATGGTCGTGAAGTATTCCTGGTTGACATAGGAGCGGCCGCGACCGCCCGGATTGGTGGTGACGACGGAGATGCCCTGGGCATCGTGGACAAAGAGGGACTCCAGCGCCGGGTCGGCCTCCTTGGCCTTGACCAGCCAGGCAGTGGCCGCCTCAAAATCGCCGCCAAGGGCCGCCTCGATGACGTACGGATTCTCCGCCGCCAAGTTCAGATAGCGCAGCTTGTCGCCGAGCCAGCCGCTCAAGGTGGAGGTAACGGTTCTGCTGTTTTGGGAAAGGATTTTGTCGGAGATGGACAAGGTCAGGTTTCTGGTGCTCAGGGTCACATCGACGACGATGGCCCCGAGCAGCGCGAGAATGACGACAGAGATGACCAGGATCAGCCTCTGGCCGACCCCGAGGTTTTCAACGATACGCATGGTGCCCCCCCTTTTTGACATGTTCGTGTCAACTTTGGCCTGAGGGCGAGGGGATAATCCATTATAATAATGCGCCGCGGGAAACGTGGCGGAGCCTTTTTCCGTGGCATGGTCCTTGCTGTTTCCCCGGCGGAGAAGCAAAGGGGAAGATGTTGCCGGGGCCGGGTCCCCCGGAGCGCTTCCTGCCTGGCCCAACCGGGCCGGATCGGAGGAAGGTATGGGTTTTAGCAGCTTGTTTGTCGGCGCCACGGGCGTCGTCGCCCACGGCAACCGGATGCAGGTGGTGGCCAACAACCTGGCCAACGTCAGCACCATGGGGTTCCGCCGTGCGGACGCCCTGTTCTGCGACGCCATGAGTCGGCAACTCGCCTCGGGCGGCGGACAGTATGAGTCGGGGGCCAGCTATTCGAGCCAGATAGGCATGGGTGTGGCCATGTCCGCGGTGCGCAACATCTTCACCCAAAGCGGCCTGGAGCTGACGAGCACGTCCACCGACCTCGCCATCTCCGGCAACGGCTTCTTCGGGGTGCGCGACCCGGGCTCGGAAGGCGCTGCCGGGGCCACCCACTACACACGGGCCGGGGCGTTTCGCTTCGATCTCGACGCCTATCTGGTGGACCCCCACGGATTCAGGCTCCAGGGGTATGTCGTTGACCGCCAAACCGGGGAAGTGTCCAACCAGGTCTCGGACGTTCAGCTGCCTTACGAGGACGTGATCATAGACGGCCAGCCTGCAAGGGTGGTGCGTTCCCAACCCCGGGCGACCTCCTCGGTGGCGATGGTCACCAATCTCGACGCCATGTCCGGAGACAAGCACTCGAGCGAGACCAACCCCTTCTTCGCCATGTTGGCCGCCTACGACGGCAGCCGCGCCGACGGCAACCCCTTCGGCGACAACCAGCCCGCCTACTCCTCGAACCTGACCGTGTACGATTCCGAGGGCAACGAGCGCAAACTGAGCGTCCACTTCGATCCCGTTGACACCTCGACGCTGTCCAACGCGGTTCCGGGATACATTTACTGGGAATACCTTGTGGCGCTGCCGACCTCGGCGGACGGCAGCGACGCCTTCAATACCTCCTCGGCCGGGCTGGCCGGAATGGGGGTCTTGGTTTTCACCGACCAGGGCGAGCTGGTGGAGCAGTCGGCCTACTCTCTGGACCCCGGCGCCAGGGCCGACGGAAAGGTCCTGAGCAACTGGGCTCCCGCCTCGTTCAGCGCCGACGGAAAGCCCGAGTTTTCCTTCACCTACGGCAGCAACGGGGCGGCCATCGGGGAGATGGTGACCATAAGCTACGACTTCGGCCTGACATCGCGAACCTCCTCCTGGAAACCGGGCGGGGCCACGGCCGCCGATGTGGGACGCAACGCGAACAACCTGCCGGGCATGGACGATGCCAGACGCGACGCCCGCATCACCACCAGTTACGATCAAAGTTCCTTCACCCTCTTCCAGATTCAGGACGGCCACACCTGGGGCTATCTGCTCAACACCAGCGTGGACAAGGACGGATTCCTCAGCGGTTACTTCTCCAACGGCCAGAGCGAGCAGTTCTATCAGGTCGCCAACTACCGCTTCACCAGCGAGTGGGGGCTGCGCCGCGCCGGAAACAACCACTTCGTGTCCACCGACGCCTCGGGAGAGGCCATTGTGGGCAAGGCGGGCCAGGGAGGCAGGGGCTTCTTCGAGCAGAACTCCCTGGAGACAAGCAACGTGGACATGGCCCAGGAATTCGCCGACATGATCATCACCCAGCGCGGATACCAGGCCAACACCAAGGTCATCACCACCACGGATTCCCTGCTCAACACCCTCATCAGCATCAAGCGCTAGCGCCGGGCAGGACACAGCCGAGGGCCGCCGCCGGAAGCACTCCGGCGGCGGCCCTCGTCGTTTGCGCCGACAGCTTGAACCTCCAGGACAACCCTGACCGGAACCCCTGTCAACAGGCAATGTCCGCCCTTTCTCGTCCTTTCGACTCCTCCTTTCGCCCGTTCTCCGTCCGGGGCGGATTCCAGGGCTATGGTCCGAAAAACCCTTTAACTGACCGGCGAAAAGGTCAAGACAGAGCGGCTGTTCAAAAATGACGAGATGCCGGACGCGGAAACAATGCAAGGCCAAGAGGCGGCTCCTGCACGCAAGGCCTTGATTCGCCCCGTCCTGCGGATTTGTGAACGCATCGACGCAACCACGCGGATCGCCGTTTTCAACAGCCTCTTCACAGGAGGATTCATCATGGGAGGAAGCCCGGCACTCATCACTTCGGTCTTCAGCGGCGTGGCAGGCGTACTCGGCGCGGGCCAGCAGCGCTCGTCCGGTTCGAACCGATCCGCTGAGCTGGCGGCCGAACGCGCCCGCCAGGAGGAGGAACAGCGGCAAAAAGAGGCCCGCGAACGCAAGCGCGAGCGGGAAAAGCTCCTTGAGGCCCGGACGGTGGAGCAGAAACGGCTGGCCCAGGCATCCGCTGGCACGGCCGCCTCGTCCGACGACAACGCGGCCGCCACCGGGACGCTCAAGACCAAGCTGGGGGAGTAGCATGCACACCACGGAACTTGCCCGCTCGCTCAAGGCCCGGTTCGCCGGGCTGGAGGAGGCCCGCCGCCCCTGGCTCGCCTCCTGGCGCGAGCTGACCGACTACATGCTCCCGCGCAAGAACAGCTTCACCGGGGCAGACCCGCTGATTGCACGGGGGCGCGTGGGCGACGAGCGCATCTTCGACTCCGCGCCCAGCCACGCCCTGGAGCTGCTCGCCTCGTCCCTTGGCGGGCTGCTGACCAACCCGGCCATGCCCTGGTTCGACATCCGCGCACGCGACCCGGCCCAGGGCGACGCGGGCGGGGTGCGCGCCTTCCTGCAACAGGCCCGCGACCGCATGATCGCCCTCTTCAACACCGAGGACACCGGCTTCCAGACCAATGTCCACGAGCTGTACCTCGACGTGGTCCTGCTGGGCACGGCGGTCATGTATGTGGAGGCGGACCCGGACACGGTGGTCAGTTTCCGCACCCGGCCCCTGGGCGAGGTCTTTGCGGCCGAGTCGGTGCGCGGCGCGGTGGACACGGTCTACCGCCGCTACGTCCTCACGGCCCGCCAGGCGGCCCGTGAATGGGGCGCGGCCTGCTCGGACGCCACCCGGCGCACGGCCGAGGAACGGCCGGACGAGAAGGTGGAGATCCTGCACGCCGTGTTCCCGCGCACCGACCGCGACCCCTTTGCCCTGGGCGCGGCCCACTTCCCCTGGGCCAGCGTCTATGTGGAGACCGGCGCGGACCATGTGCTGGAGGAATCCGGCTACCTGGAAATGCCCTACCTCGTGCCCCGCTGGGCCAAGGCCGCAGGCGAGACCTATGGCCGCGGGCCGGGCCAGACCGCCCTCTCTGACACAAGGGTGCTCAACGCCATGGCCCGCACCGCGCTGATGGCCGCCGAGAAGATGTCCGACCCGCCGCTGATGGTGCCTGACGACGGGTTCCTCGGGCCGGTCCATTCCGGGCCAGGGGGGCTCTCCTACTACCGGGCGGGCAGCCCGGACCGCATCGAGGCCCTGCCCGTGACCGTGGATCTGGCCGCCACCGAGCGGATGATGGAGCAGCGCCGCCAGTCCATCCGGCGCATCTTCCTGGGCGACCAGCTCGCCCCGGACGGCCCGGCCGTGACCGCCACCGAGGCGGTCATCCGCCAGAGCGAGCGGATGCGCGTGCTCGGCCCGGTGCTGGGCAGGCTCCAGGCCGAGTTCTTAAGCCCCCTCATCCGCCGCGTGTTCCGCATCATGCTCCGGGCGGGCGCACTGCCTCCCTTTCCCGAGGGGTTCGGCCCGGACGACATCGAGGTGCGCTACACCTCGCCCGTGGCCCGCGCCCAGAAGGAGTTCGAGGCCCGGGGACTGGCCCGGACCATGGAATACCTGGCCCCGCTGGTGGGAAGCGCCGATCCCTTCGGGATCATGGACAACTTCGCCACGGACAGGGCCGCCCGGCATGTGGCCGAACTGTTCGGCACCCCGCCCGACTACCTGCGGCCCGAGGCCGAGGTGGCCCAGACGCGAGCGGAAAAGACCCGCACGGACGAGACCTCGCGCATGGTCCGGGTGGCTGCCCAGGTGGCCGAGACGGCCCGCGTCCTGGCCGAGGCGCACACAGACAGGCCCAGCGTGCTGACCGACCTGTGGTCCCTGCTGGCCGCCCGGTTCGGCGATGCGTCCCCGGCAACCCGGCCCGACGAATCGGACCGGGCCGAATCCCATACCGCGCCCGATCACGCGCCAGACAACGGGTTCGGCTCCGCCCCGACGGAAAGGGGGGCCAGCCATGCCGGTTAGCCCGCTGGATCTGCATCGCGCCTACCGGCGGCTCTTCGAGTCCGCGGACGGCAAACGGGTCATGGAGGATCTGGAGCGGCGCGGCTCGTTCATGCGCTCCACCTTCTCCACCGACCCCGGACGGGCCGCCTTCGAGGAAGGCCGCCGGTCCCTGGTGCTGCACGTCAAGCACATGCTCGACGAAACCCACTTCATCAACCTCAAGGAGATCACCCAATGACCATGACCAAGGACATCAACGACTGGCGGGCCACCCTGCCCGAGGAATGGACCGTGCGCCTGACCGGCGAGGACGGCGAGGAGCGCGAGATCCCCCTGCGCGAGCACCCGGCCCTGGCCCGCTACGCGAGCAAGGACGAGGCGGTCAAGGCCCTGGTCCACGCCCAGAAGCTGCTGGGCAGGACGCCCGAGGGCTACATCCGCCTGCCCGGGCCGGACGCCGACGCGGAGCAGATGGCCGCCTTCCACGCCGCCCTGGGGCGGCCCGAGAGCCCGGACGACTACACCCTGCCCGAGCTGGAACTGCCCGAGGATCTGGAGCTGCGCGAGGAGCTGATCGCGGGCCTCCGGGCCAGGGCCCACGAGCTGGGCCTGACCCCGGCCCAGGTGGCCGGACTCTATCATTGGTTCCTGCCCCTGGTGCTGGACGCCCACCACTGCCTGCGCGACGAGGCCCAGCGCCTGCGCGACAGCGAGCTGGAATCCCTTCGCGCCGTGCACCGGGGCGAGACCCCGCGTCTGCTCGACAAAGCCCTGCGTGCGGCCGAGGCCATCGGCGGCGAGGAACTCCTCGACGCCCTGACCCGGACCGGCGCGGGCGACCGGGCCGCGGTCATCAGCGCCTTTGCCAAGATCGCCCCCCTGGTGCTCGAAAGCGGCCTGCGCGGCGCGCCCTCGGGCTGGGGCGAGGAACTGAGCCGCGAGAAACTGCGCGAGATGATGCAGGACCCGCGCTACCACGACCCGTCGCGCCGCGACGACACCTACGTGACCAAGGTCCGCAAGGGCTTCGAAGCCCTGTACCCCGGCAACTACGTCCCCGGCGGCCAAATCTGACCGCCCCGCCCCACCGGGCCGGGGGCTCGTCCCCCGGCCCAATCCAACCGCACTCGCTAAGGACAATCTATATGTTCGACGCATTCAATACTGACAAATACACCCGACTGCGCTACGACAACACCACCGGCAGACAGAATCGCCAATAGCGCAATTCTTCATTCCTTAAACACCATCTTCCAGCAGGCTGTTCAAAAATGTTCGAGTGCAGCCTTGAGCCGTTGATGAGCCGTCTTCGGCGAATCCTACGGATCAGGACAGCAGCGATAGGCGCGAAAAAAGGGCAAGGCCGAAGCCCTTGAGCCGTTGGCGAGTCTTCGAGCCTTACGGATCATGAGAGCAGAGATGTACTCCAGGTACGCGAGGGTTTGCCCTTTTTGAAGCAACGCAGCAATCGGGCGTTTTTGGACAGCCTGCTATGCAGACGGGATGTTTGAGCCGGTACGCAAGGAGGGTGACCTGATAAAAAAAACGCCGCACCGACGATCCTGCCGATGACTGGTGGGTGACGGAAAAACCGCGCAACTGGGACCCCCGCGACCACGGGATCAGAGTCACCCTCAACCGCGTCCTCGCCGGGGCAGGGAAAAAAGAGGCCCGCCCCGGCACACCCCCTCGGCTCCCTGCTTGCCCAGGGCTGGGTCTCAGGACTTTCGAGGCCAGCACCTCGGCCGCTGCCCAGGCCCCCAGCGCAATGCAACCCAGGACGCCGAGGCCCTGAAACAATGGGAGAAAGGCCAGAAACCGGGTCCTGACGCGCAGCGCGAGTCCGAGTCGTGGTTTTACAAGCATGTTCACCCGAGCATCTACAAACCCGATGGCCACCCTGACAAGGAACGGGACCGTGAGTGGATAAAGGGGGTCATGAAAGCCAAGTTGCAACCCTTTGCGGATGGGTATCTTGGACTGCCAGACCCCCGAGTGACGCCAATTCAAAAATTTGGTGAATGGCACAAAAGAAAACAAAACAGCAAATAGACAGTGGCCACCGGAAGCTCCCGGTGGCCACAATCACCCGGAGCGCCTGATGAATATTATGGCATCTCTCCTCCTCGCGGTGTCGGCGGCCCTTTCGGCGTGGCAGGGCATGGCCCTGTTTCTCGAAGGGCAGGCTCCCCCGGCGATTCTGCTTCTCGCGCTGGGGGCCGTGCCGCTGGCCAACCACGCCGTCGCCCGACAAACGCGGATCGCCACCCTCGGGGCCTCGGCGCTCTCGCTGGTGACGGCAGGCGTGGTGGCCGCATACTGCGCGGGAATCTCCCTGCATCTCGCAGCCCTGCACGCGCTCAGTGCCGCCGCAATGCTCTATGCCCTCGCCTCTTTCGTCCGGGCCTCTTCCCCGGACCACCAGCCCCGGCCAGACAGGGGCTTTGTCGCGCATTCACTCCTGTCCGCCCTCATGCTCCTGTCCATCGCCGCAGCATCAATCCTGGAATTCGCTGAACCCGATGTGATCATCCTTCTGCAATACTTCGTTGCCGGACTCTGCGCCGTCACCGTCATCTGCCTCGCCATCGTGCACACGTTCACCATCCCGGTCATGACCTCCCTCATGTGGGCCATATTCTACAGCATCATTTTCATTCTCCATGCTCCGTTCACCTATGCACTATGAACATCGAGCTTCGTCATCCATATTTTATACGTTGCCGCGTCCGCAGCCATTCTCTACAACAGATTCACATTGGAAAAAGATGCCTTGCCGCCCGGACTCAACAACACGACCGTCAAGCATGAAGAAAGCACCTGAACGCACGCCATGAACAAACTCCTCATCCCCCTGCTTGTGGTTCACTATGCCACTCTTGTGCATGAACGCGTGCTCATGACATTTGACGACTACCACTTCATACCGCTATGCTTTGCTTTACTCTCAGCGGCGCTGGCCGTCACCGTCGCCGCCTTCTGCACCCTGGGCTGGGCCTACGTGCGATTTCTGAGGGGAGACAAAGGCGCGCCTGACCCTGCCGCCTGACCCTGCCGCTTGACACGGGGCCGGGTTGCATTAGTGTCTGGCTCGCATGCAAAATCTCATCGAGCTGACCAAGAGCGACCTCGAAGCCTTTGTGGCGGACGAGCTGAAGGAGCCGCGCTTTCGCGCGGAGCAGATCTGGCAGTGGCTGTGGCAAAAGCGCGTCCGCGACGTGGCGGGCATGACCAACCTCTCCAAGCCCCTGCGCGAGAAGCTGGCGGCCATGGCCACCATCGCCTGGCCCGAGGTGGCACGGGTGCAGCAGAGCGAGGACGGGACCATCAAGTTCCTGCTGCGCCTTGGCGACGGCAAGCTGGTGGAGACCGTGCTCATCCCCATGCAGGACCGCTACTCCCAGTGCCTCTCCACCCAGGTGGGCTGCGCCATGGGCTGCACCTTCTGCAGCACCGGCAGACTCGGCTTCGAGCGCAACATGACCTACGGCGAGATCCTGGGCCAGGTGCTGGTGGGCCGCCAGTATCTGGAGGACCGCGGTATGAACCCCCTTAAAAACCTCGTGTTCATGGGCATGGGCGAGCCGCTGCTCAATCTCGAAACCCTGCTTGGGGTGCTCGACGACCTGCCCTGCGAGCGCGGGCTTTCCCTGTCGTGGCGGCGCTCCATGGTCTCCACCGTGGGCTTTCCCGAGCAGTTGCGCATCCTGGGCGAGCGGGAGGTGGCCCTGCCCGCCATCTCGCTGCACGCGCCCACCCAGGAGCTGCGCGCCCGGATCATGCCCAGGGCGGCCCGCGTCCACCTGGACGACCTCATGGCCGCGCTACGGGCCTATCCCATGCGCCCGCGGGAGCGCATCACCTTCGAGTACCTGCTCCTCAAGGGTGTCAACGACTCCCTGGAGCACGCCGACCAACTGGCCCGGCTCATCGACCGCAAAAAAGGCAAGATCAACCTCATCGCCTACAACGCCACCGAGGGCATGCCCTACGAGGCCCCGGAGCGCGAGAGGGTCGAGGCCTTTGAGAAGCGGCTGTGGGACCACGGACTGACCGCCTTCATCCGCCGCTCCATGGGCGCGGACATCAAGGCCGCCTGCGGCCAGCTCAAGGCCGCCGACGCCGACTGACAGGCCCAACCCTTTCGGCCAGCGCAGCGGACCTGCCGCACAGCGACCCGGCACGGGCTTTTCAACCGAGGCGGACATGGGGTATGCTCCCAGGATCGCAGTATCGCCCGGCCCAAGGAGACCGCCAGATGGAGTATTTCACCGCCCTTTCCCCCGTCACCCAGGCCCTGCTGGCCACCCTCTTCACCTGGGGCATGACCGCCCTGGGGGCGGCCGTTGTCTTTGCGGGCAGGGACGTGAGCAAGCGCACCCTGGACATCATGCTCGGCTTTGCCGCCGGGGTGATGATCGCCGCCAGCTACTGGTCGCTGCTGGCCCCGGCCATTGAGATGAGCGAACACATGGGCGCGTTCAAGTTCGTGCCCGCGGCCGTGGGCTTTGTCCTGGGCGCGGCCTTTTTGCGGCTGGTGGACATCTTTCTTCCGCACCTGCACATCCACGCGCCCCGTTCCGAAGCCGAGGGCGTCAAGACCGACTGGAACAGCTCCATCCTGCTGGTCCTGGCCATCACCCTGCACAACATCCCCGAGGGACTGGCCATCGGCGTGGCCTTTGGCGCGGTGGCCGCCGGATTCGACTCGGCCACCCTGGGCGGGGCCGTGGCCCTGGCCATCGGCATCGGTATCCAGAACTTCCCGGAGGGCACGGCCGTGTCCGTGCCGCTGCGTCGGCAGGGATTGTCGCGCAGGAAAAGCTTCTTCTACGGCCAGGCGTCCGGCGCGGTGGAGCCCGTGGCCGCGGTCATCGGCGCGGCCACGGTCTTTTTGGCCGAGCCCATCCTGCCCTATGCCCTGGCCTTTGCCGCCGGGGCCATGATCTTCGTGGTGGTGGAGGAGGTCATTCCCGAATCCCAGGCCTCGGGCTACGGCGATCAGGCCACCATGGGCTGCATCTTCGGCTTCACCGTGATGATGATTCTGGACGTGGCCCTGTCCTGAGGCAGGAATCGGGACCAGGCCAACTGGCCGTTGAAATAATCAGAATATGCAGGCTGTTCAAAAATGGTGAGATGCTAGGCGCGAAAAAGGTCAAGGCCGAAGCGTACTCCTCGTACGCGAGGGTTTGATTCGCCCCGTCCTGGGGCTCACCCTTTCGGGGCGTCGGCAGGAGCCGACGTCCAAATCCGCTGTCCTGCGGATTTGTGACCTTTTTGAGCAACGACGCAGATCGCCGTTTTTCAACAGCCGCCTAGCGAAAATCCACCCGCATGGGGCCGCCCCCCAGGTCCACGCTGGCCGCCACCTCCGGGGTGGAGGCAATGACGCGGCCCCGGCGGATGACGTGGAGCCGGGCCGGGCGCAGGCGCAGGGCCTCCATCTTGGAGGCAGCCTGAAGCACCACCATGTCCGCGTGGCAGCCCGGAGTCATTCCGTAGCCATCCAGGCAAAGCGTCTTCGCCCCATTGACGGTCACGGCGTCAAAGAGCGCCTCCTGCTGCTCCACGCCGGTCATGTGCAGGGCGTGGGCACCCATGTGGGCAACCTCCAGCATATCGTGGGTGCCCATGGGGTACCACGGGTCCATGACATCGTCGTGCCCCAGGGAGACGTTGATGCCGTGGGCCATCAACTCGGGCACGCGCATCAGGCCGCGCCGCTTGGGATAGGTATCGTGGCGGCCCTGGAGGTTCATGTTCACCAGCGGGTTGCACACGCAGTTGACGCCCGCCTCGGCCATGAGCGGCAGGAGCTTGGACACGTAGTAGTTGTCCATGGAGTGCATGCTGGTCAGGTGCGATCCCGCGACCCGGCCGTGCAGACCCAGCCGCTGGGTCTCGAAGGTCAGGGATTCGACATGGCGCGACAGGGGGTCGTCGGACTCGTCACAGTGCATGTCCACCATCAGGCCGCGCCCGGCCGCCAGCTCGCACAGCAGCCGCACCGACTCGCGGCCCGCCTCCATGGTCCGCTCGAAGTGGGGTATGCCGCCCACAACGTCCACCCCCCGGTCCAGGGCGGCACGCATCAGCCCCATACCCTCAGGTGACCGGAGCAGGCCATCCTGGGGAAAGGCCACGAGCTGGATGTCGACCACGTCCCGCATCTCCTGGCGCACTTCAAGGAGCACGTCCACGGCCATCAGGCTCGGGTCCGTGGTGTCCACGTGGGTGCGGATGGCCAGGTTGCCCCTGGCCACGGCCCAGGAGATGAGCTTCATGGCCCGGGCCTTGATGCTCTCGGCCGTCAGGTGGGGCTTGAGCTCGCCCCAGATGCGGATGCCTTCGAGCAGGGTGCCGTCGCGGTTGAGCCGGGGCATGCCCACGGACAGGGTGGCGTCCATGTGAAAATGGCTGTCCACAAAGGGCGGGGTGACGAGGTGGCCGCCCGCATCCACCTCATTGGCGGCATAGGCCTGGATGGCCGGGGCCACCTCCACGATGCGGCCGCCCGCGCAGGCGATGTCCATCAATTCCGGCTCGCCGTGCAGGACGCAGTTTCTGACGATCAGGTCAAGGGGCATGGGTGTTCCTCGCGTGGGAGTCGTTGATTTCCCTCCTCTACTACCCCACGCTGCGCCAATGATAAAGGGGCCGGAACGGGCTGACAGGGAAACGCCTCTGTTTCCCCTCTGGCCGTAGGGAGCAAGAGAGGAGGAAGATGGAAGGGCTGCGGTAGCAGGAGGCGGAAAGGAACTGTGATCTCGGAATCTCTTCATGTCCACGCTGGTCACATCATTTTCGACTTCACTTACGGCAGATAGACAATCGGCGGAACGTCGCAGCGCCAGTTCGTCGGGCCGCGCCTCGGGCGAAACCCGGCGGAAGCGGAGTCTTCGACGCTTCCAACTGTTTCGCCAGCGGCCCGACGTTACTGGGGTGCGGCGCGGGAGACCCGATCACAGAAAAAAAGCGCACTTTTTGGGTACTTTTTGGGGCGCCAGCCAAAAAGTACCTCGGCCCGAAGGGACGAAACGCTTCCCAGCAGTCACTTCGGTGACAGAGGAAAAGAAAATTAGAGAAATAGCTTGGCGAATCCGTGGATTACCACGGCTACGGACCTGGAGGGGAAGCGATTGTCCACTATGCCTTTGCCCGGAACGAACAAGGCCCGCCTCAAGGGAGGCGGGCCTGTTGTTTTTTGACGGGATGCGGGGTCGGGCTACTCGTCGTCCAGGTCCGGGCCCATGTCCTGCTCCAGGTCGGAATCGGTTGGGGCGGCGGCGGGGGCTTCCCCGTCATCCAGCTCGGCCGACGGACCCGCGGGCGGCTCCATGTAGCGGGCAAAGACCAGAAAGCCGGTATGGGCCACCATCCGGTCGTCGGGACGCAGGCGGTCGGCCACGGGCTTCCAGCGGCGCACCAGGATTTCCAGCACCTCGGTCTCGGCAAAGGGGCCGGCCTCGAGCCCGCGCAGCAGGTCGCTGACCTGGTTGACCGTTGGCAGCAGAAAGCCGCACATGGCGCCGGGAATAACCGCGCCCGGAATACCCCCCAGGTACTCCCAAGGGGTTCGCACATCCAGAAAAAGCGCGTCCGCGCCCGAGTGCAGAAAACCGTCCTCAATGTTGCGGTTGACCTGCTCCACACGCGAGGCCAGGCCCACGCGCTCCAGATTCTTGCCCGCCAGCTTGTAAAAATCCGCCCGCCGCTCGTAGGAGATGACCTTGCCCGTGTCGCCCACAAACCAGGCCAGAGCCGTGGTCAGGCCGCCCGAGCCGGTGCCGGACTCGATGACCGTGGAGCCGGGGCCGATGCCCAGCTTCATCATCAGATACCCGATTTCCTTGGGGTACATGATCTGGGTCTGGCGTTTCACGCCCTTGATCAGGTCGTGCAGGGTGGGCTTGAGGATGAGATAGGACCGGCCCAGATGCGTTTTGACGTACTGGCCGAATCCGGCCTCGGCCACGTCGTCCATGAGCAGCCTGCCGTCATGGGTATGCACCTCTGCGCCCGCCTCCAGCTTGCGCAGATAGCGTTTGCCCTTGTGGCTGATGAGCAGCACGAGTTGTCCTGGTTCGATCATGTCCTTATGCTCCTGGTGAAAATATGGCTTGGGGTACGGCCCCCGGGCCGCGAAGTCAAGGAAAAGCGCCGCACCCGGCCTGCGGGTACGGCCCATGCCCGACGCACATACCCCTTGCCAGCGCACCGTCCGCCCTGTAGGTTTCATGCAGTGGAGAAGGGCGGGCCGAGGCCGCCGGAGTGGACGGACTCCTTGACATGTGCGCCCTGCTGCTTAATATTGCTCACGTTTTTTTGGAACCACCCCCCGAACCCCTGCGAGGTACGCCCGGCACATGGCATACGCATACGTCTTCGGACCCGTCATGAGCGGGCGGCTGGGCCGGTCCCTGGGGCTGGACCTGCTGGGTGGCCGCGTCTGCTCCATGGACTGTGTGTACTGCGAGGTGGGGGCAACCCGCACCCTGACCCTTGAGCGAAGGGAATACGTCCCGGCACGGGTCATCCTCGACGAGCTGGCCCACTGGAAGGCGCAAGGATTCGAGCCGCCCGAGGCAGTAACCCTGGGCGGTCTGGGCGAGCCGACACTGAACACGGCCCTGCCCGAGGTCATCCAGGGAGCTCGCGCCCTGTTTCCCTCCGTGCCCGTGGCCGTGCTGACCAACGCCACCACCATGATCATCCCCGAGGTACGCCGCGAACTGGCCCTGGCCGACGTGGTCCTGCCGAGCATGGACTCCCTGGTGGAGGCGGAGTTCGAGGCCGTCAACCGCCCCTGCGCCGGGGTGACGCCATCGGACGTGGCCAAGGGGCTTCTTGCCTTCAGGCGGGAGTTTGATGGCTTGATCTTTCTGGAGATTTTGCTTGCCTCGGGAATCAACGATTCCGACGAGAACCTGGGCAGGCTGAAGACTTTCTGCCAGCAGCTCGCCCCTGACCGGGTGGATGTGGTCACACTGACCCGTCCGGGCACGGTGAGGGGAGTCGGCCCCGTGGACGGGGCCACCTTGAGCCGCTGGCGCAAGGCGCTCGGCGCGGGACAGGCCCGTGTCGGGGAACGGAAGGAGCCCACACACGCCACGCTGGACACGACGCGGACACGCGAGTTCGTGCTCGCCTCCCTCGTGCGCAGGCCCCAGACCGTTGCACAATTGGCCCAGGCCCTGGGCGCACCCCGCGAAGCGGTGCGTACGGCCGTGGAGGCCCTGGAACAGGCGGGCGAGATCGTTGCCCGCGCCGACCGGGGCGAACTCTGCTACCACGGCTCGGGGCACGTCCTTGAAGACGCCAAAAAGGACTCGCCAAAGCCTTGAATTATTTCATACATTTTTTGACACGAGGATTTTATGACCGACAAGAAGAAACGGCAAAAGATGTTCATCTCCGTACTGCCGGGAGAACAGGTGGAGGTGGTCATCGCCGAAGAGGGCAAGGTCAACGAGTATTACGTTGAGATGGTCCATCAGGCCAAGACCAAGGGCGACATTTACAAGGGCTACATCCACAACATCGACAACGGATTGCAGGCCGCCTTCATCAACTACGGGGCCGAACGCAACGGTTTTCTCCAGATAGACGAGGTCCACCCCGAATACTACATGGGCAGCTATCCCATGAAAAAGGGGGCTCGCTACCCGCTGATGCAGAAGGTGCTCAAGCCGGGCCAGGAGGTTCTGGTCCAGGTGGTCAAGGAGCCCACGGGCAAGAAGGGCGCGTTTTTGACCACCTACCTCTCGCTGCCCGGCCGCAGCTTTGTCTATACCGTGGGCCGCAGCCAGATGGGCGTGTCGCGCAAGATCGAGAACGAAAAAGAACGCGAGCGGCTCAAGAACGTCATCGAGACCTTCCCCACCACCGAAGGCGTGGGGCTCATCGCCCGAACGGCCGCCGTGGGCCAGGCCAAGGCCGCCCTCGAACGCGACTTCAAGTACCTTAACCGGCTCTGGGAGGACATCCGGGCCAACGCCCAGAAGGTCAAGGCCCCGGCAATGGTCTACCAGGAGCTGGGGTTGGCCGCCCGCGCAGTGCGCGACTACCTGACCCTGGACGTGACCGAGGTCTGGGTGGACGACAAGGACACCTACGAGCAGGTCAACCAGTTCGTCAAACTCGCCTTCCCCCGCAAGAACAACCTGGTCAAGCTGCATGAGGACGCGGATTTGAGCCTGCTTGAGCGCTTCAACCTCGTCAAGCAGGTGCAGGAGATATACTCCCGCGAAGCATCCATGCCCTCGGGCGGGCGGCTCGTTTTCGACGCCACCGAGGCCCTGACCGCCATCGACATCAACTCCGGCAAGATCGGCGGCGAAAAGAATTTCCAGAAAATGGCGCTCAAGACCAACATGGAGGCTGCCTGCGAGATTGCCCGCCAACTGCGTCTGCGCGACATCGGCGGCCAGGTGGTCATCGACTTCATCGAGATGAAGAACCCCAAGGACTGCCGCGAGGTGGAGAAGGTCATGAAGGCCGAGATGAAGAACGACAGGGCCCGCACAGATGTCAGCCGCATCTCGCCCTTTGGCCTCATGGAGCTGGTGCGCCAGCGCCTCGGCTCCTCGGCCATCGCCATCTCCACCGAGCCCTGCCCCTGCTGCAAGGGCACCGGCATCCGGCGCAACATGGAGTGGCAGGCCATGCAGGCACTGAAAGACATCCACCGCGAAGCCCGCAAACCCGGCAACGAGATGGTGGACTTCACCTGCGAGGAGGAACTGGCCATCTATCTGCTCAACAACAAGCGTGGCGTTCTGGCCGACCTGGAGAGCCGCTACGGCAAGCGCATCCATGTGGATATCGAGTACGAATACGACGAATAGTCCGGCTGTTGCAAAATGTCCGGCTGCGGCGTTGCTTCAAAAGGGTCACGAGCCCGCAGAACAGCGCATTTGGGCATCGGCCTTGACCTTTTTTCGCGTCTGTCGCTGCCGCCCTGACCCGCAGGGTTCGCCGAAGACGGCTCATCAACGGCTCAAGGCGGCACTCGAACCTTTTTGAACAGACTGCTTGACCCCTTCCGGGATCAGATTGCGAGCCCGGCCATGCAACCGGAAAGAGACATGAAACGCCTTCTCCTGCATATCTGCTGCGGGCCGTGCGCCATCACCACGCTGGGCACCCTGCGCCATCAGGGTTTCGAGGTCACGGGGCTGTTTTACAACCCCAACATCCATCCCCTGACCGAGTATGTCAAACGGCGCGACGGATGCCTTGAGGTGGCCGGACGGCTGGGCGTCAAGGTCATCGTCAAGGACGACGAGTACGACCCCAAGGCGTGGTTTCGCGACATGGCCCACCGCGAGGCCAACCGCTGCTTTCTCTGCTATGCCCGCCGCCTGGAGCGCACCGCGGCCATAGCCGAAAAGGGCGGGTTCGACGGCTTTTCCACCACCCTGCTCTATTCCAAACACCAAAACCACGAGACCATCGCCGACCTGGGCCGGGACATGGCGCGCAAGTCCGCCCCCTTTGTCTACCACGACTTCCGCCAGGGCTGGAGCGAGGGCATCGAGACATCCAGGGAGTGGGGCATCTACCGCCAGCAATACTGCGGCTGCCTCTACAGCGAAAACGAACGCCACGCCCGGCTGCTCCAGGGGCCGAAGAGGCAACCCGGCGGCAAGGGGCCGAAGCAGCGAGGAGAGCAATGAACCGCCGCGACCTCGCCCTCGCTCTCTTCGTGGCCGTCACCGCGGTCGAAGGGCTGGCCCACGGCCTGATCCTGAACACGCCTGACGCCTGGACCACAGGCGTCCTGGCCCTCGTCGTCTTCTCGGCCTTGAGCTGGATGGCCCGCCAGGGGCGTCCCGTCCCCCTGTGGACCGTGGTGCTGGTCATGCTGATTACGGCCACGCGTCATCTCATGGCCGGGGCCATCCTCCTGCTGGCCGAGTCCGACCCGGCCGGTCTGGGCGGAACCGGGACGGGGATCCTCCGGCTGGCGGCCGGGGCGGTCCTGGTATGGGCCGGGCTGACCGTCTTCCTGGGCCGGCACCGGCAGGACGACCATGGGTAGGATCTACGGCGAGGACGTGCCCACCCGCCCGGCCTTTCCCGACGCGGTCGGCAAGGGCCGCAGGAAGGCAGGAAAGCAGGACGGGGACGGCCCCAAAGGAGCGCCCTCCGATGAAAAAGGACTGCTCCTCTACATCCATGTCCCCTTCTGCCGCTCGCGCTGCCACTACTGCACCTTCCACTCCCAGGCATTCAACCAAGTCACCTTTGCCTGGTACCACAAGCTGCTGCTTGAGGAGATCAAGCTCTGGGGAGCGCGGCTCAAGAGGCCCAAGCTGCGCACCGTCTATTTCGGCGGGGGCACCCCGAGCCTGATCCCCCTTTCCCATCTTGCGCAGATCATGCAGGCACTGGACAAGTCCTTCGACTTTGGCCCGGCCATGGAGGTGACTCTGGAGGCCAACCCGGACTCGGCAACGGATGTCAGCTATTTCCGGGCACTGCTCTCCATGGGCGTCAACCGCCTCTCCCTTGGAGTGCAGAGCCTGAGCGACGCGGACCTGCACGCCCTGGGCCGCCCCCACTCGGCAGCCATGGCCCACGCCGCCTACACCAGCGCCCGTCAGGCCGGGTTCGGCAACATCGGGCTCGATTTCATCTGGGGGCTGCCCGGCCAGCGGCTCAAGGGCTGGGTGGACCAGCTTGCCGTGGTCACGTCCATGCGGCCCGAGCACATCTCGGCCTACAACCTGACCCTGGAACCGGACACGCCCATGGCCGCCCTGTGCGCCGAGGACGGCCCCCTGACCCTGCCGCCCGACAAGGAGCAGGGCCGCATGTTCGTCTACGGCGCGGAATACCTCGAATCCATGGGCTACATGCACTACGAGGTGTCCAATTTCGCTCGCATGGGATTCGTCTCGGCCCACAACTCCGGCTATTGGAGCGGGGCCGACTACCTGGGCCTGGGGCCGTCGGCCGTGTCCACCATCGGGCGTCGCCGCTTCGAAAACCCGCGTTACATGGACGAATACGACGCCTATGTGCGCGGCGGGCTGGTGGGCCGCGAACACGAAACCCTGACCGACACGGACCTGCTGCGCGAGATGGTCATGCTCTCCCTGCGCACGGCCAAGGGGCTCGACCTCAAGGAGTTCCGCAAACGCGCCGGATTCGACATGATCAAGCGCCACGAACGGCTCATCGCCGCCCTGCACCGCGAAAACCTCGTACGCATCAGCCACGGCTTTCTGCGCCTGACCAAGAACGGCATGCTCGTGTCCAACGTCATCATCCGCCGTCTTGCCTTTGACGGGGAGTAGTCCGCCCGCGAACGGCAGACATCCGGTTGCGCCCCGGGCCGTGTCGGGGTAGACGTAGGGTCGTTTGCACCCGGCCCCTGCGACGAGGAGAACCCATGCACATAGCCATACCCAAGGTCCCCGGCCAGTCCCCCAGGGAAAAAATCATCCGCGCCCTCGCCCTGGTCCTGATCTTCGCCCTGGTGGCCTGGGCCTTTGTCAAGAACAACGAGCGCGTGCTGGACACCCTCAGCCGCCAGGGCACGGTCTATGACGAAACCGGCATCCTCACCGAGGAGCAGCGCAAGTTCATCGTCTCCTTTGCCCGCGCCCTCAAGGAGGAGTTCGGCATGAGCTGCCGGGTGCAGATTTTCGGCGGCGACTTTGTGGTCCCTGCGCTGGACGCCAAGACCATGTACATGGGTCTGGCCCCGGCCATCGGCAGCGTGGAGCTGCGCTTCCCCCCCATGATGAGCCGCGCCCTCGGCGCCGACTTCATCGAATCCCTCAAAACGGAGTCTCTCTTGCCCGCACTTGCCACCGACGAATGGCCCATGGAAATCCAGATGGCCCTGGCCGCCATCTACGAAAAACTGACCGGCCTTGAAGGAGACGAGCCCGGTGAGTAGCCGCGTGACCATATACACAGACGGCTCCTGCCTGGGCAATCCCGGTCCGGGCGGCTACGGCGCAGTCCTCATCCACGGCGAGTACAAGGGCATGAACGCCCCCAACTACAAGGAACTCTCCCAGGGCTATCGCGACACCACCAACAACCGCATGGAACTGCGGGCGGTCATTGTCGGCCTCTCGACCCTGACCCGCCGCTGCGCCGTGGACCTGTGGACCGACTCCAAATACGTGCAGGAGGCCATCACCAAGGACTGGATCGGCAACTGGCAGCGCAACGGCTGGAAGACCGCAGCCAAGAAGCCGGTCAAGAACCAGGACCTCTGGCAGCGGCTCATCCCGCTGATCGAGCGGCACGATGTCACCTTTCACTGGGTCAAGGGCCATAGCGGCCATCTGCTCAACGAGCGCTGCGACGTTCTGGCCCGCACCGCCGCCGCAGGCCAGAACCTGCTGGACGATACGGCCCCGTAACCCTTCTCGCCATCATCGCCACGCCAATGAAACACGCCGACGCGAGGGGATGGCGTCGGCGTGTCCGGCATCCCCTGTCAAGCGGACTTCTTCGCCCTATGCACTCCTTTCCTGTCCTGCCGCGCCCGTTTTCCGTTCCTCTCCAAAACCCGTGTTATCCAGCCGTCATTCAAGCCTGCTCCACGCGGGCCAAGACAACACAAGGAAAAGGAGACTGCCCATGAGCGAAAAACAGGGGCAACACATCGGTGACGATCAACTGATCTACGGGATGCCCAGGCGGATGGTCAGGGTCTCGACGGAAGAGAACTTGGCAAATGCCAGGAAAGCCCAATCCTCAAGAGAAGCAAGGAAATTCGACCACAAAGGGGACTATTACTGGACTGTTCCCAAAGCAGAATGCCTGTGAGAAATGCCATGCAATGGCTGGCAAGGAATTCATGGAGGAACCTGAACGGCCCCACCCTCACTGCAAGTGCGAAATCAAGAAACATCCGTTGCAAAAACCCAAGCGACATATTAATGGCACTTTATCCACCCATGAGTGGAGCAGGTTTAAGGGAGGCAAGCACGTTCTCGTTCGTCTGAAAGGTGTCTGGGGCGGTGCGACTACTGGCGTTTGGCTCGAAGTTAATGGTGAATCCAAAGGGAATTATGCTTGTCCACCTCAAGCCTCGCACACGATCAATTTGACCAGCGATGAGGATGCACCTGTCATCTGGAAAATTCGGTTGGTGGGTCATGGTTCTGACAACATTCAAGTCAACTACACGATCATTTATGAGGATTGGGATGGCTAATACAATGTCCTGTGTTGCTCTCTCTTTACTCCTCGTTTTCGTTTGCACAATACAGGCGCTCGCATGCGACCTTCATCTCTCCTGTGAAGATATTGAAAGTATCGTGGTGAGCAAAGGACGAGATTATCTTGACGGAGGAAAAGAAAAAAGGGTCTTTGTGGCATGCGTTGATTTGGATGTCACAAAGACCTCTCTGAAGGAGTTTGTTGCCAACTGTCATGATGACTCAATTACGGTGCGAACGGGATATGCTGTTATCGTCATCCCAAAGGACGAGTTTCCTTCTGGAGGAGAATGGTTCTGTGTCGTGCACTCAGTGCCAGAGGAGGCTCTTGATACCGCAATGAAGATGTGCCCGGACAAAGTGAAATCGTATCTTCCATAAGCTGATTCGCACAGGGAGCCGTTGGCAGATATCCAACGAATTGCAGAACCTGAAGCGGCTGAAAAACCTTGTGCTGATGCTGGATATGCGGGCGAGGGTCCGCGAATCGCAATTGAAAGGAAACGCCTCACCCCTCGCCGCGCAGGGCCTGGATGGGGTCAAGCCCGGCGGCCTGGCGGGCGGGCTTGAGGCCGAAGATCAGACCCACGGCCTGGGAGCCGGCCAGGGCCAGGAAGAACGCCTTCCACGAAAACTGGATGGTCAGGATGTCCAGGCGCGTCAGGAACTGGCCGAGCCCCAGACCGAGAAACAACCCGAGCACCCCGCCCAAGAGCGTCAGGGCGCACGCCTCCACCAGGAACTGCCACATGATGGCCGAGCCACGCGCCCCCAGCGCCTTCTTCAGCCCTATCTCCTCGGCCCGCTCGCTGACGCTGATGGAAAACAGGTTGGCCAGCACGAACCCGCCCACCAGCATGGCGATGGTGGCTGTCACCCCCAGGAAGATGGACAGCCCGCCCTTGAACATGCTTAAGAATTTCAAGATCTCGTCAGCCGTCAGGATGGTGAAGTCGTCGTCCGCCCCCGGCTCCAGGCGGTGCAGGTCGCGCAGCAGCGAGCGCAGGTTCTCCACATGCGCCTCCATGTGCTCGGGCTCGTAAAACTTGACCCGCAAGGCGCGAAAATAGTTCCGGTCCAGATTGTACCGCTGGAGCAGGGTGTTCAGCGGAATGACCACGCGGCTGTCAATGTCGCCACCGCCCCCCGTGGCAACCCCGCGGTAGGACAGCTTGCCCACCACCTGATACGGGACGTTGTTGATGAACACCACCCGGCCCACCGGGGACTCGTCCCCGAACAGCTCCCTGCTGGGCTTGTCGCCAAGGAGCACCACCTTGGCCCCGACCGCCTCGTCCTCGGCCGTGAGGTCTCGGCCCTCGGCCAGCGGCCAGTTCCAGGCCAGGGCGTAATTCTCTGTGGTGCCGATCACCTGCACGTCCTGGGCGTTGCGCCCGCCCGCCTTGACCGTCTGCCCCCCCATCGAGCGCATGGGCAGCACCGCCCTGACACCCGGCAGCGAATCGCGCACCTGCCTGACGTCGTCGCGGCTCAGGGTCATGGTACGCATACCCACGGCACGCATCATCACGTTGCCGCCAAAGACCAGCGCCGCGTCCGGCCCGAACATCTCCACCATCTCCACGGCCCTGCGGTTGGCCCCGTCCACCGCCGTGACGATCAGGGTCAGACTCGCTATGCCAAACGCCACGCCCAATACCACGAAAAACGAACGCAGCTTGAAGGACCATACAGCCCCCAAGCCCATGCCCGCCACCCGCGCGTGTAATCGTAGTGCCTTCATGCTGTGTGGTGCCTCTCCCCTTCCCCCCTGAACCCCCCAACCCCTCTCCCTTCCGAAATTTTTTGGCGGCGCATGTGCGCGGGAGGGGGCGATCGTTCAAGCGTCCGTCATGCCAAAACAATTGCTACTTCTTAACCCAAACCCCGTTTCCGGCGCGCCCGCCCGGAAACAAGCCTGGGGTCCAGGACAGCGCCCTGGTCCCCAGGAAGGGGCCGCCGGAGGCCTCTCCCTCACCCAGCCGCCCCGCGCCTCACGTCTTCCGCGATGCGGCCGTCGTGCAGCTTGATGACGCGGTCTGCCTCGCGGGCCACGTCCTCGTCGTGGGTGACGATGACGATGGTTTTGCCGGTCTGGTGCACGGTATGGAAGAGCTTCATTATTTCCACCGAGGTGGCGGAGTCGAGCTGGCCGGTGGGTTCGTCGGCCAGGATGATGTCGGGTTCGTTGAGCAGGGCGCGGGCCATGGCCACGCGCTGCTGCTGCCCGCCGGACAGGCGGGAGGGTTTGAAGTCCATGCGGTCCTCAAGGCCCACATCCGCCAGCAGGCGGGCGGCGCGTTCCCTGAGTTCCCGGTGCGGTTTGCCGGAGTAGAGGCCGGGCAGGGTCACGTTCTCCAGTGCCGTGGCGTAGGGGATGAGGTAAAAGGACTGGAAGACGAAACCCAGCGCCAGGTTGCGCAGGTCGGACTGCTGGTCGTCGTCAAGGGCGGAGGTTTCGCGGCCCCGCAGGCGGTAGATGCCCGAGGTGGGCCTGTCCAGCAGACCGATGATGTGCAGCAGGGTGGATTTGCCCGAGCCCGAGGTGCCTTGCAGGGCGATGAACTCCCCCCTGGGGACCTCAAGGGTGATGCCCTTGAGCACCTCGATGCCGGGGGCGTCGGCCGTGGGCTTGTTCTCGGCGTTCTGGAAGAACGTCTTGGTGATGGCTTCAAGGCTGATGGCCGTGTCCGCCATGCTAGTTGCCCCTTCCCTTCCCTGCCCCGGAGGCGGGCAGAACCAGTTGGGTGGCGACCACGTCGCCCTCGCTGAGACCGGAGAGCACCTCGCTGGCCTCGAGCCCGACCAGTCCGAGTTCGGGCATGACCTCGCGAGGGGGGCGCCTGGGATCGTCCACCACGAAACAGACCCTGCGGCCGCCCACCCACTTGATGGCGGTATTGGGCACGGCGAGGACATCGCGGCGGGTCTCGACGATGATTTTACATTGGGTGGTCATCTCGGGCCGCAGGAACCCGGCCTGTTCGGCCGAGACCAGCACCAGGGCCCGGTAATAGACGATGTTGTCGCGGATTTCCGGCTCGGGATAGATGGTGTCCACCTCGCCCTCGAAGACCCGTTCGCGGTAGGCGTCCACGGTGTAGCGCACGGGCAGGCCGTGGGCGACGCGGCCCACGTCGGTCTCGTCGATGTATATCCACATTTCCAGGCGCGAGGGATCGATGACCGTGATCAGGTTGGTGACGGAAAGGCCGGAGACGATGGTTTCGCCCTCCTGGGCCGCCACCTGGCTGACAACGCCGTCGATGGGGCTGTGGATGCGGGTGTAGGAGAGCTGGACCTTGAGGGTGTCGAGCCTGGCCTGGGCCGAGGCCACGGCATGGCGGGCCATTTCTGTGTCCTGGATGGCGATGTCCAGGGAGTCCTGGGGCTCGAGCTTCTGGCTGACCAGGCTTTTCTTGCGGGGCAGGTTGGTTTCCATATAGCGCAGTTTGGCAGTCTGCTGGCGCAGATTGGCCTCGGCCTCGGAGATTTGCGAGCGCAGCTCGCGGCTGTCGATGGTGGCGATGAGGTCGCCCTTGCCGACCGCGTCGCCCACCTTGACGGACACGGATTCGAGGACGCCGGTTGCGCGTGCGCCGATCTTGACCTGTGCGCCCACCTGGGACTTGACGATACCCGTGGCCTCGAGAATTCTCGAGACATCGCCGCGGGCCACGGTGGCGGTGCGGATGACCGTGATTTCCTTCTTGGCCGCGCCGCCAGCGAAGAACCATATGCCGCCGCCTGTGATCAGTATGGTCACGAGAATGAAGAGGAATTTTTTCATGGCGTCTGTTTCCTGTTCCCGGGCTTGTTCAGTTCCTGGCGCAACACCTCGGTGAATTCCGGGACCGAGCGTCTCTTGCGGCGCATGAGTATGTCACGAAACGTCGTTGCTTTGAAGGAAAAACCGCAATCCTCACGCAGGGTGACTCCCTGATAGTAGAGGGACTTCGATGGGTACTCCCTACACAAGGGCAGCCGGTCCGCATAGCTTGTGCAATAATTATCTTCGTCCTGCAGGGCGCAGCGGAACACGAGGTGGCCCGCCTCGTCGCGATCAATGACCTCGAAGCGCCGGTAGCGCGGATTGTCCTGACAGAGTCTGCGAAAGGCCCGCTCGGTCTTGATCCAGCGGCCCCTGTCGCGCAGGAGGATGCCGGTGCAGCATTGGCCGCAGACGCCGCACCGGCCCATCACCCGCACCTCGCTGCGCAGGACGATAGAGCGCAGACGGCGCAACAATCCTAGCAACACCCTCGGGCCGCTCAATCTTCTCCCCCCAGCTCGGCTATCCAGCCCCGGACGGGCGGCTCCATGAGGGCGCGGATTTCCTCGAGCCGGGCTGCGGATTCGGCCTCGAAGCGCAACACCAGGGCTCCCTGGGTGTTGGAGGCGCGAACCAGCCCCCAGCCGTCGCCGAACTCCACGCGGGCGCCGTCCATGTCAATGACCCGGTAGCGAGCCTTGAAGTACGCCTGGGCGCGAGCCACCACCTCGAACTTGATGGCCTCGGGGCAATCCATGCGGATTTCCGGGGTGTTGTAGACCGTGGGCCAGTCAGCCAGAAAGGCGGACAGGGGCCGGTCGGCCCGGCTGACGATGGCCGCCAGCCTGAGGGCGCCGAAGGTGGCGTCGTCAAAGCCGTGGTAGCCGTGGAAGAAAAACATGTGGCCCGACATCTCGCCGCCCAGCGCCGCGCCGGTCTCGATCATCCGGTCCTTGACGATGGAATGGCCGGTGACGCACATCTCGGCGCGGCCGCCGTGGGCTTCCACATCACGAAAGAGCAGGTGGCTGCACTTGACATCGGCCACCACGCCCGCGCCGGGCAGCTCGCGCAGCAGGTCGCGGGCATAGATGGCCAGGAGCTGGTCGCCGTACATGAGGCGGCCTGTCTCGTCCACGGCGCCGATGCGGTCGCCGTCGCCGTCGAGCCCCACGCCGAAATCCGCGCCAAACTCCACAACAGCCGCCTTGAGGTCTTCCATGTTTGCCTCCACCACCGGGTCCGGGTGATGGTTGGGAAACGAACCGTCAGGCGTACAGTGGAGCCGGAAGACCTCGGCCCCGGCCTCTTCGAGAATGTCGGCCGTCAGGTCGCCGGCCGCGCCGTTGCCGCCGTCCACCACCACCCGCACCGGCCGGGCCAGGGTGACGCGGGAGAGCAGATCCCCGGCATAGGTCGGGAGGATGTCGTGAAACGAAACCATGCCGGAACCCGAGGGGAAGTCGCCCGCGGCCATGAGGTCGTGGATGACCAGCACATCGCGGCCGTGGATGGTGGAGCGGCCGCTCCAGACCTTGAACCCGTTGTACTCGCTCGGATTGTGGCTGGCGGTGATCATCACCCCTGCGTCAAAACCCAGATGGCGGGCCGCAAAATAAAAAACCGGGGTCGAAACCTGATCCAGGCAAAGCACGTCCAGGCCGGTGGCGGCCAGCCCCCGGGCCATGGCCTGCTGATAGGCGGGCGAGCTTGCCCGGCAATCGTGCCCGACCAGGGCGCGACCGGCTCCGCGCCGGGCAAAGAATGCCCCGCAGGCACGGCCAAGCTCCTGCACCCACGCCTCGTCAAAATCCTCGTCCACAATGCCCCGGATATCGTAGGCCCGAAAAATTCCCTTATTGATTGGCAGCATGCGTCTCCCCGTTGATTTGACGGCAATCCGGCCCCGAGGGGCCGACAGGCGGAACCGTCCGACTCTTCTTGACCTTGCGCCCGATTATGCCTATTCCTGCTCTATTATGAATTGGGATTGGGAAAAACTCCAGAAACAACAACAGGGTCGCCCGGGCGGCAAGCCGCCGGGATTTGACGATTTCCAACAGCACTTTCAGAAATTCAAGAATTTCAAGGTGCCAGGGTGGAAACTCGTCGTTCCTCTCCTCATCGTCCTGTGGATCGCCTCCGGCTTCTATATTGTAGAGCCGGACGAGATCGGCGTGGTCAAACGGTTCGGCGAGTTCGACCGGATCACCACACCCGGGCCGAACTACCACATTCCCTTCCCGGTGGAAAGCGCCGTCACCCCCAAGGTCACGCAGATCCAGCGGCTCGAGTTCGGCTTCCGCTCCGTGGCCCGGGGACTGTTGCAGAGCAACTTCCAGCAGGGGGTCTCCCGCGAGGTGCCCGAGGAGGCGCTGATGCTCACGGGCGACGAGAACATCGTCTCCGTACAGTTCACGGTGCAGTTCATGATCAAGGACGCCCGCGAGTACCTCTTCAACGTGGCCTCGCCCGAGGCGACCATCGTGCACGTGGCCGAGTCGGCCATGCGCGAGGTCATCGGCCGCTCCAGGATCGACGACGCCCTGACCACCGGCAAGCAGGACATCCAGGTGGAAACCCGCGACCTGATGCAGCAGATTCTCGATTCCTACGAATCGGGCATCAACATCGTGGCCGTGCAGATGCAGAACGTGCATCCGCCCGACGAGGTCATCGAAGCATTCAAGGACGTGGCCAGCGCCCGCGAGGACTCCAGCCGCTTTGTCAACGAGGCCGAGGCCTACGAGCGCGACATCCTGCCCAAGGCGCGAGGCGAGGCAGCCCGCATCGTCAACGAGGCCCAGGCCTATACCGAGGCCAAGGTCCGCCGCTCCCAGGGTGACGCCTCCCGCTTCCTGGCCGTGCTCACCGAGTACAACAAGGCCAAGGACATCACCCGGCGACGCCTGTACCTCGAAACCGTGGAGTCCATCCTCCAGAACCCGGATGTCGAGAAACTGATCATGGCCGACGACGCGCTCAAGAAGTCCGTCCCCTACCTGCCCCTGGACAAGCTGCCCAGGCAGGCCACACCCAGCCAGGCCAAGCAATAGGGGGGAGAGACCATGAAACCGATCACCATAGCGCTTATAGCTCTCATTGTCGTCGCCACCCTGGGTCTGACCCAGGTCGTCTTCACCGTGGACCAGACCGAGCGGGCCATCGTCCTCGAACTCGGCCGCCCGGTGGGCGACGTGGCCCTTGAGCCCGGACTGCACTTCAAGCTCCCCGTTGTCCAGAACGTGGTCTTCTTCGACTCGCGCATCCTTGACTTTGACGCCCGGCCCGAGGAGATCACCACCGCTGACAAGAAATACATGAACGTGGACTCCTACACCAAGTGGCGCATCTACGACCCGCTCACCTTCTATACCAAGGTGCGCAGCGTCCAGGGCGCCCAGGCGAGGCTGGACGACATCATCCGCTCCCAGCTGCGCGTGGCTGTGGGCCGCTACACCCTCATCGAGGTGGTCTCCCACAAGCGTCTGGAGATCATGACCGCCGTGACCGAGCGCTCCCGCGAGCTGCTGCGCCCCTACGGCATCGAGGTGGTGGATGTGCGTATCAAGCGCACCGATCTGCCGCCGGAAAACGCACGGGCCATCTACGGCCGCATGAAGGCCGAGCGCGAGCGCCAGGCCAGGCAGTATCGCTCCGAGGGCCGCGAGGCTTCCGCCCGCATCATTGCCGAAGCGGACAAGCAGCGGGCCATCATCCTGGCCGATGCCGAAAAGGAGGCCGAGATCGTCCGAGGCGACGGCGACGCGCAAGCCACGGCCATCTACGCCGAAGCCCTGGGCAAGGCGCCTGACTTCTACGACTTCATGCGCAGCCTTGAGGCCTATCGCAAGAGTTTCGGCGACAACACCCGCTTCATCATGACCCCCGAGAGCCAGTTCCTGCGCCACATGCGGTGACCCGGCTGACATTCGGAACACACCAAGGCACGGCCCGCGCCAAGACGGGCCGTGCCCTGAAACTGTCCTGCCCATCAGATATGCACGGCTTGACAATACCGGGAAATTCTCCCAAAGTGCCTGGGAAGTTTTCGACAACACGATATTTTGACAGCTCCTCATCCACAGCACACCCTCCAAAGGCCGTCTGTCAAAAAATCTCCGAGTGATCCAGAAAAATCATTCTCACGGCTAGGAAACCACGAGTATGCTCCTGGTTGACGGAGCATGAATGCGACAGTCACTGGCTACACAAATGTAGCCACAGGTTCAAAGGAGCCACCATGCCGAAGAAAAAACGTCACTGTGACGAGGCCCAATTGAAATGGTTCGAGGAAGCGCTGGAGCGGATCAAGAAGGCCACAGGCGCCCGCACCCAGGTGCAATTGGCAGAGGTTCTGGATGTCAGGCAGTCAAGCATCTCCGACGCCAAGCGCCGCTGCTCCATCCCGGCCGACTGGTTTCTCAAGCTCTACCGCAGCCACGGGCTCGACCCTGACTGGCTGTCCGAGGGAGTGGAGCCGGTCTATATCAACGCCGACAAGGCCAAGATCCCGGCCGACACCCTGCTGCGCGAGACCCCGGCCCCCTATGGCCGCATGAATTCCCGCGGTCGCGTGGTCCCGGTTTCGACCATGGCCGGAGCCGACAAGGAAAGCGCCGCCTGGGAACCCAATCCCGTTGAGGAACTGTCCGTGCCCGAGTCCTTCTGCCGCCCGAAACTCCAGGTGGTCAAGGTCGACTCCTCGGCCATGGAGCCGGTCATCGGCCGCAGCGCCTTTGTGGGCATCGACCGCGACCAGCGCGAGCACCCGGACGGAGACCTCTGCGCCGTGCACTTTCCCCACCAGGGCCTGGCCATTCGCCGTGTTTTCATGCAGGGCGACAGCTTCCTGCTCAAGGCGGACAACGACAAATACACCGACCTGACCATCCCGGCCGCCGAAATGGACGAGCGCACCGTGGGCCGCGTCATCTGGGTGCTGCAAACCCTGGCTCCCATGTAAGACGGAAGAACCGCGATCCTTTCGGGGCCGGACCGAGCATTCCGTCCGGCCCCGTTTTCCTTTTGTCCATTCCCTGGCCCGTCCCCTTGACGCGGCCATGCTCGCCCCATACTGTCCTGGTATGAATACCAACACCGACACCGGACGCCAGTCGCCCGTCACCGCCCCGGACATCCAGGCCCGCAAAGGCGTGGACGACAAGATCTGCTGCATCACCGCCTACGACTACCCCTCGGCCATGATCGCCGACTCGGCCGGGGTGGACATCGTCCTTGTGGGCGATTCCCTGGCCATGGTGGTCCTCGGCCACAGGGACACCCTGTCCGTGACCGTGGACGAGATGGTCCACCACACCCTGGCCGCCAGCCGGGGCGTGTCCCGCGCCCTGCTCGTGGCCGACATGCCCTTCATGTCCTACGGCACGGTGGAGCGCGCCATGGAAACCGCCCACAGCCTCATGGGCCGGGGCCGGGCCAGGGCGGTCAAGCTTGAAGGCGGCACAGCTGTGGTTCCCCAGATCCGCGCCCTGACCGAGGCGGGCATCCCGGTCATGGGCCATGTGGGCCTGACCCCGCAGCACGTCGCCCGTTTCGGCGGGTTCAAGGCCCAGGGCAAGTCGGTCGAGGCAGCCAGGGCGCTCATCGACGACGCCCAGGCCGTGGAAGAGGCCGGGGCCTTCTGCGTGGTCCTTGAGGCCATGCCCGTGGAATGCGCCCAGCTGATCACCGAAGCCGTGGACATCCCCACCATCGGCATCGGCGCGGGCAGCGTCACCGACGGCCAGATCCTGGTCTACCACGATGTGCTCGGGCTCTTTGATCGCTTTGTCCCCAAGTTCGTCCGACGCTACGCCGACCTGGGCGAGGCCTCGCGTCAGGCTCTGGTCCAGTACTGCGAGGATGTGCGCCGCGGCCGTTTTCCCGGGGACAAGAACACGCTCTACATGCCCGAGGACCAGGTGGCCCAGGTCCGCAAGCTCAAGGTCAAGAAGAAGAAATAGATGTTCTTTGACCTGTCGTGGCCAGTGCTCTGGCATGGGCTGCTTTGGCCGCTCATGCGGCTGACCTTCTTCATCAGTCTCGGCCTGTTTGTGGGTAACCTCATCGAGTCGCTGCACTGGACGCGCCACGCCGCACGGCTGGCCGATCCCCTGGCCCGGCGGGCCCGGCTCAAGGATGTGTCCGCTGCCAGCTTCTCCATGGCCTTCTTTTCCGGCATCACGGCCAACACCATGCTCTCCGAAGCCCACGCCAAGGGAACCATCAGCGACCGCGAGCTGATGCTTTCCAACCTCTTCAACAGTCTGCCCACCTATTTCCTGCATCTGCCCACGGTCTTTTTCATCGCTGCCCCGTTCATCGGAAGCACGGCCGCCGTGTATGTGGGCCTCACCGCAGTGGCCGCCGTGCTGCGCACCGTGTCCATCGTGGTTGCCGGCCGCTTCCTGCTGCCGCCCGTGCCCGAGGGGTGCGTTCCCTGTCGTCTGGACGAGGCCGAGGCCATGCGCGACAAGGGCTCGGCCCTGCGCAAGACATGGCGCCGATTTCTCGAGCGTCTGCCCAGGGTGCTGTACATCACGGCACCCATCTACGCGGGATTCTTTCTGCTCAAGCAGGCCGGACTCTTCTCCTGGCTTGAGCAGTTCATGGCCGGGCAGGTGGGGTTTTTCTCCTTCCTCCCCCCCGAGGCGCTGACCATCGTGGCCTTTCACATGGCCGCGGAATTCACCGCCGGGCTGGCCGTGGCCGGGGCCCTTATCGCCGACGCCGGACTGACCCAGTATCAGATCGTGCTGGCCCTCATGGTCGGCAACATCCTCTCATCGCCCATGCGTGCCTTCCGCCACCAGTTTCCCTATTACGCAGGCATCTTCAAGCCGCGCATGGCGGTCAGGCTCATCGCCTGTAACCAGACCCTGCGGGCGGCAAGCCTGATTCTGGTGGGCGGAGTCTATGCCCTGGTCGCCTGACCGCTGCCCAAAAGACCCACCCCTCACCCCCCTGCCGTCCTGACCATGCACAGGCCTTTCCGCGGTCGAAGAATTGCACAAGAAAACCCTTGCCTTGCACTTGTGTGCAGAATGCACATCTGTTGCACTAGCAACAAACTTTAACCAGCTAGAATTTATCGATAAAATTTTGGCATGAGTCATGCTTAAGCCAGGGCATGAACAATGCGGCAACCTTCATCTTTCTCGTTCTGATGGCCCTCCTGCTGAAGCGGTCGCTGCTCTCCACCCGAGAGCCTTCAGCCGCCAGAAGGGAAGAGCAGGACAACGACCAAGTCCTGCGGCCTGCTCCGGTGACGGGCCGGCCATCCAGGCAACACCGGGCGGCAAGGCCGCACACCCGGCGCACAAAGCCCTGAACACACCCCAAAAACATCCTGCACCATCCCCCTCCTCATGGTGAACCCCCCAACCGAGAAGAGCCGCGCAAGCGGCTCTTCTCCTTTGCCTGCCCGGGCGGGGCGGATAAACCGAAAGCAAAGTGCAGAAGAAAGCACAACCACAGGAGTAAAAACCTGCACATTGCACAATCGTTGCTGTAACAACAATTTGCAACATACTGAAATAACGCCTAAAAATGTTTGGCACAGGAGATGCTAAGAGTGTGTATGCACGACGCAGCAACATTCATTCTCATCATCCTGACCGCCGCCTTGTTGCGGCGGTCCCTCCTCTCCTCCCCGGATGCCTTCTCCGGCATCCGGGTAGGCGAGGGAGACAAGCCTGGCTTCAGGACTCCGGTTCCAGTGGCCGTCCGGGTGAAAAGCCCCCACACCGCCCGGCGCCCGCAATCTGGACCCAGAGTTTTTTAAGCATACACCACACCTCCTTGAACGCAGATCCTAACCTCCTCAACCAGTGAACCCCCAAACAGAAAAGGGCCGCGCAAGCGGCCCTTTTCCATGGCGTTGTCCCGGCTCGAAAGCAGCCTGTCAAGTACCCGCAAACCTCGGTTCGCCGCTTACTTGCCGACCTTGGCCTCGCGGACAAAAGCGGAGCCTGCCGTAAGGGAGCGGATGTGACGCTGGAGCACCAGCTCCACCTCACGCCGGCTCTCGGCAGAATAGACTACAAGCTCCACCCCATTGCGTTCAATCACCAGCTCAAACATATGCTTCCTTCCTTAGATGCTTGCGTCATCGGAGCCGGTCCGGGCCACGGAACCGGACGACACGGACGGCTCCGCATCCGGCTGGCCCGCGCTCCCGGAAACTCCCTTGCCGCCGAAATCGGCTGCCACCACTTTTTTTCTGACAGGTCCGGCGTTCCCGCTCATGGACACACAACCCTCCACGACTGCTCCGCGCTCCACCGTGAGCACGGGGGTGTGCAGACTGCCGTTGAGCACCGAGGTCGCTTCGAGCACGGTGTGTTCAGTGACCACCACATCGCCGTCGATACGGCCGCACGAGGTCAGCCTGCCCACCCGGACTGTGCCTGTGATGTGCGCCTTGCGCCCCAGGACCAGATCGCCCTCGGTGGAAATCTCACCATCGAAACGGCCGTCTATGCGTACGGCGCCCACAAAGTCGAGCTTGCCGCGGTACTCCGTGCCAACGCCCAGGAATGCGTTCAGCTCGGTGTTGTCTGTCTTTTTTTTCGAAAAAAGGCCCATCGCTCACCTCACAGCTGTGCGGGGAATGCGGCGCATCCCCTCGGAGCCGATCATATCGGCGTCAACCGGACTCTTCTATACCCCCGGCCAGAGCCAAAGGCCACATCTTTTTCGCAACCACGCCGCCCCAGGCTGTCCATGCCCGGCCTCTCCGGCGTTGCCCGCAAAAGCCTAGCCGCGCCGATGCGGACGCGGGCGAACGCCGAGAATCCGCCGCAACCAAAGGATCAAGCCGCCTGCCGCGAGCATGGCCGCATCGCGGATCATGGCCCTGGCCGTCTCGCCAAGGCCATCGGAGGGCGGCGGGGGCGTGATCCCCGGCGGAAGCCCTGACGGGCCGAAGCAGCCGCAGTCCACATCAAGCCCCAGGTGCATGGCCCAGGCCAGCACGCCCATGAACACCAACAACTGTGCCACAACCAGCCCCAACGCCCCGCGGATGTCGAAAACCAGCCCGGCTCCGGTGACCACTTCCACTGCGGGCAGCACCCTGGCCAGGGTCTTGGCCGTGCTCCAGCTCACCAGCCCGTAGCCGTCAATGGCAGCGGCAAAGGCCATGGGGTCCATGAGCTTGAGCACCCCGGCATACACGAACGCGCCTCCCAGGCCGAGCCTGAGCGCGAGATACGCGCCTGTCATCAACGTCTGTCTGGTCATGAATCGCCGAATCCTCCTTAGCCCAGGGGCGCTTCGGTTATACGGACAATCCCCCTGGTGCGCAATTCCCCTGCCGACGACAACCCCGGCCAGCAACCACCTGCAACGCCATGCAACCGGCCACAACCGCGCAGCAACAGAATCCCGATATTGTCTAGAAAATATCAAGAATTTCAACCACAACCGCCGCAGAGAGGAAAAACTCTTTGAAATTAAGCAGATAAATAGAGATTTTTCTTGAGATGACGCGATTTTTTTTGTACTCCAATGAAAAACAACAAGGCAACACATCAGGGGGAACAAGCAATGAGCGGCAAGAAGGTGCTGTCTGTGGCCGAGATCGCAAGGGAGCTGGAGCTGCCGGAATCCACAGTCCACTATTGGAAGAATCGGTTTGCACAGCACCTGCCCAGCGTGGGTCGAGGCCGGCAGAAGCGCTTCAGGCCCGAGGCCGTCGAGGTCTTCGGCACCATCTCGCGGCTGCTCAAGGAAGGGCACACGGCCCGCGATGTCATGGACCAGCTCTCCCACGACTACCCGCTCCACGCCGACGCCATGCCACAGGGCGTCTCCCTGCCCCCCGCCATGGCTGCCAGCGCCATGGAATCGGCCATGGAGCCCGCCATGAAAATGGCCGCGGCCATCGGCCTGGAAATCGCGCGGAGCGTGGGCGAGGGCGTCCGCAGCGTACTGGCCGGGAGCGATTGCGGCAACGGCGCCGATGTGGCCGAGGTTCGCCAGGGACTGGAGGACGCTGCCCGGCGCATCACCGCCCAGATGGAGGAAACCCATCAGCTCAAGGCGGAAAACGAGCTGCTCAGGGAAAAGCTCAAGATCATGGAGGCCGAGATGGTCCGGTTGCGCAAGGACCGCCGCGAGATGGAAAAGTACCTCCTTGACAAGATCCGTTCCGTGACTACCTAACTCCGCGTGGCGCTGACCGCCGTCAGCGCCCCACCCACATATCATTTTCGCGTCCCCGCCGGGCCGAACGCCCGGCGGATCTTCGCGCACAGCACGTTTCGGAGGACAACCGCATGGGCAAGAAAACCACCCACAAGTTCAAGGCCGAGGTCAGCCAGCTCCTCGACATCCTGGTCCACTCCCTCTACACCAACAAGGAGATATTCCTGCGGGAGCTCATCTCCAACGCCTCGGACGCCCTGGAAAAGGTCCGTTTCCTGACCACCGCCCAAGGCGGGCAGGACGACACCCCCCTTGAAATCCGCATCGAGGCGGACAAGGACGCCAAGACCGTCACCGTTACCGACACGGGCGTGGGCATGACCCGCGACGAGCTGATGAAGAACATCGGCACCATCGCCCACTCGGGAACGGCCGAGCTGACGAAAATGGCCACCGAGGGCAAGGAGTCCCTCGATACCCTCATCGGCCGCTTCGGCGTGGGCTTCTACTCGGTCTACATGGTGGCCGACGAGGTGGAAGTGACCACCCGCTCCATTGAGCCGGGCGCCAAACCCATGGTCTGGACCTCGGACGGCAAGACCGACTACAAACTCCAGGAACTCGAAGAGGACGGCGTGGCCCGCGGCACCCGCATCGTGGTCAGGCTCAAGGACGATCTGGCCGGGCAATTCGCCAACGCGGCGCACCTCAAGTCCATCATCAAGAAGCACTCCAACTTCATCAATTTCCCCATCCATGTGGACGGCGAGCGGGTCAACACCGTCACCGCCCTGTGGCGCGAGCCCAAGTTCCAGATCACCAGCGAGCAGTACGCCGAGTTCTACAAGTTCCTGACCTACGACGCCGAGGACCCGCTCGACACCCTGCACACCTCGGTGGACGCGCCCGTGCAGTTCAACGCCCTGATGTTCATCCCCAAGGCAGGCGACGATCCCTTTGGCATGAACCGCGAGAACAGGGGGCTTGATCTCTATGTCCGCCGCGTGCTCATCGAGAAGCAGAACAAGGATCTTCTGCCCGAGTATCTCGGCTTCATCAAAGGCGTGGTCGATACCGAGGACCTGCCCCTGAACATCTCCCGCGAGACGCTTCAGGACAACCTTCTCCTGCGCAAGATCAGCTCCACCCTGGTCAAGCAGGCGCTGGACAACCTGGAGAAGATCGCCAGGGACGACGCGGACCGCTACGCCGAGTTCTGGCGCGCCCACGGCACTCTCTTCAAGGCCGGATACATGGATTTTCTGAACAAGGACAAATTCGCCCGGCTGGTGCGCTTCAACTCCTCGGCCAGTGAAAACGCCGAGGGGCTGACCTCCTTTGCCAACTACCTTTCCCGGGCCAGGGAGGGGCAAAAGGAAATCTATTACGCCTACGGCCCAAGCCGCGAGGCGCTCGGCCTCTCCCCCCACCTGGAAGTCTTCCGCAAGAAGGGCATTGAGGTCCTCTACCTCTTCGAGCCCATCGACGAGTTCGTCATGGACGCCCTGCGCGACTTCGACGGCCACGCCCTGGTGGCGGCCGAACACGCGGACATGGCCACCCTCGACGGATTCGAGAACCTGGAACGGGACCAAGAGGCCGCCCCCCTCAGCGACGACCAGAAAACGACCCTGGACAGGCTGCTGGCCCGCATCAAGGAAGCCCTTGGCGAATCCGTCACCGAGGTCAGGGTCTCGCGGCGGCTCTCGGGCTCGCCCGTGTGTCTGGCCAACCCGGACGGCAACGTCACCAGCTCCATGGACAAGATCATGCGCGTCATCAGCAAGGACACCTCCATCCCGAAGAAGGTGCTGGAGGTGAACCCGGACCACGCCCTGGTGCGCAACATGCTGACCATCTTCGAGCAGGACGCCGACGACCCGTTCATCGGCCAGGCGGCCAACCAGCTCTTCGAGTCCGCCCTGCTGCTCGAAGGCTACCTGACCGACCCCCACGCCCTGGTGGGCCGGGTTCAGGACCTGCTGACCAAATCGAGCGGCTGGTACGTGGATTCCAGAAAGTAACGGCCGACAACGACCGACAGACAACAAGGCCCCCCGGCTCAATACGCCCGGCGGGGCCTTTGTCGTGTCCGCCGGAATGGGCTGCCTCGGCTTGTCCAAAGCCGCCGGGGCTGATAGGAAGAGACTGACGAAAGACACCCACCGCCTGGAAGGTCGCCATGCTCAAAGACACCCCATACACCCTGGACAGCGTGGTCCGCATGCTGCTTGGCGCAGCCTTTGTGGCAGGCCTTGTCTGGATGCTCGGCTACCTCTCGGGCGTGCTCATCCCCTTTGTGGTGGCCCTGCTCCTGGCGTATCTGCTCAACCCGCTGACCAGCCGGGTGGAACGCGCCGTGCGCAACCGCTGGCTGGCCGTGGCCATCACCGTGGCCGGGCTGGCCGCCGTGGCCACCGGAGTGGTCTGGCTGCTCTCCCCCCTGGTGGCGGCGGAGTTCGCCCACATGGGCCGGGTGCTGGCCGATCTGGCGGGCAATGCGGCCCTGGCCAGACGGGCAAGGGAATACCTGCCCGACGAGGTCTGGGTCTGGGTGCGTACCATGGCCGGGGACGAAAACGTGCGAGCCCTCTTCACCAGCGACGGCGCGGTGGAGGCCATGCGCCGAGTGGCCGGAACCCTGCTGCCCGGCGTCCGGGGCGTGCTCTACCGCACCCTGGACCTCTTTGCCTGGGTCCTGGGCCTGGGGGTGGTCCTGCTCTATGTGATCTTTCTGCTGGCGGACTTCGCCAGAATCCGGGAGCGCTGGCAGGACTACCTGCCCGAGCGCTACCGGGCCGGAGCCGCGGCCTTCATGCAGGAATTCGAGCGGACCATGAGTCTGTATTTCCGGGGACAGATGATCATCGCCCTGCTGGTGGGGACGCTCCTGTCCGTGGGGTTTGTCCTCATCGGTCTGCCCATGGCCGTGATGCTCGGCATGTTCATCGGCATCCTCAATATCGCCCCGTATCTGGGCACCCTGGGCATCGCTCCCGCCGTGGCCCTGGCCGGGCTCTCCTCGCTGGAGGCGGGCCAGCCGCCGTGGATCGGCATCGTCCTGGTGCTGCTCGTCTTCGCCGTGGTCCAGGCCATCCAGGAGATCATACTCATCCCGAGAATCCAGGGTGAAAACCTGGGCCTCTCGCCCTGGCTCATCCTGCTTTCCCTGTCCATCTGGGGCAAACTGCTCGGATTCCTCGGACTGCTCATCGCCCTGCCTGCCACCTGCCTGTGCCTCTCCTACTACCGCCGCATGCTGGCCGGCCGCCGCCCCCTTGACGACGAGAAGGGCCAGCCGCCCACCCCGCAGCCGGACGACACAGGAGAGACGCACGGCTGACAACGGCGCCTTGCCCGCCCAGGCCCTGCCAAAAGACTCATTGCCGCGAATCGCCGCACTCCACGGTCGCGGCGTCCTGGCTGATCGACTCGGGGGCGGCGTGTTTTTCCCTTGGCTCCTGCTCGAAGGGGAGCAGGCAGTAGAACTCGTTGCCGCGCCCGTCGTGGCGGTAGCCCACGCTGCCACCATGCAGCTCCACAACCTGACGCGCAAAGTAGAGCCCCCTGCCCGTGCCGCTCTCCCTGGCCACATTGTCGGCCCGGAATCCGGGCTTGAACACGGCCATGGGATCGTCCAGTCGCAGGGGGGGGCCGGTGGTGATCACCCACAGCCGGATGGCCGGACGGCCCGGTCCGTAGTAATCCTTGAGCAGTTGCCAGCCGTAGGAAAGAAACTTGCCCCGGCCAACGTCGGGAAGGGTTCCGGGCTCGGTGTACTTGACCGCGTTGGAGAGGAAGTTGGCAAAGACCTGGGCGATGAGGCCCCGGTCCATAACCATGCGAACCTCCTGGTCCGGCGCACCGCCGAGCTGGTAGCCGATCTGCACGTCCCGGTCCTCCAGGGCCTGACGGTAGCGCTCCAGCTGCGGCTCCAGCACCCCGGTGCGCAGGTCCACCTCGCGCTTTTCCAGCACATAGCGCCCCTCCTCGAAGTGGCGACGGCGCAACAGGGTCTCAAGGAACATGGAGGTGGTCTCGTAGTGGCGGTAGATCTCCTGGTACTGGGCCTCGATGGCCGCGGCCGTGCGGGCCAGCCGCTCGCCCTGGCGCACGCATTCCCCGTCGGCGCAGCGGGCCATGTGGATGAGCACCCCTTCGGTGGTCATGTGCAGTTCCTCGATCTGCCGCTTGAGCCGGTTGAAATAGAGCTTGAAGTACATGTTGGGCACAATGACGTTGTGCCCGATGTCCTGGACCATGGACTTGATGAACCGCAGATGTTCCCGGTTTCGCGAGCGGATGATGCGCTGATGGAGCTGGTAGCCCACGCGGTTGACGTATTTTTCAAGAAACAGGCACTCGTGGCCCTGGGTGTTTCCGCAGGGGTGGAGGACAAAGGAGCCGAGGATGTTGTGGGGCGGCTGAAAGGGAAGCATGTCCGCATAGTGGGGATTGCACCGGATGGGGATGTGCAGGCGGTCCCCGGAGAGGATGACATGGTGCGTCAGCTCGTGGTCCCAGGTACGCACCGGCTCAAAGGCGCATCGGTCCGTGGAGCAATCGGCCAGGGCAAAGGTCTCCTCGTCCTCCAGCAGATAAATGGAGCTTTCAAGACCGAAGAGAACCCTGGGGATCATCATGCACACGGCGTAGAACATGTCCCGCCCGCGCACCTCCTGGGCCAGCTCGAAGAAAATGTTCAGGGCACGCACCTGACGCAGGGTGAAGTCGTACCCCTCGTAGTCGTCGAGCTTTTCCTCGATGCGCCGGACCACATACTCGAACCGCTCCTCGTCGGAGTCGAAGTCGAGCCGGGTCCTGGCTTCCTCGCGCCGGGAATCGTCGGCGAACCGCATGCGGCCTCCCTGTCTGCCGGGCCGTTGTCCGCATCGGACCATGGCCCACGATTGCGAACAATATACGTCCTGCACAGCCCGAAGACAAGCAATGCGCGAAAAAACCGGCGAGAATCATAAAAAACGCTTGCGCAGGAAGTAGACGAGCATGCCTGCGCCCACCGCCCCCATGATCGCCAGGGAATAGTAATACCCGTAACGCCAGGAGAGTTCGGGCATGTATTCGAAGTTCATGCCGTAGACCCCGGCGATGAAGGTCAGCGGGATGAAGATGGTGGCGATGACCGTGAGAAACTGCATGACCCGGTTGGTCCGCATGGAGAGGAGCGATATCTGGTAGTCGATCATGGACTTGAGGATGTCGTGGAGCGTGGTGGCCGCGTCCACGGTCTGCTCGTGATGCCCGGCCGCGTCGCGCAGAAAGGGCAGCACCGGCTCGGGCAGGTCCGCATCCTCGCCCAGCAGGGCCTTGAACATTTCGCGCATGGGCACCAGCTGGTTGCGCAGCAGGAGCACCTCTCGCTTGAGGGTGTAGAGGCGCCCCAGCAGATCATCGGTGGTGCGGCCCTCCAGACGGGCCTCAAGGGCCTCTGCCAGCTCACCGAAACGGGTCAGGGCGGCCATGTTGCAGTCCACCAGCACATCGAGAATGGCGCACAGAAGATACGCACCTCCCTCGGAGCGCAGGCGCCCCTTGCCCTTGCGGATGCGGGCCAGTACGCCGTCGAGCAGGTCGTCTTCGCGCTCGAGGAACACGGCCACCAGATTGTCGCGCCAGAACAGACTGACCTGTTCGCTGACCAAGCTTCCATCGATCTCGGCCAGATGCTTGAGCACGACAAAGGCGGTCTCGTCGTCTGCCAAGGTGAACTTGGCCCGCTGGCCCGCGTTCATCACATCCTCCAGAGCCAGAGCGGGGAAACCGAGATCAGCGCCCACCCGGCGGATGGTCTCGGCATCATGGATGCCCACCACCACCACGAGGTTGACTCGATCCGGCGCAGGGGCGATGCTCTCGCCAGGGTCCAGCCGCCGTTCCATGAGGGCGTCCCGGGAGTAGGCGCACACCTCGACGAAGGGGGCGAAGTCGCGCCCCTCGCCCGCATAGATCAGGGAGCCCGGAGGGCTGTCGTGCTTGACGCGCATCCAGCGCAGGGAATCGAACATGGGCGCCTCCCTTGATTTGTCATGGGCCTGGGTTCCTGCTATCAAAATATACCGACGAAACCACCTATGTCCACGCGGGAGTTTTCATGGATGCGCTGATCCTCCAGATTCTTGATAATCCCCAGTTGGTCAAGGTGGCCCACACCGTGGCCCTGGCCCTGACCCTGCTGGTCCTGGCCCGCATGGCCCGGTCATTTGCCACCCGCCGCGGCAGACCCGTGGCCGAGACGCCCCACGCCATCAAGTATGCGACCATGATCGCCTTTGTCGTCGGGCTGGTCTTCATCTGGTTCGAGGGATTAAGCCCGGTCTTCGCGGCCCTGACCTTTGTGGCCGCGGCCCTGACCATCGTGTCCAAGGAGTTTATCCTCAACTTCCTCGGTTCCTTCGTCATCTTCTGGCGCGAGCTTTTCGCCATCGGCGACAGGGTCCAGGTGGGCGAGAACGCGGGCGATGTCATCGCCAAGGGCGTGCTCTACTTCACCCTGCTCGAATCCGGCGGCTGCGGCACCACGGGCCACAGCACGGGCAAGCTGGTCAAGGTGCCAAACGCCCATGTCCTGACCCTGCCCGTGGTCAACCACACTCGGGGCGCGGGCTACCTCTGGCACGAGCTGCGCCTGACCCTGACCCCGGCCAGCGACTGGCAGCGGGCGCGCTCCATCCTGCTGGACGCAGCCGAGGCGTACCGGGAGTCGCAATCCATGGACCTCGACAAGATCCGGGCCGCCTTCGAGCGCCGCTCGGTCTATTTTCGCGAGATGACCCCCCGGGTTTATGTCACCGTGGCACCGGGCGGCATCCGCCTGACCCTGCGCCACCTCTGCCGCACCCGCCTGATCCGCGAAAGCGAAGACTTCATAATCACCCGCGTCCTCGGCCACCTCGCCCCGGGAGAGCTGGAGCTGGCAGCGATGCAGACAGAGTAGGGCTACCGCTTGAGGCGGTCAATGAGGGCGGCCACGCCCATGGTGGTCAGGAACCAGCCCATCAGGATGTGCAAGACCTGATACCAGCCCAGCCACCAGACCCGGCCGTCCGGCACCCAGCGGTTCTTCTGCTCCAGATCGACCAAGGGCAGAAAGGTGTCCAGGGAATAGATCAAGGCATGAAACGGCGGATGCCCCTGCGCCCCGTCCAGGGCCGGAACCATGGCCCCCTGCCCGCCCAGGCCAAACAGCAGCCAGCCCAAAGCCACCATGCCCAGCGCCAGGTACAAAAGCCGCTGCGGCCGATAGCCGTAGCCCACCACCGCACCGAGAACGTGGTGCCAGATTCCGGGCAGGAAACCGTATCCCGGCAATACCGCTTCGCCCGATGACCGGAAAAGACGCTTGAGACCAGCCGCCATGTCGCGCCGATAGAACCTTGCCAGCCGCCTGTTCTTGGCGATGAGCACCTTCCTGGCCTGACTGCCAAACCCGTTTCGCGCATACACCGCCGCCAACTGCTCATAGGGCTGGGGCCGGTATTCGTCATCCGGCTGAAGGTCGAGCCAGGCGAGGCGCTCGGCAACGTCCTTGGTGGCTTCATCGTGGATCGCCTCATAGGTGAATCCGTTCAGGCGCACATTCCCCTTGTCCGGCCATGCCCCATTACCATCGCAAAGCACATTGACCGATGTCCCGATCAGCGAAAGGGAGCTTCCCGCCTCCCATATGTTATCGGCAAGATGCAGCTTTCTGTGCAGTGAGCTGTTTTCGATTTTGACACGCCCGTCAACGGCCATGCCATTGCAATACACGGCACCAGACAGGGTGACGGCTTCAAGGTTCAGAGCGTCGCCGCCTGAATTTTGGAAGCTGCCGCCAGTGCACTCAAGCTTCCCGCCTATGGATGAGCCCACAAGGCACACTTCGCCCTCTGCGCTGAAGCCTTTGTTGAGAAAAACCGCCCCAGAAACCTTCATGCGATTCGTGCTCAGCGCGTACCCGCCGGCATTGTCAAAAGTTGCGCCACTGCACTCCAAGTCCCCACCGATGCTCGCTCCCAGGAAACGGACCTCGCCACAGGCGGTGAAGCCCTGTCCAAGGAAGACATCCCCGGAAACCCCCATGCCATCGGCGCTCAACCATCCGACATGGGAGCGTGAAAGACGCAGCAGGCCCAAGGAGGCTTCCCGAAGATTCAGGCCCTCCGACACATGGCAATGGAATAGATTAACCTGCCACGGGAACCGCGCAAAGGACGCATCCAGCACCCCGGTCAACCTCGCCCCGACTACAGTCACGCCCCGGTGGGTGATCAGCTCCCCCACCTTTCTGTCCGTCAGCAGCCAGGCCACGCACTCGGCGGGGAGTTCTGGCAAATCGGCGGTGGAGGGATCAATGTCCTCCAAGTCGTCAAGGAAGATAGCCATCCCGTCCATTTGAATATCCAGAAACAGCTTTTCCTCAACCTCGGTCAGGTCGCCAAATCGCTCTTTCGCCAGTTTCAGCAGGGTCATGGTCTTGCTCGCCTCGTTTCTGGTTGCCCGAAATGTCGATTCCCCGGCGCTTTCGCCCTCTTTCGATATGCAACATTGCATGCCAAAAGGAAAGCCCGCCCCGCCACCCTCGCCGCCGCGCCATTTACTGCCGACCCGATTTGTGCCAAGGTCCGCAAAACCCGCGCAGGGGAGCGAGACGCATGGAAAAGATCATACTGGTGCATGTGACCGGCAACGACAGGCCAGGGCTTACCGCCGAGCTTTCGGAGGTGCTGGCCGGATTCAATGTGGACATCCTCGACATCGGCCAGGTGGTCATCCACAACTTCCTGACGCTTGGCATCCTCGTTCGGCTGCCTCACGACTCCCAGCCCGTACTCAAGGACCTGCTCTTCAAGGCCCACGAACTGGGCGTGACCATGAAGCTCCACCCGCTGGCCGAGTCCGACTACGCCTCCTGGGTGGGAGAGGCAGACAAGCAGCGCCACATCATCACCCTGCTGGCCCGGTCCATCTCGGCCGAGCAGATCGCGGCCATCACCGCCGTGGTCAGCGAGTCGGGCCTGAACATCGACACCATCCATCGCCTCTCCGGCCGAGTGCCCCTGGCCGGTCGGCCGGCACAGAACTCCCGCGCCTGCGTGGAGTTCACCGTGCGCGGCACCCCCCCGGACATTGCCGCCCTGCGGGCTAAATTCCTCGACATCTCCGCCGAGCTGGTAGCCGACATAGCGTTCCAGGAAGACAACATCTTCCGCCGCAACCGGCGTCTGGTGGCATTTGACATGGACTCCACCCTGATCCAGGCAGAGGTCATCGACGAGCTGGCCAAGGAAGCCGGGGTAGGCGAGCAGGTGGCCGCCATCACCGAAGCGGCCATGCGCGGCGAACTGGACTTCAAGCAGAGTCTGCGCAAGCGCCTCTCGCTGCTTGAGGGGCTCGACGAGTCCGTGCTGTGCCGGGTGGCCGAGCGGCTGCCCCTGACCGAAGGAGCGGAAAGGCTTATCTCCACCCTCAAGAATGTGGGCTACAAGATAGCCATCCTTTCAGGTGGGTTCACCTATTTCGGCAACATTCTCAAGGAGCGGCTGGGCATCGACCATGTCCACGCCAACGAGCTGGAGATAGTGGACGGCAAGCTCACGGGCCGCGCCCTGGGCGAGATTGTGGACGCACAAAAAAAGGCCGAGCTGCTCCAGGCCATTGCCGACCAGGAGGGCATCAGCCTGCAGCAGGTCATCGCCGTGGGCGACGGGGCCAACGACCTGCCCATGCTCAACCTCGCGGGCCTCGGCATCGCCTTCCACGCCAAGCCCAAAGTCAAGAAAGGCGCACGCCAGGCCATCTCCAACCTCGGGCTCGACTCGATCCTCTATCTCATAGGCGTCCGCGATCGGGATGTCCGCTAGGGACAGGGAAGCGGCGGAAAAAGAGGCCCGGCCGGGCCGTGATGCGCTCCAAGCCTTGATCCGCAAAGCCCCGAGAACGCGGTTTTGACAATCCCGCCACATCCGGCCTGAAACGGTCAATGCCCCAGGACCGTCAGTCGGCGGGAAAGGGCGTCTTCCTCAATGCTGACAAAGGCAGCCCATCGCTCAAGGCAGATGCCCGGCATCGGCTCGGGCGGAGCCAGCTCCTCGTTGGCCAGGGCCACCTCGGCAACCACGGCGTCTGCGCGGACAAAAACCAGACTCCACCTGCCCTGGCGCACGGCCGGGGAATAGGCCAGCCCGAAGCGGTTGCGCAGCTCGGGCACATGCCCCGGCCCCACGAAACAGACCGCATCCCAGTCATGGTAATCAAGAAAGGCGTCAAGGGAAAAAGGCTCGCCCGGCCGGTACTGCCCGGCTGCCAAGGCCTTGCGGAACCGCTCTGCCACGTAGGTGTCGGTGTAGTCCAGGGACAAGGCCACGCCCACGGCCAGGGCCAGCAGAAAGAAAACGATCACGGCGCTGCGGCTTCGCGTCATGCGGGACCTCCTTGGTACGGGAGACAGCGCGGTCCGATAAAGCATAGGACCCGGCCGGACCGCGGTCAACCCGTCCAGCCGCCCGGCGGAAAGCTTCTTGTTTTACATTTATGAAAAGATTTTGCAAAATTTGCCACTTTTGTTAAGGGCAAAATGCACGTTCTTGTGGAAAGCAAGGAAATTCGGCCGGATTTCTTTGGCCCCGGATTTGCAATAGCCGCCGCCGGAGGTACCACAATGAACTTCGTCGACAACGCTTTCATTCTCATCTGTGCGGCTCTGGTCATGTTCATGACCCCGGGCCTGGCCCTGTTCTATGGCGGACTGGTCCGCTCCAAGAACGTGCTCGCCACCATCATGCAGTCCTTCATCATGCTCGGGCTGGTGTCCGTGCTCTGGGCCGTGGTCGGCTACACCCTCGCCTTTGGCACCGACATAGGCGGCCTCATCGGCGGGCTGGACTTTGCCTTCCTCGACGGCGTGGGCATGGACAATGCGGGCTCACCGGCCGAAAACCTGCCCCACCTGACCTTCATGATCTTCCAGTGCATGTTCGCGGTCATCACCCCGGCCCTCATCTCGGGAGCCTTTGCCGAGCGCATGAAATTCCCCGGCTTTCTGGTCTTCTCGGCCCTGTGGCTGCTCCTGGTCTACGCGCCCATGTGCCATTGGGTCTGGGGCGGCGGCTGGCTCGACGAGATGGGCGCCCTCGACTTCGCAGGCGGAGCGGTGGTCCACATGAGTTCTGGCGCGGCAGCCCTGTGCTGCGCCATCCTCATCGGCAAGCGCAAGGGGCACGGCTCCCAGGCGTTCATCCCTCACAACCTGCCCATGACCATCCTCGGCGCGGGCATACTCTGGTTCGGCTGGTTCGGCTTCAACGCGGGCAGCGCCCTGGCCGCCGACGGTCTGGCCGCCAGCGCCTTCGTGGCCACCCATCTGGCCACAGCGGCAGCGGCCATGTCCTGGATCGTGGCCGAGTGGGTCCACGGCGGCAAGCCCACCACGCTGGGCGCGGCCTCGGGCGCCGTGGCGGGCCTTGTGGCCATCACCCCGGCGGCCGGATTCGTCTCGCCCATGGCCGCCCTCGTGCTGGGCCTGGGCGCGGGCGTCATCTGCTACGGCGGCATCATTCTCAAGAACAAGCTCGGCTATGACGACGCCCTGGACGTGGTCGGCATCCACGGCTTGGGCGGTACCTACGGCGCCCTTGCCACCGGAGTGCTCGCCACCATCGGGGCCGAGGGACTGCTCCTTGGCAACGGACACCAGCTGTGGGTACAGTTCGTCTCCGTGGTCGCCACCTGGGCCTTCTGCTTTGCCATGACCTTCGTCATCTTCAAGGTGGTGGACGCCACCGTCGGCCTCAAGGCGGACGACGCGGCCCAGGACAAGGGCATGGACATCGCCGAACACAGCGAGACCGGCTATCAGTGGTAACGAGCCCCAAGGAGATACGCATATGAAGAAAATCGAGATCATCACCCGCACCTTCAAGCTCGACGAGGTCAAGACGGCCCTGGCAGGCATCGGGGTCAAGGGCATGACCGTCGGAGAGGTCAAGGGTTTCGGCCGCCAGGGCGGTCACAAGGAAGTCTATCGCGGCGCGGAATATCAGGTGGACTTTGTCCCCAAGATCAAGATCGACGTGGTGGTGGAGGACGATTTCGCCGCCCAGGTGGTCGAGGCCGCAAGAAAGGCGGCCCACACCGGCCAAGTGGGCGACGGCAAGATATTCGTCTCCCCCGTGGACGAGGTGGTTCGCATCCGCACTGGCGAGACCGGCGAGGATGCCGTCTAAAACCCCAGGGCAACCACATCGCGCCCCGGCCCAGGTTCGGGGCGTGGTCATCCCCAGGGCGGCGGGAACCCCCTTCCCGCCGCCCGCCCCAATCCATCGGAAGCCATGCACACCGCCCTTCCTCCCTCAGCCGAGCGCCTCAAGAGCGGACGTGACGCCCTGTTCGAACGGGCCAGGGGCGGCGCTGTGGCAGGATTCCCCTGGGAATGCACCCACCTTGTTGATCGCTACTTCGAGGAGCGGGTCAAGGAGATAGGCGAACATCCACCGGGCTTCGCCCTGGTGGCCGTGGGCGGCTACGGCCGGGGCAGACTCTGCCCGGGCTCGGATGTGGACATTCTGCTCATTTTTGCCCGACGCATTCCCGGCCAGGCCGAGCCCTTTGTCAAATCACTGCTCTTCCCCCTGTGGGATCTCGGCCTTGACCTCGGCCACGGCGTACGCACCGTGGCTGACTGCATTTCACTGGCGGGCAAGGATTTCCAGGTTCTCGCCTCCCTCATGGACGCCCGCCCTCTGGCCGGAGACGCCGAGGTGTTCCGCAGACTGTGCGACGCCTTTGCAACCAAGGCCCTGCGCGGCCACGGCCGCATCTTTGTCCAGAGCCTGCGCAGGCACAACGCCTCCCGCGCCGCCCAGTACGGCGACGCCAGCGCCATGCTCGAACCCGAACTCAAGAACGGCCTGGGCGGTCTGCGCGACGGTCAGCAGGTCTTCTGGCTTCAGCGGGTCATGGAGGCCCTCGGCATTGAGCCGGTCTTTTTGCCCGAGGAGTTGGCCCGGCTGCGCGAGGATCAGGCGTTTCTCAACAGGGTACGCACCGCCCTGCACCTCTGCGCCGGGCGCAAGACCGACCGCCTCTTCTTCGACCTCCAGCCGCCAACCGCCCGGCTCATGGGCTTTGCCGCACCCGGCACCGGGCCCGAAGCCACCGGCCGGGCCGTGGAGTTCTTCCTTTCGCGCCTGCATCAGGCCATGACCCGGATCAAGGCCATGCGCGAAGCCCTGTTTCAGGAGGCATTCCCGGCCCTGGAACAAACCGCCCGAGCCACCCGCATGGGTGTGGCGATGGACGGACGCGGCGTAAGCCTGACTTCCCGGAGCCAGGCGGACCCGGCCACGGTTCTCGACGCCTTTCTCGAATCCGCTTATTCCGGCCTGCCCCTGACCTGGAACACCCGCCGGGTGATTCGCGGCCAGTTGCCGCGCATAGTCCGGGGGCTTGCCGACCAGGACGCCACCCTTACCGCCCTGGTGGAGATATTCTCTTCCCCGCGCTCCGGCCCGGCCTGCGACGGACTGCTGGAAACCCGGCTCCTGCCCGCCCTGATCCCGGAATTCGCCCAGGTGGAGCACCTGATCCAGTTCAACGACTATCACGTCCACCCCGTGGGCCGTCACACCATGGCCTGCCTTTCCCGGCTGGCCGGATTCGCCTCGGCGGAAGCGGACAGGGACGCCCCTTGGGCCGGAGAGATCGCGGCCCGGATCGCGGACCATGACCGCCTCGTGCTGGCCGGATTCTTCCACGACCTGGGCAAGAACGAGCCCGACCACTGCGAGGCGGGTACAGCCATCGCCGCCAGGGTTCTGGAACGCTTCGGCCGCGACGCCAGGACCGTGGACGAGGTGGCCTTCCTGGTCCGCCACCATCTGCTTCTGGCCAAGACCGCCACAAGACGCGATCTGGCGGACGACGGGGTCATCGGGGAGGTTGCCGGACTGGTCCGAACCCCTCAACGCCTCGACGCGCTATATCTCCTGTCCATGGCCGACGCCATGGCCACCGGCCCGCGGGCCTGGAACACGTGGTCGCGCTCGCTGCTTGGCGAGCTGTATTTCAAGGTGCGTCGGCAGCTGCTGCACGGCATCGCCGCCGAGCCGGGCCCCCTTGGCCGCGTGGAGGGGATTCGGGCCGCCGTGCTGGCCGCGACACTCCCGGAGGAGAGGGATACGGTCGACGCCGCCTTAAACGCCATGCCCCGACGCGCACTCTTTGCCCTGGCCCCGGAGACCCTGGCCGGGCACATCCGGCTGGTGCGGCGCCTGTGGGAGGCCGTGGCGCGGGAACGCCGGGAAAATCATCCCGGCGCAACAGGCTCCGGCGGCGAAGGGATTGTCCTTGCCGAGGCCGGACCCGGCCCGGCGGAAGAGACATGCCGCCTGACCCTCGCGGCCCTGGACAGACCCGGACTTTTCGCGGTCATGGCCGGAGCCCTGGCCCTGCACGGGGTGAACATCCTGGCCGCCGAGCTCTTCACCTGGGCCGACGGCACGGCCGTGGACGTGTTCACCGTAACCCAGCCGCCCGACGCCCTGTTCCTTGACGAGGTCTGGCCCCGAGTCAGCCGCTCCATCTCCCTTGCCCTGACGAACCGCCTTGATCTCGAATCCCGGCTGGCCGAGCGGCGCAGGTCGCCTTTGGCCCGCAACGGCTTATCGCCCAGACTGCGCCCCCTGGTCGCCATCCACAACCGGGACAGCGATGCCTTCACCGTGGTCGAAGTGGCCGCGCCGGACCGCATCGGATTCCTGCACGACATGGCCCGCGCCCTGGCCGCCCACGGCCTGTCCATCCACCTGGCCAAAATCGCCACCATCAAGGGCCGCGCCGCCGACATCTTCCACGTTCGCCACCGCTCAGGCGGCAGGCTGACCGAGCCCGGACAAATCGAGTCCCTACGCCGCGCCCTGCTCGCCGCGGCAGAACCGGCCTGAGTACCCGCGCACCGGCCTTGCGCTTTGCGTCAAACTCTGCAACATCGGGCGTGAGGCATCGCGACCAACTTCAGCCAGCACGGGGCGACCCATGACAGAGACAGAGAGACAGGGAGAAATCGCCGTCTTCTTCACCGGAGGAACCATCGGCATGACCCCGGCCGAGGGGATGCCCGGCGTGGCGCCGGGCGGCAACTTCCACAAGCTGCTCAACCAGCTGGCCCCCCAGCGACCGGGTGTGACCCTGCGCCCCGTGGCCTGGTCGGACAAACCCAGCCCGCACATGACCCCCGCCGACATGCTTGCCCTGGCCCGCGAGGTGGAGGCTGCCCTGGCCCGCCCGCAGACCCTGGGCGCAGTCATTCTGCACGGCACCGACGTGCTGGTGGAAACCGCCTACCTCTGCGACATGGTCATCGACTCGGACAAGCCCGTCATCCTGACCGGAAGCATGCGCTACTATTCGGAATCCGGCTACGACGGCATCCGCAACCTGATCAACGCTGTACGCGCCTGCCTGCTCCCCCTGCCGCCCGGCACCGGGGCCTGTGTGCTCATGACCGACCGCCTCTTCGCCGCCCGCGACGCGGTCAAGGTCAACTCCCTCAACGTGGATGCCTTCGAGTCCCGCGAGGGAGGCATTGTCGGCTATGTGGCGGGCGAGTCCGTCATCCTGGCCGATCGCGCCCTGACCCACACCCCGCGCCGCAAGCTCCACCCGGTGGACATGGGCGCCAACGTGCCGCTCCTGACCGCGTACACCGGGATGGACCGATCGCTTGTCGATCACTTGCTAACCCTAGGAATACAAGGGCTTGTCGTTGAGGGATTCGGCGCAGGCAATGTGCCGCCAGCCGTTGTCCCGGCCCTTGGCGTGTGCCTGGACCAAGGCATCCCCGTGGTCCTGGCCACCCGCTGCATCAAGGGCGGAGTCTGGCCCATCTACGGCTATCCCGGCGGCGGGGCCGATCTGGCCGGGCTGGGGGTCATCCTCTGCGGCCGACTGGGCGGCCCCAAGGCCCGGCTGCGACTCATCTGCGCCCTGGGCACCACCCGCGACCCGGACCACATCCGCGCCCTGTTCGAGGACGCATGACAGAGAAGCTCCGCAGCATCAGCGCCCTGAACAGGGAGAGGCTTTCCCCGGTTTTCTTTTGTCCCGGGTTGGCATAGGCTCAGGAAAAACAAGGAGCGGACCATGAAAAAATCTCTCGGCCCGGCCACCCTGGCCCTGCCAACACCCGTGTGGGCCGTTGGCTCCTACGACGAAGAAGGCAGGCCCAACGCCATGATCGCGGCCTGGGGCGGCATCTGCTGCTCTCAGCCGCCCTGCCTGACCGTATCGGTGCGGCCGGGCCGCCACACCTATGCGGGTATCATGCGCCACAAGGCGTTCACCGTCAGCGTCTGCCCGCAAGCCCTGGCCGCCGAGGCGGATTTTCTCGGTCTGGTCTCCGGGCGCAAGACGGACAAATTCGCGGCAACGGGCCTGACCCCGGTTCGCGGCGAGCATGTGAACGCCCCCTATATCGACGAGTTTCCCCTGGTGATGGAGTGCGCCCTGATCCATTCCCACGACCTGGGCGCCCACACCCTGATGGTGGGCGAAATCAAGGATGTGAAGTGCGATGCGGACAAGCTGCTGGACGGCAAGCACCCTGACCCGGCCCTGGTGCAGCCCCTGGTCTATGCTCCGGGCGCTGGCACCTACCACGGCCTGGGGCCGATGGTGGCCAAGGGCTTCCATGTCGGCAAGGCGTTCATGAAGTGACCCGGCCAGGGCCATCCCAGGCGTATTGACTTTTCGGACCAAAGCAGATCGAATGCGGAAATGAGAACCTCTGTGCGCCCCATCGCAATAGTGAAGAAATCCCGCCCTGCGCGGACCATCCGGCCGTCCCTGGCCATTGCCCTTGTCTGGATCCTGGTTCTGACCGGCTGCACCCCGCGCACCCCGGACGGGCCGGCGGCCGACCTGATTCCCCTGGCCCAGGACGCCGGGGTGTATCACGGCCTTGATCCCGAACAGCCGCTCATTGCAAACACAGCACAGACCCTGGCCTACGCGGAGTTTCTTCAGGCCCATTTCGCCCCGTGGGAGCCGGATCGGACGCCCATCGAGGCCGACGCAGCCTACTGGGGGCTGACTCACTTCGGCACGGCGCACCTCTTCGGCGAAAACACCCTGGCCCGCGACCCGGACTGGATCAAGCGCCTGGGCCGCTACGCACGGGCGGACAGCTATCCTTCCATGAACCGCCGGGCCATTGCCGTGACCAACGTCAACATGCGGGTGCTGCCCACCCTGCCGCCCACCTTTTACGACCCCTCCCGGGCTGGCGAAGGGTTCCCCTTTGACATGATGCAGAACTCCCTGGTGGCGGCGGGTACGCCGCTGCTCGCCACCCACACCAGCGAGGATCGGGCCTGGGTGTTGGTGGAGGCGCGGTACGCCTTCGGCTGGGTCAGGGCCACGGACATCGCCTGGGTGGACGACGGATTTGAGACATTCTTTCGCACCGGCACTTACGCCGCCATCGTCCGCGACGACGTGCCCGTGGTGGACGGAGACGGCGTGTTCCGCTTCGACGCCCACATCGGCTGGATTCTGCCCGTGCTCCAGGGCGGTTTCGGCGACAATGGCATGGCCCTGGTCATCCCGGTGCGCGATCGCCGCGGCGATGCAGTGGCCCAGGTGGCCTTCCTGCCCTCTTCCGTGGTCCGGCCAGCGCCCCTTGCGGCCACTCCCGCCAACTTCACCGCGCTGATCAACGCCATGCTCGGGCGGCCCTACGGCTGGGGCGGGCTGTACGAGGGGCGCGACTGCTCCATGGCGGTCATGGACCTGATGGCCCCGTTCGGCATCTTCCTGCCGCGAAACTCCCGGCCCCAGGCGGCCTCCGGCGAGGTGGCGACCATCGCCGGACTCGACCGGCAGGCCAAGAAGCGGTTCATCCTGGCCCGGGCCACCCCGTTCATGACCCTGGTAGGCAAGCCCGGCCACATCATGCTCTACATCGGCCAACACGACGGCGAACCCGTGGTCTTTCACGCGGTCTGGGGCCTTCGGACCATGCACCAGGGCAAGCCGGGCCGCGAAGTCATCGGCAGCGCGGTCATCACCACCCTGGAGCCGGGCCTTGAGCTGCCCACCCTGTCGCGGCCCGACGGCATCCTCCTGGAGACCGTGACCTCCATTAACACCCTCGGCCCGGCATCCGGCGCGACCCCATAGCCCGGCCACACCGGGCGACGGTTTCCCGACACTGGACCGCGCACAGACCGAAAAGCCCCATCCAAGGGGGCCATCCGCCAGGGAGAATCCTCCTCGGGTACGGGTCATGCACATCCCCTGGCATGAAAAGACCGTCACGCACCCCATGGATCCCCGCCACCCTGTTGGCCGCATTGCCCGCGTCCTTGGCGGGCTGTCTGGCCGTCAACGCCATGCTCGGCGTTCTCGGGCTGGTTGGCCCGGCCCCGGTCCAGTATGCGGGAACGGCCTGCACCGTGGCCGAGTATGCCTACCACTACGCAGTCAACGACAAGACCCCGGACGAGGTTTTTGGCGAGAAGTTCGCGTGGTTCATCGGCCCGGCGGGAGAACCCCCGGAGCAGCACCCCCTGCTCGCCGGGGCCGCCCCCAGCGCGGTCAGCGAGGCGGAACCCGCCGCAGCGCCAGTGCTCGCTGCACCGGCAGACGCAGACCCCGTGCCGCCAAAGGGGCTGACCACCCCTATATACCCGACCATGACCGCCTCCCTCGCCACGCCGTGGCCAGAAAGACAGACACGGGATGACGTTCGACCGGAAGCAAAACCGGAAGCACGGCTCGAACCTCTGCGCCGGGCCGGGCCGATTCCGACCGAGACCGGGGCTCTGACGGCCGTCGGCTCCCGCGCCATCGAGCCAGACCCGCTCGCCGAGCGGCTCAACCGCCTCGAATCCTCCCTGGCCCAGGCCGAGCGCATGTATCTGCGCGGATTCGACCCTGGGGTCCGCTGCGTCGCCTCCACCCCGGACAGTCAAGGCGTGGCTGGCGTCAGCGGCGCAGGCTCGGTGCGCCATCCCGTGATGCAGACAAGCCCTCCCGCCTCGTTGGACGCAGCCCTCCCGGAAGCAGGGGCTGCGCCGACCCTGCGCTCATGAATCCCGCGCCCAGGGTCGGCACACATCGGCCAGCGGCGGCCGCTCCAGATGCTGATTGCGCTGCTCGCGCATCCAGGTGTGCAGGTCCTCGGGCAGGGCCCGCCATGTTCCCTTGACGCCCCGCTTCCAGGCGGGCAGGCCATACTCCCGCACCAGACGGTGCATGTTTTTGGGGTTCTCGCCCACGGCCAGGCAGATGTCCTTGGCCCCCTTCAGGCAGATGGAGTCCATACGCCCTCCCCCCCTGTATCGCGGATGGTCAGTTCAAAACGATCCTGCCCCGCGCAGCGCTCCATGAAGGCGACAAAGGCACGGCCGGACTCGAGAATCCCCCGAATACCGCCCACCACGCCGAAACGCGACCCCAGCAAGACGCACCCGCTGGTGTCGGCTGACACATTTCCCCGGTGAAACAGGATATGTGTCCGGCCGGGCACGCCAGCCACCTCGAAGGTGTCGCCAAACCTCGGCGACTTGACCCGGCGGCACTGATAGCGCCCTGCAGGGATGCAGGACAGGCCCACCGCATTGCCCCGATCCGGCGGCTCCAGAGTCAGGCAGAAAACCCGCCCGTCAAGGCGGAGTGCGCCAAAGGTTCCGGCCTCACTGCTCTCCATTCTAACAAGCTCCATATTTTCAATCATTTGACACTCCTTATGCAGAGATCCTCCACTGGCACGAACAAGGAGATCGTAGACGTTTGACTATGAAGCAGTCAACAGTTTTTGTCATTTTACTTTAGACATTCATCAAATTCCGTGTATATATGTCCGTAACTTCGCGTCATTCATAAGGGGAGGATCATGGGGTTCACCGAAGACGTGCGTCAGGCCCTTCTCAGTCGGGTGGGCCGGGGCAAGCGGTATCCGAACAACAAGCGCATGGCCGACGAGCTGGGCATCGACCCCTCGCAGCTCAACCGATTCCTCAAACGCGAGCGCGGCCTCAACGCCGACTCGCTGGGGCACATCCTGGACCGCATCGGCGTCTCGCTGACCTTTGGCGACGAGCCCGCGGACGCGGCCCGCGAGGTATGCTTCCGTCTGCCGGACAAGACCCAGGCAGTGCCTGGCGCGGCCGATCCGCAGCCGGACGACTATCTTGCCGTGCCCCTGGCCAGTTCGCCCGTGGCCGCCGGACCCGGCCTGATTCCCGAGGACAGGATAGAAGGATGGGTTCTTGTCTGGCGGCATCAGGAGTCCATCCGCTTCCGCTCCAATCTGGTGGCCGTTGAGGTCGGCAAGAACGAGCTGTCCATGATCCCCACCCTGCATCCCGGCGACATCGTGCTGGTGGACCGCAACGACCGCGATCCCAGCCCGGCGGGCAAGATCATGCTCGTCAGCGAGCCCGGCCCGGACGGGGGCACCATGGTCAAGCGCGTCAACACCAAACGCCTCGACGGCGACCTGGAACTCATCTTCTACTCGGACAACAGCCGGCAGTTCCCGCCCGTCACCTACCGCCTGGAGCGCGATTACGACGGCGACATCCGCCGCGCCATCGGCGGAAACGTGGTCTGGGCATGGAGCGACATGACCAGGAAATAGCCCCTGAGCACAGGAGATAGACATGTGTTTAGCCATCCGACTTTTCACTTGCTGCCTGCCAGTCCTGTGCCTGCTGTTCCCGGTCGGCCCGGGCGCGGCCGCCCAGGCCCTTGAGGCTGAGATTCCCGCCCTGGCCGACATTCTCGGCGGAACCGACCCCCAGGCCCGAGAACAAGCCGCCGCCCGCCTCAAGGGGCTGGGACAGCCCGCCATGCGCGGCCTTGTGTCCGCCCTGGACAAGGGCGACGCCGTCCGGCGACGCGGCGCGGCCCTGGGCCTGGGCCTGTTACCCGCACCCGGACTGGCCGCCGGAGCCATAGAGGCCGCCCTGGCCGACCCGGACACCACGGTGCGCAGCATGGCCGCCCATGCGGCCGGCGCGGCCGGTCCGCCCATGGCCCCCCGGCTGGTGGAGTTGCTGGCCGACCCGGATCGGGCCAGACGGGACGCGGCAGCCTATGGCTTGAGCCTCATGGGCACACGCGCCCTTCCCGCCCTCATCGCGGGCCTGGCCGCGGACGACGCCTTTGCCCGGGCCAAGGCCGCGTGGCTGCTGGGGCACATGGGCGCGGACGCCGCCCCGGCCGCTCCGGCCCTGATCCGGGCCCTTGATACCGAAGACCTGCGGGTGCTGCATGTGGTGGCCGAGACCATCGACAACATCTCCCCTCCGCCCGCCCTGGTCTGGCACCATCTCATGCTGCTGGGCGCGACCCCCTCGGGGCTGTATCCCCAGGAAAGGCTCGGCAGAAACGCCGCATCCACCCTGGTGCGACTGCTCGACCGGCCCGGCACCCCCCTGGCCCAGACCGCCTTCCGCGCCCTGCTCGGCATCGGCCACGACGCCATACCGGCCCTGTCCCGCGCAGTGACCACCGGCAGCCCGAGCCAGCGCACCGGAGCGGCTCTGCTCCTGGCCCACATCGACCCGGCCTCGGTGCTCTCGCTGCCCGAGGATCTCCGCCTGTCCCTTTCCGGGCTCAGGCACGACCCCTAGCCCGCCATCGGAGGCTTCCATGCCAAGACTCGTGTACGCCCTGCTCTGCGCCGACCTGATCATTGACAGGGATTCCAACAGCACCTCCCTGATCCGGACCGTGGAACACGCCGTGGTCCCGGCGCTTCCCGCCACCCTGCCGCCCCTGTTCTTCGTCAGCCTGTGGGAGCTGGACAGCGAAGGCGGCCAGCCCTTCACCGTGTCGCTGACCCTGACCCCGCCCAAGGGCGAGGGCATCATGCTCGGAATCCAGGAGGTCTCCCCCGGCGCGACCATGCTCCACAAGATGAACTTCCAGCTGCCCGGCCTCAAGGTGGCCGCCGAGGGCCGCCACACCCTTTCCGCCGCCATCAAAACCGACAGCGGCTGGCAGACCAAGGTCGAGCTGCCCCTGTTCGTGTTCACGGGCACGAACGCCTCCTGAGGCCGTACGCGCTTCCGGGCGGCGGTGCGCGTCCACTCCTGCGCCGAAAGAAACGCATTGAATGACGGCTGGCCTGACGCAGCGTCAGGAACACCTGTACCAACACCGCAAGGGCCGGTTCCGACACACCATGTCGGAACCGGCCCTTCTCCTGTCAGCCCGCTAAAGGAGCCAGCGCACCGAGGGCGTCAGCAATGGTGAGCCGTCGACGCAAACGGACCCAAGGCCGAGGCCCTGGGCCGTCTTCGCGCCCCACAGATCAGGCGGACAGAGAGGGGCGACTCCCGCACCAAGGACAGGCACTGTGCGGCGTGAAGGCTTACCCTCTTCTGCCAAAGGGCGGCAGGCCGCCGTCTTTGCACTCCCCCTCATGCCCCGGCAAATGCAAACAGGTCTGACGCGACGCATTGCCAATGCAGTGACGGCCGAGGCCAATGTATTGACCAACCCACAACAGACCTTTCTTTACTTCGGAAATGTCGCGCCAGCCGCCATGAAGCCCACTGCCTCTGCATCAGCAAAAACTTATAATGTTATTTGACACTTTTTTCAAAGTAAAATAGCACATTACGTACAATTTTGGTCAGTTTTTGCTGGACATTCGCCGCTGTCGACCCTAATGTTTCAACGCTTATTCTGTATTTTTTCTATTCACAATATCAGCATTGCGATTGTTGTGTGCGGTCGTGATGCCGCGAGGTTGGCTATGCGGGCTGCGCTATTGATACTTGGCAGTGAGGGGGAGGGGCTCCCGACGAGCGAGGACTTCCGCCGCGCAGGGTTTGCGGTGTCCGCGGCAGTGCCCCGGCGCGACGGACAGGCTCGGAGCCATGATGCGCTTCAGGTACCGATGCCCGCCGAGGGCGGGTTCGGCCGCGAAGGAGACGGGGTGATCAAGAGTGCAGGAAAGACGCCCGGGGAACCTTCCTCTGCTCCTGGCCCGGCAGGACGGCCCGCCCCCCCGGGCCAGGGGACCGAAACGGCGCAGACGCAAAAGGAGGCGCCGGAAGAGCCGCGTCTCCCATGGTAGCAGGAGCGCTTACAGCACGTCCCGGTAGCCGTCCAGGGCCTCGTCCACGGCCAGGCCCTCGTGAACAACGCGGCCAAGGACCTGCACCAGCCTCGAGGGATCGCGGTGCTGGAACACGTTGCGGCCCACCGAGAGCCCGGCCCCGCCCGCGTCGATGGACACCCGGACCATGTCCAGGAAATCCCGTGTGGACTCAAGCTTGGGGCCGCCCGCGATGACCACGGGCACGCAGGCGCACTCCACCACATGGGCAAAGGTCTCGGCATCCCCGGTGTAATTGACCTTGACCACGTCGGCTCCCAGCTCGGCGCCCACCCTGGCGCAATGAGCCACCACCTCGGGGGCGTATTCGTCGGGCACCTTGGGGCCGCGGGCATAGACCATGGCCAGAAGCGGCATTCCCCACTCGGCGGCAGTGGCGGCCACCGCGCCCAGATCGGCCAGCATCTGCCCCTCGGTCTCGTCGCCAAGGTTGACATGCACGCTCACCCCGTCCGCTCCCAGACGGATGGCCTCCTCCACCGTGGTCACCAGCCGCTTGACATTGGGATAGGGCGACAGGACCGTACCCGCCGACAGGTGGACGATGAGCCCGAAGTCCCGCCCCTGCATCCGGTGGCCAAGCTTGACCTGCCCCTTGTGCACCAGGCCCGCGTTGGCCCCGCCCGCCACCAGACTGGTCACGGTGTCGCGCATCTTTTCCAGGCCGGGAATGGGGCCAACGGTCACGCCGTGGTCCATGGGCACGATGATGGTGCGCCGGGTGTCGCGATTGAAGATCCTCTCCAGACGAATGGCTTTTCCGATATGCATCCTGCACCTCTTGCATGGTGGTTTGGCGTCGCGCCGCCGGAGTGCTCGACAGTGCCGTTGACATAATACACTCCAGGGCCGGAGGAAAGCACAATGATCACTCCCTGCTGCGCGGTAATCATGCTCCGCGCCCACTCACCGTATTGACTCCATCGGAAAATACGACCACAATCCTGCAAGCACACGCCCCCAAAGAGAGGGACCATGGACGAGACCACCTACCAGACCATATTCGTCGCCCGCCAGCCCATTTTCACCGCGCACAACGACACCTGGGGCTACCTGATGCTTTTTCGCGACAGCCAGGACGCCGACCGGGCCGTGATCTCGGACAACTCCGAGGCGACCATGAACCTGGTGGCCAACCTGCCCCTGTGCCGGGGGCTGGCAGGCAACCGCTCGCGGCTGCTCATCCACTTCACCCCCGAGGACGTGACCGCCGGAACCCCCCTGGCCGTGCCCTCGGGCAATACGGTCATCACCCTTGGGGAGCGTGCCGCCCCCCCGGAAGCCCTGCTCCAAGCCCTGCGGGGGCTCAAGAGCGACGGCTACGAGGTAGCCATCAACAACTTCCTGGGGAGCCCGGGCAGCGAACCGCTGGCCGAGATGGCCGACGCGCTCCTGGTGGACATGACCGGCAAAAGCGCCTCGGAACTCGCCGCCATCGTCGGCAAGGGCCAAAAATTCGGCGTCTCCCGGATGATCGCCAAATGCGTGGAGAACGCCGACGACCTGGAGCGGGCCAGGGAGGCCGGGTTCACCCTCTTCCACGGCTTCTTCTTCAAGCACCCGCAGACCGAGTCGGGCCGCAAGCTCGCCTCTTCGGAGATCACCCGGCTCAAGCTTTTCGAGATCATCGAAAAGGACGAACCGAACTTCGACGCCCTGGCCCCGGCCATTGAGGCCGATGTGGCCATCAGCTACCGATTGCTGAATTTCCTCAACTCCGCCAGCTTCAGCTTCGCCACCACCGTCACTTCCATCCGGCAGGCCGTGGTCCTGGCCGGGTGGAAGCCCATCCGCAATTGGCTGCGGCTGATCATCCTCACCGACATGGCCCCCTCGCAGAAAAGCCTTGAGCTTTCCTACCTCTCTGCCCACCGGGCCAAGCTCTTCGAGACAGCGGCCCTTGGCGGCGGCTACGAGGAGGAGTCGGACAAGCTCTTCATGCTCGGCCTCTTCTCCCTCCTCGACGCCCTGCTCGACATGCGCATGGAGGACATCGTCAGACACCTGCCCGTGGAGGACGACATCAAGAGCGCCCTGTGCGGCGAAAACAACCGCTACGCCCCCTGGCTCGCCCTGGCCAAGGCCATTGAGCAGTCGGACTGGGACGCGGTGGGCACCACGGCCAAGACCCTGGACCTGCTTCCCGGCACTGTGGCCGTCAGCTACCAGCACGCCTTTACCTGGGCCGACTCGTTTTTCGCATCGGAAAGCGCTGACTAGTAGAAAAAACAGCATTTTTCGCAAACGATAACGTATCGACGCCTCTCCCGGCACCCGCCTTCCGGCTGCTGCGACAGAGGATGCGGCGCGTGGTTTCGCACTCTGGCGACCCCAAAGGGGATCTGGCGCGGAGTGGCGCGAAGGCGAAGTGGGGGAGGGGCGGCCGGAGGCCAGAAGCGTTCGGGACCAGAAGCGCTCAGGCAGGTCAGGCGCCGGGAATCTCCACGACAAACACCGTGCCCCTGGGGGAGTTGGGCGTGGCCCGCACCTGGCCACCGTGATCGGCCACGATGGAGCGCACTATGGTCAGCCCGAGTCCCGTGCCGCCCTTCTTCTCGGTGTAGTAGGGCTCGAACATGCGCGAAGAGTCCTTGGGCAGGCCCGGGCCGTTGTCGGCCACGGTGATGGTGATCAGCCCGGCTTCGGCGTCGTGGCCCGCTCGAACCTGCACCCGCCCGTCGCGCTGGCCGCGCAGGGCCTCGGCCGCGTTGGTGAAGAGGTTGATGAGCACCCGGCGGATGGCCTCGCGGTCAAAGGAAAAGGTGTCGATGGTCGTGAATATCTCGAGTTTCCACCGGATTTTGCGATGGGTGTTCTCGAACATGCCGACCACCTCTTCCAGCACAGGGGCCAGCTGGTCGGGCCGGGGCTGTATCTCGGGCAGCTTGGCGTAGGAAGAGAACTCGGTGACCATGTTCTGCAACCGCTCCACCTGTTTGACGATGAGCTCGGTGCAGTCGTCGAAGACCTTTTCATGGACCCGCTCGCCGTACTTGCGTTGCAGCCGCTGAGCCGAGAGCTTGATGGGCGTGAGCGGATTCTTGATCTCGTGGGCGATGCGCCGGGCCACCTCGCGCCAGGCGGCAAGGCGCTGGATCTTCTCAAGCTCGGTGATGTCCTCCAGCACCACGACATGCCCGGCCTCCCGCCCGCCCACGTTGCGCAAGGAGACCACGTTGACCAGGGCCTTGATGTTGCGGCCGCGCACGGGCAGGTCGATCTGCCGGGACCAGAGGGTGCCGGGGTTGGCGCTGACCGAGGAAAGGGCCTCGTTCATCATGTCCGCAAAATCGCCAGAAAGCAGCGACTGCGGCTTGCGCCCGATGAGCATGGAACCGGGTACGCCCAGGATGTGCTCGGCCGCGGTGTTGACCGTGCCGATGCGCCCCTCGGCGTTCATGGAGATGACGCCTGAGGTGATGTTGTTGAGCACGGCCTCGATATACTGGCCGCGCCGCTCCAGCTCCTGATTCTGCTGGGCCAGACGCACATTGGCCTGCTGCACGGACTTCTGGCTCTGCTCCAGATCCTCGGCCATGCGGTTGAAGGACTGGACCAGGAACCCCAGCTCGTCGTCGGAGCGGTCCTCAAGGCGCACCGAGAGATCGCCCCGCGCAATGCGCTCGGTACCCGCGGCCAGGGCCTGGACAGGGGCCGACAGCTCCTTGGCCAGCCGAAAACCAAACCAGATGGCCCCGAGGATGATGAGCATGGCCATGACCCCCATGGTCAGGTACAGATTCATCTTCCAGGGATATTTGCGGGTCTTGAGCTTCTTGTATTCGTCCAGGCCGCGCACGATCTGGTCGAGGCGGTGCATCAGGCCATGGCCCACGGTCTCGCCGATGACCAGGTAGCCGGAGCGGCCCTCGTCCACCGGAGTGACGCCCAGCACCAGGTCGCTGCCGGGCCTGGGGATGATGGTGGTCCAGGAGCGCGGGTCCGCACGCAGGCTCTGCCAGTCCACCTTTTCCTTGATCTCGGGCCATGCCTGCTCCCATTGTGCCGTTGCATGGGTGTTCTGTTCCTGCCCTTCTGGACTGATGACGCCGATGAGGCTGAAGTCGTACTCCTCGAACTTCCCGCCCAAGTAGTCGTTCATGGTTTTGCCGCCCCAGGCATAGCCGCTGCGCCGGATTTCGGCGATCATGGCTTCGCCGCGCCGTTCCAGCCGCTCCTGGGCCGAGCCGTAAAAGGCGCGGCCAAGTTCCAGGGCCTGCTCCATGGACTCCTCCACCTGCCCCTTGAACCAGTAGTCCACCGAGGTCTGCACGAACTTGACCGAAACGAGGTAGATGAGGGCCGTGGGGATGAGGGAAAGGGAGATGAAGGCCAGGACCAGCCGGGTGCGGAGCTTGGAGCCGAGAACCCTGCGGCGGCGTTCCAGCATCAGGCGCACGGCGTTGCGGGCCACATAGAAAATCATGCCCAGCAGCAGGACCACGTTGAGGATGAGCAGGTTGAGGATGAGGTAGTAGTCGCCGCTCAGGTATTTCAGCTCGGCCCAGGTCAGCCCGACAATGAGCAGCAGGAAGACCACGGCCACGACATACTCCCGCTTGCGCCGCTTCCGCTCGGTTCTGGTGGTCGGGTTGATGCGGATGGGATCGGGAGTCATGGCCGCCTCAGTAGGTGAAATCCAGTTGGAAGGAAGTCCCGGCCCCGGCGTCCAATGACCAGAAGTAGATGAAGCGCGACAGCCCCTCGGGCGCGTCGGCGTCGGCCATGAAGGCGTCAAGGGAGAGACGGTACTTGCGGCCGCGCTCCAGCATGTCCCACGGCCCGAGCCCAACCTCCAGAACTCCCCAACCCTCCAGGAGCAGGGCCTGGATGTCCTTGCCGCGCAGGGGGGCGGCCCTGCCCGGCAGGGCCATGACGAATTCGCCGCTCAGGGCGTCGCGGGAAAGGGTGCTGACAAAGGTGGCCGAGGCCAGATGACCGTCAAACCAGTAGTCCCGGGCGGTGCGCAGGCTGACCGAGCAGCGCAGGGCGAGTTGCGCCCCGTCCTCCAGCTCGCCCTTGAGCACCACCGGCTCCAACACGCCCACCCCGAAACGGGCCGTGAGCACGCCCGAGACATTGGCCAGGGAGGGTGCCCGAAGACTGATGGCCTGGGCCCAGGCCGGCCCCGCCGCCAGGAAGGCGGCCAAGACCAGAACCAGGGCCAGGGGAAGCCGGAATCGGGCCGGCGCCGAAACGGCGTGGGTGTTTTTCATATATGCCCGCTGTGTATCAGCACCGCCGACAAAGGACAAGCGGCGCGATTCCCGGCCACGGCAAACCTGTCAATGGCGGGAAGCCTCCGGCGGCTCCTTCGGGGGGCCGAGGGTTTGACGGAGAAAAGGGGTTTTCCTCCCCTTTCCCCGCTTTCCGGGCCACGGCTAGTCGTCCTTGGGGAGGATGACAGCGCGGCCTTGGTTGTAGGTCAGCCGCCAGGGTTCGGTGCGGACAACGGCGTCAAGCAGCGGGGTCAGCGGCGTGAGGCTCGTGATGGCCCCGTCGTTGGACGAGACGGTGACGAACACCTTCTGCCCCTGCTTGGGATTGAAATATACCGTGCCCGGCGAGCGCTGCTGCCACGCGCTCTCCATGGTGTTGCAGCCGCCCGTGAAGGACTCCGGGGTAAAGGAGGTCAACGCGTAGTCGGTCTTGAAGGTCACGCGCAAAAAGGTGCCCTCGGCCCCGGCCCCCATGCGCTGCACCCGGGAGACGACCGCGATGCTCTTGATCTCGGATTCAAAGGCCATCCGGTCCAGGTAGCGGGAGTCGGCGGCCAGGGCCGGGATGCTGGAAATAATCAACGCCAGAAACAAGGCAAGCAGTGATATTCTCATGTCTTTGATCGCAGTGATGGTTCAGATCGTAACGGGTGGAAGCGAGCCTAGCCCAACCCCAGGACATTGACAACCGTTATCAACCACAGGGATGGAGGACGGTCGTCATGCGCCCTCATCCACCGGCCCGCCCTTCAGGCTCAGGGAGATGCGGCCGCGGGCATGGTCCACGCCGATGACCGTGGCCAGCACCTCGCGGCCCACGGCCACCACTTCGGCCGGGTCGGCCACATAGCGGTCGGCCAGTTGGCTGATATGGACCAGACCGTCGCGATGGACGCCGACATCCACAAAGGCGCCGAACTTGGTCACATTGGTAACGATGCCGGGCAGTCGCATTCCCTCGCGCAGGTCCGCGATGTCGCTGACGCTGTCGTCAAAGGCAAAGGCGCTGAACCCGGCGCGGGGGTCGCGTCCGGGACGGGCCAGCTCTGCCAGAATGTCCCTGAGGGTGGGCAGCCCCACCTCCTCGGACACATACGCTTCCGGCCTGATACGCCCCCTGGCCGCCTCGTCGCGCAGCAGGTCCGCCACAGCGCAGCCGACGTCCCGGGCCATGCGCCGGACCAGTTGATAGCGCTCGGGATGCACCGCGCTGGCATCCAGCGGATCATGCCCCGGTCCCTGCCCGCGCACCCGCAGAAATCCGGCCGCCTGCTCAAAGGACTTGGGTCCGAGCCGCTTGACCTTGAGCAGATCGCGGCGCGAGGCAAAAGGGCCGTTCCCGTCCCGGTGGGCCACAATGTTGGCGGCCAGGACCGGGCCAAGGCCCGAGACATGGGCCAGCAGCTCCACACTGGCCGTGTTCACATCCACCCCGACGGAGTTGACGCAGCTGGCCACCACATCGTCCAGGGCGCGTCCGAGGGCCGCCTGATCCACGTCATGCTGGTACTGGCCCACGCCGATGGAACCGGGGTCGATCTTGACCAGCTCGGCCAGGGGGTCCATCAGTCTGCGCCCAATGGAGACCGCGCCGCGCACGGTCAGGTCCAGGTCCGGGAACTCCCGCCGGGCCGCCTCGGACGCGGAATAGATGGACGCGCCCGCCTCGTTGACCAGAACCACGGGCACACCCAGGTCCAGGGCTCGGACAAACGCCTCTGTCTCGCGGCCAGCGGTGCCGTTGCCCACGGCCACAGCCTCGATGCAATGCCTGGAGCACAAGGTGCGCAGGGCTTTCCCGGCCTCGTCCCGCTGCCGCGCCGAGCCGGTGGGAAAGAGAGTGGTGTGTTCCACGAGGGCGCCCTGGGCGTCGAGCACGGCCAACTTGGCCCCGGTGCGATAGCCAGGGTCCAGGGCCAGCACCCTTTTCTGCCCCAGCGGCGCGGCCAGCAGCAGCTGGCGCAGGTTGGCGGCAAAGACGCGGATGGCCTCGGCGTCCGCCCTGGCCTTGACCTCGGCCCGCACTTCGGTTTCGATGGATGGTCCGAGAAGCCGCCGATAGCAATCATCCAGGGCCGCGCCCACCTCCCGGGCCGCCGGGCCGTTGCCGCGCACCAACGGGCGACGCAGCAGCCCCAGGGCAAGCTCCTCGGGCGGGCGCAGGGAGAGCTTGAGCATTCCCTCGCGCTCTCCCCGGAACATGGCCAGGGCGCGGTGGCTCGGAATTGAGGAGAGCGACTCGTCCCAGTCGAACCAGTCGCGGTAGGTGGCCCCCGCCTCCTCGCGCCCCTTGACCACTCGGGAGACGAACCGGCCGCGGCGAAGAAACAGGTCGCGCATGGTCCGCCGCGCCTCGGCGCTCTCGCTGACGCGCTCGGCAATGATGTCCCGGGCTCCGGCCAGAGCCGCATCCGCGTCGGTCACGAACTTTTCCGGGGCGGTATCGGCGGTCGCGCCGGACGGGGTGACGAATCGACGCGCCTCGGCCACGGGGTCCATATCCGGCCGCGAGAGCAACGCATCGGCCAGCGGCGCCAGCCCGCGCTCCCGGGCCATTGTCCCCCGCGTCCGCCGCTTTGGCCGATGCGGCAGATAGATGTCCTCAAGGCGGGCCTTGTCCGTGGCCGCCTCGATCTCCCGGCGCAGAGCGTGGGTGAGCAGGTCCCGTTCGGCCAGGGAGGCCAGGATGGCCTCGCGCCGCTTGTCCAGGGCCGCCAGCTCTGCGAGCCGGTCGCGCACCAGGGCCACGGCCACCTCGTCCAGGGAGCCCGTGGCCTCCTTGCGGTAACGGGCGATGAACGGCACCGTGCCCCCTTCGGCCAGGAGCCGGGCCACGGCCGCCACCTGCCCGGCCGAAACGGTCAGCTGGTCCGCTATCAGACGGACATGGTCGGCCCCGGGGCCGGTGTCGGAAACAGGGTCAATGCGGGCGGTGTCGGCGTGTGTCATGGGCTCGGTGTGCCCCCATGCGCGGTCCGCGTCAAGGCATGGTTTCTTTTCCGGCCATTGCCAGCCTTGGCGGATGGGTGTACAGCTTGCGTCAGACCGCAAGGAGGAACCCATGACCCTGGACAAGGAACTCATCGACATACTCGCCTGCCCGCGCTGCCGGGGCGCGGTGGCCCTGCTCCCGGCCGGGGACGGCCTGTCCTGCCCCGCCTGCGCGGTGATCTATCCGATCAGGGAAGGCATCCCGGTCATGCTTCTGGATCAGGCCGTGCCCGAGGCGCAATGGCCCGGGCGGCCCATCCCCGCCAAAGACTAGCTTCCGCAACAACGCGATTTTTTCTGCCGACCGACAGGGCCGGACCGTCACGGTCCGGCCCTGTCGCCGCGTCCGGCCATCCGCCGGCCTGCCCCTGTTTTTTCCACAAGCGAGCTTGACGCGGGAAAAACCGTGCCTATCTTCCCAAAAACAACGACAAAGGAGGTGTCTCCCATGGTTATCGATTTCAACACCCTGTATCATTTCCCGTCCAGGCTTGATCGCGTGTTCGAGGAGTTCTTCAAATCCCCGATGGGGGATGACCGCCGTCTGGCCTATCCCCCGCTCAATCTGAGCAACGACGACGAGAACATCTACGTGCGGGCGGAGCTGCCCGGCGTGGAACTGGCCGACGTGGAGCTGACCCTCTCGGACAAAACCCTGGTGCTCAAGGGCGAACGCGCAGCCCCCCAGGGAAAATACTACCGCCAGGAGCGCCAGAGCGGCGTTTTCCACAGGGTTGTCAACATCGCCGTTCCAGTGGACAGGGACAAGGTCAAGGCGGTCATGACCGATGGCATCCTGACCGTGACCCTGCCCAAGGCCGAGGATGTCAAACCCCGTTCCATCAACATCGAAATAGCGTAAGGGAGGTACGGACATGAGCGAAATAGTGAAAAAGGAAGACAGGAGCCCGGCCCGCTACCGGCCCGCCACAGACATTCTGGAGCGCGAGGACGGCTTCCACATCTTTATCGACCTGCCCGGCGTCAGCCGGGAGAATCTGCATATCGACCTGCAGGATGACGAGCTGACCGTCCGGGGCCGTACCATCCTGACCCCGGGCCAAAACGAGCGTTTTTCGGAAATGCAGTTCGGCGAGTGCGAGTATGTGCGCTCCATCTCCATCACCGACATCGTGGACCGCGACAAGATCAAGGCCAACCTTGTCGGCGGGGTGCTGGAACTCCATCTGCCCAAGGTGGAAAAGGTCCTGCCCCGCAAGATAGAAATCACGGCCGGATAGCCCGGACAACGGCAATAGCCAGCGAGCGACAATGAAAACAGCCCCTTTGCATCATGCGAGGGGGCTGTTTGCGTTGCATCCCGACTGGTTTTTCGCCGGTCCGGTCAATCGCCCGGCCCCCGGCCAGGGAGATCGGCCAGGCGCAGGAGCAGATTGCCGGCCACCTGACGCCGGTAGTCGGCCGAGGCCCGGATATCGGAGATGGGGGCCACAGCGCGGCGGGCGGCGCGGGCCGCCTCGGCCAGAGCGCTCAGGGTCAGTCGCCCGCCCCTGAGGATGGCCTCGGCCTCGGGACTTCTGATGACGGTCGGCCCCACGCTGCCCCAGGCCAGCCGGGCTTCCCTGATCCGGCCGTCCTCCACGGCCAGCATGGCGGCCAGACTGACCACGGCGATGGCCATGGCCCGGCGCTGCCCGACCTTTTCGAAATGGTGGAAGGTGAACCCCCGAGGAACCGGCACGACTACGCCGGAGAGCACCTCGCCCGGCTCCAGGGCCGTGCGGCCCGGGCCCAGGACGAAATGGGGGATGGGCAGGATGCGCGCTCCGCGGCGCGACGCCAACTCCACCGAAGCATTCATGACGAGCAAGGCTGGCAGGGTGTCGGCTGCGGGCGAAGCAGTGCAGATATTGCCACCCAGGGTGGCCGCGTTGCGCACCGTGGGCGCGGCAAAGGCCGAGGCCGCGCGGTGGAGCAGAGGGAGCCGCTGATGCACGGTGTCGCTGCGCAGCAGGTCGGTCATGGTGGCTGTCGCCCCGATACGCACGGCCGGGCCGGTCGCGGTCTCCAGGGCCTCGATGCGCCCTAGCCCCGCCACCCGCTCCAGACTGACGATGGTTCCGGGAGATGCCCCGCAAGCCCGCAGACGCACCAGCAGGTCCGTGCCCCCGGCCAGGACCCGCGCCTCGGGGTGTTCGGCCAGCAGGTCCAGGACCTCGTTCAGACCTGTGGGCAGGAGCAGGGGCATCAGCGTTTCTTCCGCATGGTTTCGGCCGCGTCCTCAATGGCGTCCACGATCTTGTGGTAGCCCGTGCAGCGGCAAAGGTTGCCGGAGATGGCCTCGCGGATGGCGGTCCGGTCTGCGTTCGGCTCGCGGCGCAGCAGCTCGGCCGCGACCATGGCCATGCCCGGCGTGCAGTAGCCGCACTGGACCCCGCCCCGCTCGGCCAGGGCCGCCTGGACCGGATGAAGGGAGCCCTGGGCCGCCGCTTGCGCCTGATCCACTCCGGGTGCGCCCAGCCCCTCGATGGTCGTCACCTCCCGACCATGGAGCTGGCCCGCCAGTGTCAGGCAGGAGAGCCGGGTCACGCCGTCGATCCAGATGGCGCAGGCTCCGCATTCGCCGGAGCCGCACCCCTCCTTGGGGCCTGTCAGGCCGCAGTGCTCGCGCAGGACATCCAGGGCGCGCAGGGTGGGGTCCACGTCGAGACTGCGCCCGACGCCGTTGAGGGTGAAGACGATCATGAGGGTGCACCGCCTCCGGCCGGACCGCCCCCCAGGGCTGCCAGCACTCGCTCTAAAGTGAAGGGGGCGCGGGTCATGGGCAGTCCGGCCCGGAACAGGGCCGAGGCCACGGCCGGAAGCGGGCCGTTGAGCCCCACTTCGCCGATCCCCTTCATGCCAAAGGGGCCGGTGTGCTCGACGGTCTCCACGGCGTGGGATTCCATGTCCGGCAGGTCCAGGGACGAGGGGATGACGTAGGTGCAGAGGTCTGTGGTGCGCAGCACGCCCGCCTCGGTGGCCGCGTCCTCGGTCAGGGCATAGCCCAGCCCCTGGGCCACGGCGCCGTGGACCTGCTGCTCGAAATTCTGCGGATTGAGCACCCTGCCGCCGTCGGTAAAGGCCACGTAGTCGCGCACGGTCACCCGGCCGGTCAGCTCGTCCACCTCGATGCGGGCGAGATGGGCGGCGTAGGGAAAGATGAGATGCGGAAAACCGAGCCTGAAGACCTCGCCTCCGCGCACAGGCTCGGGCGTGACCGGCATGAGGTGGTCGGCCATGCAGATGCGGTCGTCAGGGTGCATCATGGCGGCCAGGGCGGCCAGGGGCAGATCCCGCCCCGTGGGCAGATGGCGCACCCCGCCCGGAATCATGGCGAACCCCGAGCCGTCGTCCACAAAAAGCATGAGCGCCGCCCGGTTGAAGAGCTTGTCGCGCAGGGATTCGCACGCCTTGATCAGGGCCTTGCCATAGGTATAGGTGGTCCGCCCGGCAGCGGAGGAGCCCGAGGGATGGGTGCGGTCCGTGTCCGGCTGGACCAGCTCCATCATCGACTCGGGCTGGCAGAGGATTTCTCCTGCCATCTGCACAAAGGTGGAGGCATTACCCTGGCCCATGTCGCTGACGCCGTTGTATATGCGGATGCGGCCCGCCCCGGTCAGGCGAACCTTGGCCACGGCGTAATCGGCCAGCCCCCGGCCATAGCCCATGCCGTTGAAGACCGCGGCCACGCCCACGGCCCGGCGGGTGAAGGGAGGGGCTTCGGCCCGCCACGCCTCGCGGCCCTTCCACAGGGGATGGTCGCCAAGGCGCAGCAGACATTCCTCCATGCCCGTGGAGGTGGTCATGGTCACGCCCGCACAGTTGCGCTCGCCCCGGGTGAGGGCGTTTTTGAGGCGAAATTCCAGGGGGTCCATGCCCAGGGTGCTGGCCAGCCGGTCCATCATGCCCTCAAAGGCGAAGCTGACCTGGGCCACGCCAAAGCCGCGAAAGGCCCCGGCCACGGGATTGTTGGTGTAGACGCAGCGCCCTTTGGCCTCGAGGTGGGGCAGCCGGTACGGCCCGCCCGAATGCTCCAGGCCCAGGGCCATGATCTCCACGCCCAGATGGGCGTAGGCCCCTGTGTCGTAGTCCAGCTCGCAACGCACCGCGTGCAGGGAGCCGTCGCTCTTGGCTCCGGCCGTGAAGCGCATCCGCGCCGCGTGGCGCTTGTAGCCTGCCAGGAGGCTTTCCTCGCGGCTCCACCACATCTTGACCGAACGGCCCTTGGCGTGCATGGCCGCCAGGGCCAGCAGGCACTGGACCGTCGCCCCGTCCTTGCCGCCGAAGCCGCCGCCCAGGTAGGGGCCGACAACATGAATGCGCGAGGGGTCGAGGCCCAGAGCGCGGCCGATCTCGAAACGGTCGCGGAACGGGGCCTGGGTGGACACCGTCAGATGGAGGACGCCGTCCTCGTCCATGCGGGCCACGCCGTTCTCGGTCTCGATGAAGGCGTGCTCCTGGGCCGGGGTGAAAAAAGTCTCCTGCACCACCACGTCGCACTCGGCCAGCCCGGCCTCGGCGTCGCCCTTGGCGATGGTGGCCGCCTCAAGCACGTTGCCGGTTTCCAGACCGTGGATATTGGGGGCGTCGTCGGCCAGGGCCGCGTCCAGGGTGTCCACCACGGGCAGCGGCTCGATCTCCACCTCAATGGCGGCAAGGGCCTCGACCAGGGCCCGGCGCGACCCGGCCACCACCAGGGCCACGGCGTCGCCCGCATGGCGCACCCTGGTGCCGCAGAGCACGGGCATGTCCCAGTGGACAAAGCCCTGGCGATTGGTGCCGGGCACGTCCTTGCGGGTCAGCACCGCCTCCACGCCCGCCACCCCTTGGGCCCGCGCCGTGTCGATGCGCCGGATGATGCCGTGGGGCACACCCGCCCGAAGCGCTCCGGCCCAAAGCATGTCCGGGGGATAGATGTCCGAGGCGAACTGTTCCGCGCCCCGCGCCTTGTCCAAGGCGTCGAAACGGCGAGAGCGGCGGCCTATGTCCTGCATGATGGCGGTTTCCTCAAGGGTGTCATGACGATGGATCACTGTGCGGCAAAGGAGCCAGCGTGTCAACGCGGACCCAGGCGGCCTGGGCGCGAAAAGTCATCTTTGTCCTTCATGTCAGGGCTTTCCCGAAGCACAGGGCTGTGCTATCAGAAAGTCGGAACAAAGGAGGCACGCATGCGACAGCAGGACAGGGGCATGAACCCCTATGTGGCCGGGACGCTGGCCGGGCTGGTGCTGACCCTTTCCGTGCTCGTGGCCGGAAAGTTCTTCGGCGCATCCACCTCGTACGTACGTTCGGCCGGGCTGGTGGAACAGGTCGTGGCCCCGGCCCATGTGGAACAATCGAGCTATTTCATGAAATACCTGGCCAAGGACCCGGGCATTGACTGGCAATGGATGTTCGTGCTGGGCATCTTCTTTGGCGCGTTTCTCGCTTCCAACGCCACGGATTCCTTCCGCTGGACCGACCTGCCCGACAGCTGGCGCGACCGCTTCGGACCGAGCCGGATCAAGCGGTTCGGCACAGCCTTCGCAGGCGGGGCCCTGGCCCTGTTCGGCGCCCGGCTGGCCGACGGCTGCCCGAGCGGCCACGGGCTTTCCGGCGTGGCCCAGCTCTCGGTGAGCGGGCTGGTGGCCATGGCCTGTTTCTTTGCGGGCGGCCTGATCACGGCCCGCATCCTCTTTTCCGGGAGGAAATCATGACCCTGATGTTCGGACTGTTCACCGGCATACTCTTCGGCTGGCTCCTCCAGCGGGCCAGGGTGCTGCGCTACGACAAGCAGCTCGGGGCACTGCGCCTTAGGGACATGACCATCCTCAAGTTCATGCTCTCGGCCATCCTGGCGGCATCGGTCGGTGTGCACCTGCTGGCCGACGTGGGGTTGGCCGAGTTGTCCATCAAGGGAACAGCCCTTGGGGCGCAGATTCTGGGCGGCCTGCTCTTCGGGGTCGGCTGGGCGCTGCTCGGCTACTGCCCCGGCACGTCCTGGGGCGCCCTGGGCGAGGGGCGCTTCGACGCCCTTTGGGGCATCCTGGGCGGCTGGTTCGGGGCCGCCCTCTATGCCGAAGCCTACCCGGCCATGGAAACCAGCGTGCTCACCTGGGGCAACCTCGGCAAGCTCACCCTGCCCGGCATGCTGGGAGTGAGCCACTGGCTGGTCATCGCAGCCCTGGCCCTGGGGTGCTTCGCCCTCTTCCGGCTCTTCGAGCGCAAGGGATTGTGAATCTGCGCCCGGAGGTTGTCGAGTGCATCAACTGACGAGCATCACCATCGCCCTGATCCTGGTGGCGGGCATCCTCTGCCAATGGCTGGCCTGGAGGGTCAAGCTGCCGGCCATCATCTTCCTGCTCTCCTGCGGCGTCCTGGCCGGGCCGGTGCTGGGCTGGCTCGACCCCGACCTGCTCATGGGCGACCTGCTCTTTCCCTTCATCTCCCTGTCGGTGGCGGTCATCCTCTTCGAGGGCAGCCTGACCCTCAAGCTGCGCGAGATACCCGGCCTTGAGCGGGTGATCCGCAACATGATCACCCTGGGGGCGCTCATCACCTGGCTGATCACGGCCACGGCCACGGCCCTGCTCCTCGGGTTTTCCTGGGAGATCGCCTGTCTGTTCGGAGCCATCATGGTGGTCACAGGCCCCACTGTGGTCATGCCCATGCTGCGCACGGTCCGGCCACGGGAGAGCGTGGCAAACATCCTGCAATGGGAGGGCATCCTCATCGATCCCATCGGGGCCATTCTGGCGGTGCTGGTCTACCAGTTCATCGTGGCCGGGGGTGCCCAGGGCGGTGTGGCGGCCGGGGCTCTGGTCTTCGGCAAGATAGTGCTCATCGGCGTGGGCCTGGGCGTTGGCAGCGGGCAGCTCTTCGGCCTGCTGCTCAGAAAATACTGGGTGCCCCAGTTTCTGCACAACGTCATCGCCCTGGCCCTGGTCTGCGGCGTGTTCGCCCTCTCCAACCTGATGGAGGCGGAATCCGGCCTGCTCACGGTGACGGTCATGGGCGTGTGGCTGGCCAACATGCGGGGCGTGGATCTCGACGAGATCATGGATTTCAAGGAGAGCTTGAGCCTGCTGCTCATCTCGGCCCTCTTCATCCTGCTGGCCGCGCGCATGGACCTGGCCGCCTTCGTGTCCCTTGGCTGGCCCGCGCTGGGTGTTTTCCTGGCCATCCAGTTCCTGGCCAGACCCTTGAGCGTACAGGCCAGCGCCCTGGGTTCGGGGTTGAGCATGGCCGAGCGGCACCTGCTGTCCTGGATCGCCCCCCGCGGCATCGTGGCCGCAGCCATCACCGCGGTCTTTGCCCTGAAGCTCGGCGCCCTGGGGTACGAGGACGCGCCTCAGCTGGTGCCCCTGACCTTCATGGTCATCGTCGGCACCGTGGTCCTTCAAAGCACCACGGCCCGGTTCCTCGCCAGCAGGCTGGGCGTGGCCGAGCCCGAGCCCCGCGGGTTCCTCATCGTGGGAGCCAATCCCGTGGCCCAGGCCGTGGGGCTGGCCTTGCAGGAGAACGGCTACCGGGCCCTGCTGGCCGACCAGAACTGGTCTGCCGTGCGCGACGCCAAGCTCGCGGGCCTGCCCGCCTACTGGGGCAACCCGGTCTCGGAACATGCCGAGCGCAACCTGAATCTCCTTGGCATCGGCCACCTGCTGGCCCTTTCCGCCAATGTGGAGCTCAACGCCCTGGCCGCGCAATACTACCGGCTTGAATTCGAGCCGGTGCGGGTCTTCTCTGTGCGCAACCGGCCGAAGAAGGAAGGGGTGCCCGATGAAAAGACGGCCTTTCGCTACGGTGGGCGCGTACTCTTCGACAACACTGTCACCTACCGCGACATGGAGCGCATGATCCGCCTGGGCGGGGAGATTCGGCGCACGGCCTTGACCCGCGAATTCTCCTTTGCCGACTATCTGGCCGATGTCTCGACCCAGCGGCTGCCGCTCTTCGCCATCGACCCCGACGAGGGCATCCACGTCTTCACGCCCGATGCGGACTTCACCCCCAAAGAAGGGTGGAGCATCCTGGCCCTGACCCGCGAGGGACAGGCAGCCGACGGCAATGGGGACGACTGAGAGGACGGCGCTACTTCGCCTTGCCCATCAGGTCGTATTTCTTGAGCTTGTATTGCAGGTTGCTTTTGGAGAGGCCGAGCATTTCCGCGGCCTTGACCTGGACGAACTCCGCCTTGACCAGGGCGCGTCTGACCAGGGCGCCCTCGATCTTGTCCATGGTCTCGGCAAGGTTGAGCTGCGAGGGCAGGAGATCTACCGCGCTCTTGAACTGGGCCTCTTCGTCCTTGATCTCGGGGGGCAGGTCGTCGGCGTCGATGACATCGGTGCGGGCCAGCACCGTGCAGCGCTCCACCACGTTCTCCAGCTGGCGCACGTTGCCCGGCCACTCGTAGGCGGTCAGGTAGTCCATGGCCGCGCCGGTAAACCCGGTGATCTCCACCTGGTTCTCTCTGGCGTACTTGTCCAGAAAATGGGCGGCCAGGAGCGGGATGTCCTCACGCCGCTCGCGCAGGGGGGGCATGAAGATCGAGACCACGTTGAGCCGGTAGAAGAGATCCTCGCGGAATTCACCCCGCGAGACCGCTTCCTGGAGATTCTTGTTGGTGGCGGCCACGATGCGGATGTCCACGTCAAAGGTCTCGGCGCCGCCCACCCGCTCTATCTGGTGCTCCTGAAGCACGCGCAGCAGCTTGACCTGAAGCTCGGGCGTCAGCTCCCCGATCTCATCGAGAAACAGGGTGCCCTTGTTGGCCAGCTCGAAGCGGCCCTTGCGCATGGCCGTGGCTCCGGTAAAAGACCCTTTTTCGTGGCCGAAAAGCTCGCTTTCGAGCACGCCGGGACTGAGCGCCATGCAGTTGACCGTGACAAAGGGCTCGTCGCGGCGCGGGGACGAGGCATGGATGGCCCTGGCCACCAGCTCCTTGCCCGTGCCGGATTCGCCGAGGATAAGCACCGTGGAGCGGCTGGGCGCGGCCCGGTCCACCATGTCCATAACCTGCTGCATGCCCTTGCCCCGTGCGATGATGTTGCTCTTGCCGAAGCGGTCGAGGATTTCGCGCTTGAGGCGGATGTTCTCGCGCTGGGTGGCGGCGAACTGCACGGCCTTGGAGATGGAGAGGAGCATCTCCTCGTTGGCAAAGGGCTTGGTGATGTAGTCAAAGGCTCCGACGCGCATGGCTTCCACCGCGGCCTCGATGGAACCGAAGGCGGTCATGATCAGCACCGGAATGTGCGGGTAGCCTTTCTTGCAATGTTCGAGCACGTCCTGGCCCGTGAGCTTGGGCATCTTCATGTCCGTGAGGATGATGTCCACCTCGGATTCCTCAAGGTAGGCCAGGCCCATTTCCGGGTCGGACAGGGCGGTCACGGCGTATCCTTCGTCCTCGAGGATGGACTCGAGGATGAGCAGATAGTTTTTCTCGTCGTCAAGGACCAGGATGTTGGCGGGCATGCGTTCTCCGGCGTTTGTTCAGGCAATGGTGGGCAGGATAAATCAAGACGGCCCGAAAACCAAGGGGGCATTTAGGCGGGCCGCGCCGACCCGAATTTTCTCCTTCGTTGCTGGATTGTGCCCCTGGCCCATGGTATCATCCGCCCATGAGCGACATTGACAAGAAGCGGCTGCGGGGCGAAATGCTCGCTCTGCGCGGCCGGATGGACGAGGCGGCCGTGGAGCGGACAAGCCAGGGGGTTCTGGAGCTGATCCGCACCCTGGCCGAATGGCGCACGGTGCGCGAGGCGCTGGTCTACTGGCCCAAGGGCGGCGAGGTGGATGTGCGCCCGCTGGTGCAGGAGCTGTGGCAGCGCGGCTGCCGGGTGCTCCTGCCCCGGTGCCGACCGGACGCCCACGGCGTGATGGACCTGGCCTGCGCTGCCTGCGAGGACGACCTGACCCCCGGACCCTACAGCCTGCTGGAGCCGGATGCCCGGCGCTGCCCATCCCTTGCGGCATGCAGCCCGGACCTGGCCCTGATTCCGGGCGTGGGTTTTGACCGGCGCGGCTACCGGCTGGGCTTCGGCGGCGGGTACTACGACCGGCTTCTGGCCTCGGGCACCATGGGCCGCCCCCTGCTCATCGGCATCGCCTACACCTTCCAGCTGGTGGACGAGCTGCCCGTGCAGCCCTGGGACATGCCCGTGGACATCGTCTGCACCGAGGAGGAGCTGTGGCGGCCATAGCCTTTTTTCCCTTTCTTTTTCCGGGCGTTCCCGGCGTGGGCTGCGCCTTCACCTCGCGCCGGGGCGGGGTGAGCGAGCCGCCCCACGACACGGCCAACCTCTCCTTCGAGGTGGGCGACGACCCGGACGCAGTGCGCCAGAACCGCCGACTGCTCCACGACCGGCTGGGCCTGAGGGGTTGGTGCGAGTGCCGTCAGGTGCACGGCGACGCCATCCACTTCGACCCCCCGCCCGCAGAACCCGAGGCCGAGCCGACCCTTGAGGGCGACGGCCTGGCCACGGCCACCCCAGGCATGGGGCTGGTCATCAAGACCGCCGACTGCCAGCCCCTGATCCTGGCCCACCGCGCCGGTCGCCATGTGGCCGCCCTGCACGTGGGCTGGCGCGGCAACAAGCTCGATTTCCCGGGCTCAGGCGTGGCCCGCTTCTGCGAGCATTACTCCCTCTCGCCCGCCGACATCCTGGCCGTGCGCGGCCCGAGCCTCGGTCCCGCCGCCGCCCAGTTCGTCCACTTCGACACGGATTTCGGCTCCGGCTTCGAACCCTACCACGACCCGGCCACCCAAACCGCCGACCTTTGGCGCATGACCCGCGACCAGCTCCGGGCCGCTGGCGTCCCGCCCCACCAGATATACAGCCTGGACCTCTGCACCCTGACCCGCGACGACACCTTCTTCTCCCACCGCCGCGCCAGCGCCTCCCCGGTCAAGACCACCGGCAGGCAGGTGGGGTTGGTGTGGATCAAGGGGTGATGGGGGGGCAAACGGGGGCGGCATATGGTTGTGTCAAGGGCTGGCAACTGCAACCCGGCAGCGATTGGCCGGGAATGAGCGCAAGGAGAGCGGCAATGCGACAGTATTTCAGAATCATGCTCGGCCGGGGCAGTCGGCTTGCGTCGGAGTGTATCGAGGGAGGGTTCATCGGGGCGAATTATGAGGTCAAGCAGGATATCTCGGGCCGCCTGCCCGACGACGTGCGCAGCTTCAACACGCTCTGCGTTCCGATATTCCTGGAATCCCACCCCGGCAAATCCAAGGTCTCGGCAAGTCTATCCTGCGGTGCCCTGTGGACGGTATGCAAGGGGGCCAGGACAGGGGACGTGGTCCTTTGTCCCGATGGCGGCGGCAGGTATGTGGTCGGAGAATTCAACGGAGAGTACGAGTACCACCCCGGAGGCAACTTGCCGCACCGCCGCCCTGTGACATGGTACAAGGAACGGATCGACCGCGAGGACATGAGCCAGGCCCTGAAGAATTCCTGCGGGATCATCGGGACCGTGTGCAACATCACAAAATTCAAGGAGGAAATCGACAGGCTCCTTGAGACTTCTCCAGCCGCGCAATACGGGGTGAAGAATGAAATCGTGGAAGACCTGACCTGCTTTGCCCTGGAGAGGCATCTTGAAGATTTCCTTGTGGACAACTGGGAGCAGACCGAGCTTGGGAAGGATTACGACCTCGTCAAGGAGGATGGAGAGCTGGTGGGGCGGCAGTTTCAGACCGACACGGGAGCCATCGACCTGCTGGCCATCAGCAAGGACGGGAAAACCCTGCTCGTTGTCGAGCTGAAACGGGGCAGGGCAAGCGATGCGGCCGTCGGCCAGGTGCTCCGCTACATGGGTTTTGTGAGGGACGAGTTGGCCGAGGAGGGGCAGCAGACCAAAGGGACCATCATCGCCCTTGAAGACGACGCGAGAATCAGACGCGCCCTGGCCATTGTCCCGGACGTTGACTTTTACCGCTATCAGGTCAGCTTCAAGCTGCTGAAGGCGTAGCAGCGGGAGGGGCGGCGATAGCCCGCCGCGCTCCCGACTGCATCGGCGGCGTCAGGCGGGCGGGCTGTCCGCCCCCGGGCTCAGGGCTTCCTTCCCTCAACTCCCTTCACCAGTTCCTCAAAGTCCCGTTCGGCTTCGATTTCCGCCTGTTCCAGCTCCCGTTGCCTGCGGGCGTTGTCAAAGGTCCTGTACTCGCCGTGGGCGTGCTCCTCGGCCTGTAGGCGGGAGACGGTGCCCGCATTGGTCAGCACCTGCCACTCGTTGAACTCCAGGAAGCGGTCGGCTATCCCGACCCATTCCTGCATGGTGATGCGCTGGCGCTTTTCGGCGCGGTCTTCGGCGTGATCCAGGAACATGGTCACGAGCCGGTCCAGCCGCGAGAGTTCATCCTGTTGCAGGTAGTTCTTGGAGGTGAGCACGTCGCCTTTGCGGGCCACGGCTCCCTTGAAGCTGGTCAGGCCCATGTTGGGTGCGGCGGCATTGGCGCGCTCGACCACGATTTGCGCCGCTGTCTTGCCGGTGATGGCGTAGAGCATCTTGTTCTGGATGGTCTTGAAGAAATTGTGCGCGGTTTCCGAACTGCCGTCATAGTCGGCACTGGTTTGGGCGAACAGGTCCTTGATCTTTTGGTAAAAACGCTTTTCCGAGGCCCGGATTGCCCGGATGCGTTCAAGCAGTTCGTCGAAATGGTCCCAGCCGCCGGGGTTCATCAGCCGCTCGTCGTCCATGGTGAACCCCTTGACCATAAACTCCCGTAGACGCTGGGTGGCCCAGCGCCGGAACTGGACGCCCACGGACGAACGGACCCGGTAGCCCACCGCGATGATGGAGTCCAGGCTGTAGTGTTTGGTCAGGTATTCTTTTCCATCCGAGGCAGTTATTCGGAAATTCCTAATAACTGCCTCTTCAACAAGCTCCCTGTCTGCAAATATGTTCCTGAGGTGCTCGTTGATCGTGGGCACCGAGACCTGGAAAAGGTCGGCCATAAGCTTTTGGGTGAGCCAGGCCGTTTCATCCACGAAACGGACTTGCACACGGATGTTGCCGTCTGGGGCGGGGAAAAAGTCTATCCGGGACTGCGAGGCAGGCGTGTTGTCGTTCATGGGCTGTCCTTTTCGAGCTTGCTTGCCCGACCATAATACAGGCCGCCCCCCGCAACAACCCTGCACCGGAACAAGAAAAACCCCGAAGGCGCGAACCTCCGGGGTCTGTCCGGGACAATCGGTGTTCCCTCTTCTCTCCGCCTTCGGCTACCCCCGGTACCTTTCCTTGGCCTCCAGGCGTCGGGCGTGGAGGATGGGCTCGGTGTAGCCGCTGGGCTGGGCCGCGCCCTTGAAGATCAGGTCGCGGGCGGCCTGGAAGGCGATGCTGGTGTCGAAGTCGGCGGCCATGGGGCGGTAGGCCGGGTCGGCCTCGTTCTGGCGGTCCACCACGGCGGCCATGCGCTTGAGGGCGGCCATGACCTGATCGGGCGTGCAGACCTTGTGGCGCAGCCAGTTGGCAATATGCTGGCTTGAGATGCGCAGGGTGGCGCGGTCCTCCATCAGGCCCACATCATTGATGTCCGGCACCTTGGAGCAGCCGATGCCCTGGTCGATCCAGCGCACCACATAGCCCAGGATGGACTGGCAGTTGTTGGCCAGCTCGCGCTCCACCTCGGCCGCCGAGGGCCGGTCGGTCATCAGCGGCAGGGTCAGGAGCTGGTCGCGGCTGGCCCGGCGCTTGCCGATGAGCGCGTGTTGCCGGGCAAAGACATCCACCTCGTGGTAGTGCATGGCGTGCAGGGTGGCGGCCGTGGGCGAGGGCACCCAGGCGCAGTTGGCCCCGGCCAAGGGATGTGCGCCCTTGACGGCCACCATCTCGGCCAGCCGGTCCGGCTTGGCCCACATGCCCTTGCCGATCTGCGCCCGGCCGCTGAAGCCGCAGGCCAGGCCCACATCCACGTTCCAGTCCTCGTAGGCCAGAATCCAGGGCTGGCCCTTCATGGCCTCCTTGGGGACCACCGGCCCGGCCTCCATGCAGGTGTGGATCTCGTCGCCGGTCCGGTCCAGGAACCCGGTGTTGATGAAGATGACCCGGTCGGCGGCCCGGCGGATGCACTCCTTGAGATTGAGGGTGGTCCGCCGCTCCTCGTCCATGATGCCTATCTTCATGCACCCGGCGGGCAGGCCCAGGGCCTGCTCGGTGCGGGCGAAGAGCTCCACGGCAAAGGCAACCTCGGCTGGCCCGTGCATCTTGGGCTTGACGATGTGGATGGACCCGGCGCGGCTGTTGGTCAGCGGGCCGCGCCCCTTGAGATCGTGGGAGAAGATCAGGCCCGTGGCCATGGCGTCGAGCATGCCCTCGGGGACTTCCCTGCCCTCTTTGTCGAGCACGGCGGGCGTGGTCATGAGATGGCCCACATTGCGCACCAGCAGCAGGCTGCGGCCGGGCAGAACCAGCTCAGTGCCGTCCGGCCGAGTGTAGCGCCGGTCCGGGTTCATGGTCCGGGTCACGATCCGCTCGCCCTTGGAAAACGACGCCTCAAGGGTGCCCATGACCAGCCCGAGCATGTTGGCGTAGGCCAGGGCCTTGTCCTCGCCATCCACCACGGCCACCGAGTCTTCGCAGTCGAGGATGGTGGTCAGGGCGGCTTCGAGAACCACATCCCTGACCCCGGCGGGGTGGGCCTTGCCCACAGGGTGGGCGCGGTCGATGCACAGCTCGATGTGCAGGCCGTTGTTGACGAAGAGCAGCCGCGAGCCCTGGTCCGCGCTGCCCGCGAACCGCTCGGGGTGGCGCAGGGGGGTGGCATCGCCTCTGGCCAGCCGCGCCCGCAGGCCGTTCTCGCCCAGGGCGTATGCGGTCACATCGGCGTGGGAGCCCGAGGCCAGGGGAATGGCTGTGTCCAGGAGCCGGGCACAACAGGCAAAGACCTTGTCCCCGCGCACCGGGTTGTAGGCGCCGCCCCGCTCCGCGCCGTCTGCCTCGTCGATGACATCGCTGCCATAGAGGGCGTCGTAGAGGCTGCCCCAGCGGGCGTTGGCCGCATTGAGGGCATAGCGGGCGATGGTGACGGGCACCACCAGCTGCGGCCCGGCAATGGTGGCGATCTCCTGGTCCACGCCCTGGGTGGTGATGGCGAAGTCCCCGCCCTCGGGCCGCAGGTAGCCGATCTCCTCCAGAAATGTCCGGTAGGCCACGGGGTCGTGGGCATGGCCGGTCCGCTCACGATGCCAATTGTCGATGGCCTGTTGCAGGGCCTCGCGCCGTTCGAGCAGGGCCCGGTTCTCCGGGCCGAGGTCGGCCACCATGCGCTCAAGGCCGCCCCAGAAAGTTTGGGCGTCAAGGCCCGAGCCCGTCAGGGCAGACTCCATGGTCTCGAACAGGGGGCCGGCCACGGAAAGGCCGCCGACCTGGATTCTTTTTGTCATGCACATGGCTCCTTTGGGCTGTGGTCCGTCAATTTCGCATTACCGACAGGCCGCTCCCGCCTTCAGGGCTGGCAGGGCCGAGTCTACAGGCTAGCCTTCCCGGCCCGGAAGCGCAACGTCCGATCTCTGCGCACAGGTCAGTTGCGCCGCAATGGCGCATACGCGACGGAGACCGGCCGCAAGGGGACGGCACCAGCCCTGGCAGGGGCAAAGGGGAGCGTTGACAGAGGCCGGGCGGAAGCGAAGACAGGCGCTACTTGACCGCCACCCAGCTGCTGGCCATGGCCACCAGGGTCACGCCCCCGGCCAGCATGAGCATCTGCTCTGGCGGCAGAAAGGGGATGCGGATGAAAAAGGGCGCGAAGTCGAGGGCGTCAGCGGCCAGGGCGTGCGCTCCGGCCAACAGGCCGAGCCCGGCCGAGGCGCCCGCCAGCCCCTGGAGAAACCCGGAGGCGAGCAGCGGCCAGCGGATATAGGCCGGGCTGGCGCCCACCAGGGCGAGAATCTCGATCTCGTCCCGGCGCGTGAGCAGGGAGAGCTTGATGGTATTGTGGACCACCAGGGAGATGACCAGCCCGAGAAAGCCGAGCACGGGCCAGATGACGAGCTGCGACAGGGTCATCCAGCCCTGGGCGAGATCGGTCTGAAAGGGCGTGTAGTTGACCTTGTCCACCCCGGGCAGCTCCTTGAGCGAGGTGAGCAGCCGGGCGGCCCAGCCCTCTTCCTGGGCCTCGGGCGGCACGGCGAAGCGGACCAGGGCCGAATGGGGCAGGGGGTTGTCCCCGGCCAGCCAGGAGAAATCGCCGCTTTCGCCCAGGGTGGAGGCCAGCTCGGTCAGGGCGTCCTCCGGGGTGAATGTGGCGAACTCGGTCAGATGGTCCATGGCCCCGATGGCATCCCAGTCGGCGCGTACCGCGTCGCGGGACTGGCCGTGCTGCCAGTATGCCTGGAACTCCACCTGCCCCCGGCTCTTGAGCAGTTCGAGGTTGACGGTGTGAAAGCCGATGAGGATCAGGCCGGTGAGCAGCGTGACCATGGCCACGGCCACCATGGTCAGTAACTGGGCCACGGGATGGAGCCGGAAGTCGGCCAGCCCGCGCAGGGTCAGACGCAGAAACCGACCAATCATGCCCGGCCTCCGTCAGGGAAAAGGGCCTCGGGATCGGCCGCGTCGTCCGTGGGATCGCTGCCGGATGCCGCGTCCGGGCGCTGGCAGGGCTCGCCTCCGGGCGGCTGCTCCCCTTGGGCCATGGCCCGTCCGTCCTGCAGATGAAGGATGCGCGCCTCGGGCACGCAGTCGAGCACCTCGCGGCTGTGGGTGGCCATGATGATGGAGGTTCCGTAGGTGTTGAATTGCTTGAAGATGTCCATCAGGTGCATGGTCAGGTCAAAGTCCAGGTTGCCTGTGGGCTCGTCAGCCAGGATGAGTTCGGGGTTGGCCACCATGGACCGGGCGATGGCCACCCGCTGCTGCTCGCCGCCCGAGAGCCGCTCACAGGGGGAGTAGCTCTTGGTATCGAGCCCCAGGGCGCGGATCACGGCGCGTACCCGGCGCTCCAGGTGGGCCCTCGGCATGCCGCGCACCTCAAGGGCCATGGCCACGTTGTCGAACACGGTGCGCTGGGGCAGGATCTTGAAATCCTGAAAAACCACGCCCACCTTGCGCCGCAGGCCCGGAATATGGCGCTTCTTGAGCGAGTTGAGGGAGATTCCGGCCACCGAGGCGCGGCCCCGGGTCACGGGGAGGGCGCCGTAGAGCAGCTTGAGCAGGGTGGACTTGCCCGCCCCGGAGTGGCCCGTGAGAAACAGGAACTCCCCCTTGGCAAGGGTGAAGGAGATGTCCTTGAGCGCCCAATGCGCCCCGAAGCTGTACGACAAGCGCTCCACATTGACCATCATGCCCGGCAATGTACCCGGCCATGACGCAATTGTACAGCGCCGGGGGTCGCAAACAGGGGCAAACGCATCGCGGTATCGCCGGAGAGGGGACAATCCCCTCCTGCCCAAGGCGTTGTTCGGGCTTCGACGCCTTTACCCGGAAAAGCCGCCACGCCGCCCTTTACCTGTCCCGACCCAGCCTGCTACATTGCCCCACGGCCATCCTGCCGCCAGACTCAGCCCACGGGAACCTCACATGATAGACCTGCACACTCACTCCACCGCCTCGGACGGCACCCTGACCCCCACCGAACTGGTCAAACTGGCCAAGGACATCGGCCTGGACGCCATCGCCCTGACCGACCACGACACCCTGGCCGGACTCGACGAGGCCGAGGAGGCTGGCCGGGCTTGCGGCATTGAAGTCATCCGGGGGTGCGAGCTGAGCCTGGAGTCGCCCCGCGGCGCGGGCTGGCTGCACATGGTGGCCCTCTGGGTGCCCAGGCAGGCGGAGGAGCTGCAGGCCGCCTTTGACTGGGTCATCGAGGGGCGGCGCATCCGCAATCACGAGATCGTGGCCAAGCTGCGCTCCCTCGGGGTGAACATCACTTACGAGGCCGTGGCCGCCAGGGCGGGCGGCACCATCGGCCGCCCTCACTTCGCCCAGGAGATGTTGGCCCTTGGCGTGGTCTCCAGCCTGGACGAAGCCTTCAAGGTCTGGCTGGGCGACCGGGGCCGCGCCTATGTGCCCAAGCGCAAGCTCAAGCCCGCCGATGCCCTGGCCATCCTCGGCCGGGCCGGAGCCACCAGCATCCTGGCCCATCCCTTCATTCTCGGCCTGGACCTGCCGGGCACGGAAACCCTGGTACGCGAGCTGCAAGCCCAGGGACTTGACGGCATTGAGGTCTACTACTCCGAGCACGACGACGCTGCCACCAGAGCCTACAAGGCCATGGCCGAGCGCCTGGGCCTGCTTGCCAGCGGCGGCTCGGACTTCCACGGGGCTGTCAAGCCGAGAATCCAGCTGGGCCGGGGCAAGGGCGGCCTGCATGTCTCCACCGCCCTGCTCGACGCCATGAAGGCCCATCGCCGCGAACGCGGCCTGCCGGTATAGCCGCAGGCCCCGCTGCCGACAGGCGTTTCATCATTGCCGACGACTTATCGGCAAGGTCACGATTATGCCGTGCAACACCGTTTTTTCGGTGACTCTTCCTGTCTTCCGGGGGTCGCTCCAGGCAGCCGGGGCGGTTCATTGTGCGCAGGCTTGTCAAAGCCCGCGGTTTTCGTAGGTCGGTTTTCCCAATTTTGAGACGGCGAGGAGACGACACTGCCGCAATCAGCGAATGACAATCGACACCCTTCCTTACAATAAATATTCGACACGCCTACCCTACGGACATCGTGCTTTCTTTTCCGCGCAATCCGGTATAATGATTTTGGTAGAGATTTCTTTCCGGGGAGGATACCCCTCATGCTGGCCAAACATTTCTTCCTGCTGTTCCTTGGATGCATGGCGCTGATCCCCACTTCGTCTTTTGGCAGCGACACGGTGACCATTACAATCAATAAGCAGGCCTTTGAGGAATACCAACGATTGATGGCCGTGTTCGACAACGACCCACTCAAGGTCGACCGTATCCCCTCGGAATTCAATCACCGGAGCACAATTGACGCCATCATTCTCACCAAGGCTCTAAAGCTGGGCGGACTCGACAGCCCGCCCGAATTCATTCCTGTTACCAATGCCCGGCGGGAAACCGAGGAAGTTGCGGCGGGAAGGGCCGTCATGGCCGCTCATCAACTCAACTACCGCACCGTGGATGTGCCGGAGTATAAGAATGTCTTCTACATGAGCGCCCCCATCGCCCGCCATGGCGAATTCGTTAAGGGATTCTTCTGCCTACAGACCAACGAACAACTTCTGCAGGCCACCTCGGCCCAAGATATCAACCGCATGACGGGCATCATCGGCCAGCACTGGGACAACGACGCCGCAGTTCTGAAGGACATGGGCATCACCAACGTCATCAGGGCTCCCACAATAGAATCCATGGTCAAGATGGTCAGTGCGGGAAGGGCCGACTGGATTCCCCTGGAGTTTCCCGACAACGATCGCCTGGAAATAACTCTCTTCGCCTACAGATTGGTGCCCGTGCCGGGGATCAAGTTCTCCCTGATCGAAAGCCGACACTTCCTGGTCTCGAAAAAACATCCCTTGGGCAAGAAGGCTTTCGAAGCTCTGCAAAAGGGGATCAAGGGACTGCGCAAAAAGGGCTTCATTGAGCAGGCCCTGATCGCAGCCGGTTTCTTCAACCCTCGGACCAAATCATGGAAAACGCTCAACCAGGATGCCTTGGACCAAGGCAGACCGGCAGCGAAAGAATAGCGCAAAGAGAGGTGCGGTCCAACCAACAACCACTCAATCGAACATCTAAAGACAATCATTCCGGTGACTTTCTATTGGGGTGACTGGAGATTGTATCAACGTCCGGCCTTCAATCCGACAACGATGGAAACCCAGCTCACGCAGAAAACGCTCAATGCGCTACTGCTTTTGCATTGTTTCCACCCCTGCTACAACGCCTCAAATCTCTTGGGTCCATCGGAATTTTTGTTCCACTTGGTGGCATGAGCCCTTCAGCCTTATCTTCTCGCCCGACCCGCCGCCCGCGCAGGAAGACCCTATTTCCCCGAAGGAGGGTCGCGTCGTGTTCGCGGTCGGACCTGAGCGCAAGAATGTGGTGGACCATGTCGGAAAACAGATCGATGGGGTGGTGGCTGATAACCAGGAGTTGCAGGCCGAGGCGGTCGGCTATCTCGGCGATGAGCTTCATGAGTTTTGGGACAGGGGCGACCTGATCCAGCAGTCCTGTTCATCAAGCCCAGGAAGGGCGGTGCGCCTCGGGCGCAAGCTGGGACAGGGCGATATGACGGAGCTCCACGTCTTCTCCATCATCGCGCTCATTGTCATGTCGCGCCGCGCCGCCTATCCCAAGGAGCTGCTGATTCCCTTCAGGAAGAGCGAAAGGCTGGGATTTTCCGAGGGGCTTCCCGGCAGCGGGATCAGCCCATCTCGGGCTCGGTGCGCCAGGCAAAGAGGGGATTGAGGGGACGCATGTTGACAAAATCAACGCGCACCGCGCCAAAGGCTCCCACAAAGGGGGGATAGAGGGCACAATTGACGGCCCGGCAGACACGGCCCTGACGCCAGGTTCCGCTCGGGCCGGGAAGCACCGAGCGGGCCAGGGTGGGCCGGAATCCGGTGGCCCTGCGGATCATATCCTGGATTTCGCACCAGGTGTACCAGGTCCCGGAGTCCAGGGTGGACCCGGTGTTGCGCACGTTCATGGCGTAGTAGAGGGAGTTTTTGTTGAGAAATCCCAACAGGATGCCCTTTTCCGCCAGCCGGGCGGCCTCTGTCAGCATGGCTTCGGGCTCGTCGGCGAACTCAAGGGCGGACCAGATCATGGCGTAGTCGAACTCGTTGTCCCCGTAGGGGGTCAGTTCCCCGTCGCCCAGGTGCAGCTCGGCCCGCTTGCCCAGCCGCTTGCGGGCGGCCATGATCATTTCCGGGCTGCTGTCCAGGCCGGTGACATCGAAACCCATCTGGTAGAGCATTTCCAGCATCAGCCCGGTGCCACAGCCCAGTTCGACCAGCTTGTGGCCGCGCCGGGGCCACCCCGCAAGCACGGCCTGGAGCAGCCGCGTCTCGCAGTCGAGGGCAAAGCGCCCCTCGGGCGTGTCGAACCATTGCTCGTAGCGTTCCGGGTCCCAACCCATGCCCACTCCTTCAGACTCCGCGGCACCGGCCTCGGGGCCGGCCCGTTGCGCTGCGGCACGCCCCCAACGGCCCGACAGGCGGGCCAGGGAGACGGACCGGATCAGTCTATTTGTATCCGATACGCCTTGAGCTTGCGGTACAGGGAGCTGCGCTCCAGGCCCACGGCTTTGGCCAGTTGCGTAATATTGCCGTCAAAGTCGCGCAACTTCGCTTCCAGAAACCGCGCCTCAAACTCGGCCCGGGCCTGCTTGAGGTCGGTCGGCGCCCCGGCCACGAGGTCGTCCAGCGACCCCCTGTCGGCCTCGTTCGCCTCTGCGCCTCCCCTGGCCGGGGTCCGCGGCTGGCGGCCGCCGGAAAACTCCGGGGGCAGTCTGTCGCGGGTCACGGTTCCGCCAGCGTGCAGGATGAACATCCGCTCCACGAAATTCTTGAGTTCGCGCACGTTGCCGGGCCAGGGGTGGGCCACAAGCACCTCCATGGCCCCGTCGTCAAAGGCGATGGGCTTGAACCCGTGCTGCCGCACCAGGGTGGCGATGAAATCCCTGATGAGCAGGGGGATGTCCTCGGTGCGCTCGCGCAGAGGCGGCACTTCCAGGGGAAAGACCTTGAGCCGGTAATACAGATCCTCTCGAAAGGCACCCGCCTCTATTTCGCGCAGCAGGTCCTTGTTGGTGGCCGCGATGACGCGCACGTCCACGGTGATGGTCTTGCGTCCGCCCACATGCTCGAAGGACTGTTCCTGAAGGATGCGCAATATCTTGGCCTGGGTCTTCAGGCTCATGTCGCCGATCTCGTCGAGGAAAAGGATGCCGCCGTCGGCCAGCTCGAACTTGCCTGCCTGGGCCTTGTCCGCGCCGGTAAAGGCCCCTTTTTCATGACCGAAAAGCTCGCTCTCGATGAGTTCCTCGGGAATGGCCGCGCAGTTGACCGCCACCAGGGGCTTGTGCCGACGGCTCGATTGGTGGTGAATGGAGCGGGCCACTATCTCCTTGCCGGTGCCGTTCTCACCAGTGATGAGCACCCAGGCGTCGGTGGGCGCCACCCGCGAGATGACATCGTTGAGGGAGACGATGGCCTCGGATCGGCCCGTGAGCACCACGGGCTGCTCGGAAGAGATGCGGGTCCTGAGGGCGAGGTTTTCCTGACGCAGACGGGAAAACTCCAGGGCATTGCGGGCGGTCACCACCACCTTCTCCAGGGAGAGGGGCTTCTCGATGAAGTCAAAGGCCCCCTTCTTGAGCGCCTTGACCGCGGTTTCGATGGTCCCGTGGCCCGAGATCATGATTACCGGCAGCCCCTCGTGATCGCGGGCAATGGCGTCGAGGACGGCCAGGCCGTCCATGCCGGGCAGCCAGATATCCAGAAAGACCATGTCCGGGGTCGCCGCGCCAAGCCGTTCGAGGCCCTGCTCGCCGGACTCCGCCTCGGCCACCTCGTGGCCGTCGTCCTCAAGGATGCCGCGCAGGGAGAAGCGGATGCCCTCCTCGTCGTCGATGATCAGTATCCTGCCGCCCATCAAAGCTCCTTGGGTGATAATTGCCACGGCCAGACCGGGACGCCCTCCCCTCATACCGGAGCGGGACGATTCCTTCAAGCCGGACCGCCCCGGCTCAGACGGTTGGCCTTGCCACGGCCAGCAGGTCGGCCAGCGTCTCCTCAAGGTCGGGATGCCGGAACACATAGCCCGCCTCGGTCAGCCGGGTCGGCAGGGCCAGCTGGCCCGAAAGCAGCACCTCGTCGGCCATCTCGCCAAACAGCAGGCGCAGGGCAAAGGCAGGGGCATTGAGCCGGTAGGGTCGTCCCAGGGTCTGGCCAAGAATGCGGGCGAACTTGCGAAATCGAACCGGCGTAGGCGCGGTCAGGTTGTATGCGCCCCGGGCCTCCTTGTTTTCCATGAGAAAGCGGATGGCTCCCACCTCGTCTTCCAGATGGACCCACGACACCCCCTGGTACCCGGAGCCGGGCGGCCCGCCCAGGAAATACCGAAATGGCGGCAGCATCCTGGCCAGGGCGCCGCCATGCCCGAGGACCATGCCCGTTCGCACGACGACCCGTCGTACGCCCATGGCTTCCACCTCGGCCGAGGATGCTTCCCAGGCGCGGCAGACCTCCGCCAGATAGCCGCTGCCCGACTCCGCGCCCTCGTCCACCGGGTCGTTGCCTCGCGGGCCGTAGTAGCCCACGGCCGACGCCTGGACAAACACGCCGGGCTTGGCCGAGGCCTCGCCCACCGCCTTTACCAGGGAGCGGCCCGCATTGACGCGGCTTTCGAGAATCCTGCGCTTGACCTCCCCGGTCCAGCGCCCGGCAGCGATGTTCTCCCCCGCCAGATTAACCACCGCCGTGTCCGGCCCCAGCAGCTCGAGCCAGCCGGAGCCGTCCCAGCGCATGCCGATGACCCCGTGCCCGAAGACCTCGGCCACCTTGCCCGGCGAACGCGAGAGGACAACGATATCCCACCCCGCGTCGCGTAACGCGACCACCAGCGCCTGCCCAATGAAGCCGGTTCCCCCGGCGATGATTGCCCGCATGCGGCCTCCTGTGCGGTTCATGGGTCCACCATTCCCAGGTATCCGGCCTCCACGATTACCATGCCTTGACGCCTTGCGCCACAGTCTTCGCCGGATTTTCGGGGCAATGCGGCCGGGACCGGCCTGAGATCAGTCCAGGGAATCGAGATCCCAGGGCTGGCGGATGAACATGCCGGGCTTGATCTCGGGATGATCGCAGATGAGCAGCGCCCGCTGCCCCGGATGGGCGGTGGTCAGCCCCACGCCCAGGTCGTTCTCCACGCCGTAGTCCTCGGCTGCGATGCGCGGCCGGATAAGGCCGGGAATGAGCAGCTCCATGTCCTGCCCCGTCTGCCAGCGCGACTTGGTCTGAACTTGCCAGCGCCCCTCCCCGGCTTGCTCAAGGACGCGGGCGAGGACGGCTCGCTTTTCGCCCTCTTCGGGCGGCAGGGCGATGGCGGCCCGGCGCTCGGGGTCGAAAAAGCCGGTGGTCAGGGGGCGCGAGGCGGCGTTGACCAGCTCGGAGAGGTATTTTTCGGGGGCGAAACTCCCGGCGGCGATGTCGCGCAGGGCGGTCTTGTAGGCATCCACCACCTGGGCGAGATACGCGCTGCTCTTGGTCCTCCCCTCAATCTTGAGCGAGGCCACGCGCATACGGGCGAACCACTCGAGATAGTGGATCAGGCAGAGGTCCTGGGCCGCGAAAAAGGCGGACCAGCCGCCCGTGTCGTGGGCCAGGGAAAGGGCCGGATCAGCAGGCCTCTCAGGGCAGGGTTCGTCATCGCCCAGAGGCTCGAAGGCGAAATCGTCCTCGGCCCGCTCAAAGGTGAACTCCTCACCCGCGCCGTACTCGCGCACCTCCCACATGGGCTCCCCTGGACGGGTGCGCTCTTCGAAGGTCACGGACAGAGGGCGGTACTCGTAGCGACAGGGATGGGAACACTGGCCGAGGTTGCCCGGCCGGTCGCTCTGCAGGGCCGAGAGATAGCAGCGGCCGGAAACGGCCATGCACATGGCCCCGTGCACAAAGACCTCAAGCTCCATGGTCGGCAGCTGCTTGCGGGCGATGGCCAGCATCTCCAGCAGTTCCTGGGCGCGCAACTCGCGGGCCACGTTGACCCGTCTGGCCCCGCACTCGCGCCAGAAACGCACGGCCTCGGAATTGGAGGTGTTGGCCTGGGTGGAGATGTGCACCGGGATTTCCGGCAACTGGCGGCGCAGCAGGCGGACCACACCGGGGTCGGCTGCGATGACCCCGTCGGGCTTCAGCTCGCCGAGCCGGTCGATGACGCGGTGCACCTCGGGCATCATGCTCTCGCGGGGGTAGACATTGAGGGTGAAGTAAGCCTTGACCTTGGCCGCCCGCGCCTTGGCCAGCCCCTCGGTCAGCCCCTGGTCGGAGAACCCCCCCGCCCCGGAGCGCAGGTTGAGGCCGTCGCCGCCGAGATAGACCGCGTCCGCGCCGTAGAGGATGGCGGTTTCGAGTTTTTCCATGTCCCCGGCCGGGGCGAGCAGTTCGGGCAGGCGGTTGGTGTCGGCCATGGATTTCCCTGGGCGGCGCTGAAGGTGATTGTGGGGTTACGACCCAGGATGATACAGCAAAGCGCGCTGCCGCGCCAGCCGCAATATGCCGGGGCGCAAGCAGGAAGTTGCGGTCATGGGCATGCCGCCCTCAAGCAGGGTTCCGGTCCGACCCGGCCGCGATGGCCTGGTCAACGCGCCGGAGCAGGAGGCGCAGCAGATACAGGCCGAGCAGGCCCGAGGCCATTTGGGAGACGGTGTGGCTCAGGTAAACACCCTCCCCGCCCAGAAGATGGCCGAAGAGGAAGGCCAGGGGCAGCCGCAGGGCCAGCAGCCGCACAGAGCCGAGGAGCAGGGAATAACCCGGCCGCCTCGCCCCCTGGGCCACGCCCAGAATCGCCAGCTCCACCGGGGCCAGCGCCATGCCGAACAGGGCCAGCCGGAAGGCGTGGGAGGACAAAGAGGCCACCTCGGGGCCGGGATTGAACAGAGCGAAGATTTCGTGGGAAAAGACGGCAAGCAGCACGCCCGCCGGGACAAGGACCGCATAGCAGGCGCGGACGCACAGCCGCACGGCCTCGCGGATGCGGCCCCTGTTGCCCTGGCCCATGTTGAAGCCCACAAAGGGAATCAGGGCGCAGCTCAGGCCGTAGATGGGCAGGATGAGCATCTGTTCCATGCGCGAGGAAAGGTTCCACGCGCCCACAAAGGCCGGGCCGAAACCGGCCAGCACATAGTTGAGGCCAGCCGTGGACACCGGAATGATGAGCATGGTCAGGCTCACCGGAAACCCCAACCGCACCATGCCGCCCCACTGCCCGACGCTGTCGCGGCCCCGGGCCAGGGTGGGCCGATCCATGCCGCGCCGGCCAAGGACGACGAAGAGAATGGCCCCGGTCACGGCCCATCCGACAAGGGAGGCCAGCGAGGCCCCGGCAATGCCCATCTTGCAGGAGAAGATCAGCAGCGGATCAAGCGCCAGGTTGACCACGTTGCCCGCGATCATGGCCAGCATGGGCGTGCGCGAGTCGCCGTGGCTCAGAAAGACCGACTCGCAGAGCATGGCAAAACCCATGACCGGAAAGGTCCAGGCCAGCCAGAAGACGAATTGCTCCGCAGCGGCCAGCACCTCACCGTCCACGCCGAAGAGGCCGAAAAGCGGTTGGTTCAGGGCCGGAAGTGCCAGGAGGCAAAAGGGGGTAAGCACCAGCAGGGCCAGAGGCAGCGAGGCCCTGGCCACGTCTCCGGCACCGCGCTGGTCGCCCGCGCCCCGAGCGTGGCTCATGAGGGCCGTGGCCCCCACGGCCAGCCCCTTGCACAGCGAGAGCGCCACATAAAACAGCGGCACGGACAGGGAAAGGGCGGCCAGCTCGGCCGTGCCCAGCCAGGACACGAAGACCGTGTCCACCAGGGCGTAGAGGTTCTGGAAAAACATGGAGACCATGGCCGGGCCGCCGAGCCGCAGCAGCACGGAAAGCACCCTCCCCTGGCCCATGTTCACGGGCGCGGGACTCAAGGGCGTGTCCTCCCGGCAAAAATCCCCGGAGCGTGAGAGGCGGATGGAAGCAATGCCTGCATGGATGGTCCCGTTGTTTCGCCGCTAGCTACCCCACACCGCCCATCCGCGCAAGGGGCTTGTGCCCTCCCGGACCGGGCCGCAATCAGTCGGCATCGATTCAGCTCATAGATTCTGTCTATACCAATGCGGTGCCAAACCGCAGGAAATCGATTTGTCATTGCCACGCCCATCCCCTACAGAATCAAAAGGATAATCTCCGTGCCGCCAGGGGGCAGGCGACGCGGGCAAACCGTGCGAGGGGGACCATGAAGACATTCTTTTCTTCCAGGGCGGGCATCATCGCCGTTGGGGTGGCCATCGGCGTACTCGCGCCGCTGCTGCAATACTGGGGCAATCCCGGCAACATGGGCATCTGCGTGGCCTGCTTCGAGCGCGACATCACCGGGGCGCTGGGGCTGCACCGGGCCGAGGTGGTCCAGTACATCCGGCCTGAGATCATCGGATTCGTCCTCGGCTCGCTCCTGGCCGCTCTGGTCTTTCGCGACTTCCGTCCCAGGGCCGGGTCCGCGCCCGTGGCCCGCTTCGTCCTGGGAGCGTTCGCCATGATCGGCGCCCTGGTTTTCCTGGGCTGCCCGTGGCGGGCCATCCTGCGTCTGGCTGGCGGCGACCTGAGCGCGGTCTTTGGCATCCTCGGCCTTGTGGCGGGCATTTTCATCGGCACGATCTTTTTCCGCAAGGGCTACACCCTGGGCCGCGCCCAGAAGACGTACCCCTCGGTGGGGCTCATATTGCCCCTGTGCATGGCGGGACTGCTGGCCATGATGCTCGCCTCGCCCCAGGTGCAGGGCGAACTGAAGAGCGGCGTACTCTTCTACAGCGTCAAGGGCCCCGGAGCCATGCACGCCCCCCTGCTCATCTCCCTGCTGGTGGGCTTGTTCGTGGGCTTCATCGCCCAGCGCAGCCGGTTCTGCACCATGGGAGCGTTCCGCGACGTGATCCTGTTCAAACAGTCGCACCTGCTCCTGGGCGTGGTCGCGCTGCTGGTGGCCGCCTCGGTGGTCAATGCGCTGCTGGGGCAGGTCAAGGTGGGTTTCGAGGGCCAGCCCGTGGCCCACACCCAGCAGGTCTGGAACTTTGCCGGAATGCTGCTGGCCGGATGGAGCTTCGCCCTTGCGGGCGGCTGCCCTGGCCGACAGCTCTTCCTGGCCGGAGAGGGCGACGGCGATGCCGCGGTCTTTGTCTTCGGCATGATCGCGGGCGCGGCCTTTGCCCACAACTTCGGGCTGGCCAGCTCCCCGGCCGGGGTCGGCCCCCACGGCATTCTGGCCGTCTTCATCGGCCTGGCCGTATGCCTCTACTTTGGCCTGACCATGCGTGCGAAGAGCTAAGGAGAAATGATCATGAGCAAAACAGTTGACGCACGCGGGCTCTCATGCCCCCAGCCGGTTCTGGAGGCCCTCAACGCCATCGCGGCCATGAGCAGCGGCACTCTGGTCGTCCTGGTGGACACCGAGGCGTCCAAGGAAAACGTCTGCCGCGCCGTGGAGGCCAAGGGGTGGACCCTTGACTCCGTGTCCGAGGACAGGGGCGAATACCGCATCGCCATCAGCAAGGGGTAGCCTTGGGCCTTTTCTCGTTCCTGAAACAACGGACCTCCGGTCAGGACCCGGCCAGGGCTGACCGGGGGTTGCTCCTTTTCGAGAACACCAGCGAGGTCATCCGGGCCGAAAAGATCCTGCGGGCCGCAGGCTTTGCGGTGGCGGTCAAAGGGCCGCCGCCCGAGGTGCGTACCGGCTGCGATCTGGCGGTGGAGTATCCCCTCATCGAGGGGCTGAACATCCTGCGCCGCCTGGAAGAGGCCAAAGTGCCGCCGCTGGACGCCATTCCCGTGACCGGGCCGCTGCTCACCCCGGTGGACCTCTATCATGTCAAGGACTTCGGCGACCACCTCATGGTCCGGGCCGCCAACATGAAAATCACCGTGGACAAGCGCACGGGCGTCATCGTCAACGTCTCGGGCGGAGGCTGCCCGGACGTGCCCTGGCTGGCCGCCCGTCTCATCGGACAAAGGCTGGACGAGGCCCCCTCCCCACGCGAGACGGGCCACACCCTGTGCGGCTATGCCCTGGGGCTGGCCTTTGAGGAGATGAAGCGACAATGCTTGCCATCGTAGGCACTGTACCGGACCCGTCCCTGCCTGTCGTGGAAGGCTCGGCTGTTCTTGACGGCGACGCGCTGACGACAGCCGGAAGGCGCATCCCCGCGGACCGGGGCACCCCTGCCCTCCTGGCCGCGGCCTGCGCCGCCAGCGCCACTCTGGACCTGCCCGCGCCCCACGCCTTTCTCGTGGGCGACCAGGGCCAGGGCCACGGCAGCCGCGCCCTCTTTGCCCACCTGACCGACACCCTGCCCGACCGGCACATCGCCACCCTGGTCTTCCACTACCTGATGCCCGATGTCATGTGGCACGACAAGGTCCTCTTCGCAGTGGAGGCCATGGCCGTCCGGCCCAGGCTCATCGCGGACGCGGGCTTCATGTACGCGGCCAAGATGAGCGGGCAGGCCCCGGCCTACGACCTCTTCACCCCGGACGCCGGGGAGCTGGCCTTTCTGGCCGACGAGTCCGCGCCACACCCCTTCTACACCAGGGGCTTCATCCTGCACGGAGACAACGACGTGCCCGACCTCATTCGGCGGGCTTACCGCGGAGGCAACGCGGCCCGCTGCCTGTTGGTCAAGGGGAGCGTGGACCGCGTGGCAGACCAGGGCGGCGTTCTCCACACCGTGGACAGCCCGTGCGAAGAGGCCATGGAGGCCATGGGCGGCACCGGAGACACCGTGGCGGGCATCGCCGCCGCCCTGGTGCAGGCCGGACATGCCGTGGCCCCCGCCGCGCACCTGGCGGCCAGGGCCAACCGGCTGGCCGGACAACTGGCCCGGCCCAACCCGGGCTCGCGGATCATCGAGATCATCGCCCACATCCCCCAGGCTCTCAGGCAGGCCATGAACGGGGTCGGCCAATGACCGCCCCCCGGCCAGCCATCACCGCGTCCATGACCCTGCTGGACACGGTCCACGCCCACCCGGAGACAGAGGCCGTGTTCCGCTCCCGCGACCAGGAGGCCGGCGTCTGCCTGCTCTGCGCCGCCCTCTTCGAGAGCATCGGCACCATGGCCGTCATGTATGGGCTTAACCTGAGCGCCCTGCTCGCGGACCTGAACCGGGCCATCGCCCGGACCGATAGCCAGGGCTGAACCCCTGTCCCGTCCGCAAACGAAGATCGGGACTCCGGCAACAGCCCGGAATCCCGATCTTTACAATCAACGATCAGTTGCCGCTAGCTTCCCGGTGAAGGCGGAATGAGCCGCTTGTTCTCATCCCACATCAGCTCCTTTTCGGGCAGCAACGGAATGTACTTGAACCAGGCGTGGCTGGCCATGTGTTCCTGGCTCTGCTGCAGCTTGCGGCTGTGCTCCAGAATGGGCGGCACGAGCTCCCTGATGTCGCCGGACAGGGCCTGGGCCGTGGTGAAGGACGCGGCCTTGATGGCGGTGTCCACGGCCTTCTGGCTGAACTGCTGGGAGCGGGCCAGGGTGTCCAGCGCCTTGGCCGGGTTGTGGAAGCCCACGCTGTTTTCGGCCGAGACCAGATCCCAGAAGAACTGGCCCTTGCGGCACATCTCGCGGGCGTCGATCATCAGCTGGTCATAGTCGGCGGGCTTGTCGCCCGCGTATTCGGCGGCCATGCGGATGGCCTCGTGGGCCTTGACCGAGATGTCCTGGGCGATCATCAGCTGGTCCCAGACCTTGTGCTGGGTGTAGAGCACACGCTCGCGCAGGTATTCCGGCGACTTGTCGGTATGGCACTGGCGGCAGGCCTTCATGTCCGGGTCCTTGAGCGGCGAGGTCCAGTGATGGTTGGATATCTTCTTCTTGCCGTCCAGGCGGGTGTAGCTCATGTGGCAGTCCGAGCAGCTCACTCCGGCCGCGCCGTGCACACCATTATGCCAGAACTCGTACTCGGGATGCTGGGCCTTGAGCATGGGCGTCTTGGACACCGGATGGACCCAGTCCACGAAATGGCCCTCGAAACCGGGCGTGGTGGTGATGCCGTGGGACTTGTAGTAGGTGTACATCTCCTCGGGGTCCAATCCCTCGGTCCACGGAAACACGGGCTTCTTGGCCGCGCCCATGCCCTCGTCGGTGAAGTAGTACTCCACATGGCACTGGCCGCAGACCAGGGCGCGCTGGTCGTTGCGCGGCAGATCCTTGAATTCCTTGCCCTGGCTGGCCAGATAGACCTTGAGGGGCTCGGAGTAAAGGCGCAGCTCCATGTTGGTCGGGTTGTGGCAGTTGGCGCAGCCGATGGTGTCGTCGTCCAGGTCCACCTGCTCGCGGAACTCGTTGAAGTCCTTTGCCCAGAAGTCGTCGCCGTACTCGGCGACCCACTCGTTCATCTTGGGCGTCTTGCAGTTCCAACAGGTGGCGGGCAGCCCGGCCTTCTCGTTGTAGCGATCAAGCCGGTCGATATGCAGGATGTCCTTCATGGCGTAGGTGTGGCCCCGCGCCGCCCGGTATTCATAGCTGAAGGGATAGCCCAGCCAGAGGTTCTTCAGGTACGGCTGGGCATACTTGTATCCCTCGGGCAGCGGGTTGACGCCGTCGTTCTTGTTATAGGCCACGGACCCGCCGTACTCGGTCATGATCTCGGACTCGTTGTTGCGCAGATACGTCTCGTAGTGCAACGGAAAGTCCGGCTTGAACTTGGAGTTTTTGTTCTCGGTCTCAGCAAGATCGGTCTTGAAGACCGGGGTCTGCGGTTCGGACACCTCGGAACAGGCGGACAGGGCCAGCGCACACAAGGCGGCCAGCAGGGCTATGAGGATCGTGCTTCTAGGCATCGGCGGCGCTCCTTTCGGCTACGGGGATTTTCGGCATGTGGGGCACGCTGCGGTGGCAGTCGGTGCAGTACGGCTTGCTGGTCATGACCACGGTGGAGGTGGTCTCGGCGTGGCAGCGCAGGCAGTTGGCCTGGGTCACGTCCCTGGTCTCGCCCCCCGGATGAATGAGATCCGGTATGGTGCTGGTGGCCGTCACATACATGTCCCGCATCCCCTCCTTGGTCTTGAACGGGACCTTGGCCACCAGATTGTACGGGGCATGGCACTCGTTACAGGCCAGCTTGGCATGGACCGACCGCTGATGCGTCAGGGCCGCCTCGGACATGGAGTGGCAGCTTCCACAGAACGATGCCTGGTCCGTGGTGTGCATGGCCAGAGCCACGCCCACGGTCAGCACCACGCCGCCCAGGCCGGGCAGCAGCGCATAGAGCCATCCCGGGCCGCCGGGGTCTCCTTTCTTGAAAAACATTCCTTCCCTCCTTTTGCCTTTTGACACTTTGTGAAAGGATGCACCTGCAAATGGTTTTCGTCAACCCGGTGGCCGAATTTTGCCAACACCATCGCCCGCCTCATTCGCCCTGATAGCCCTTGCCACCCCTTCCTGATAGCGCTACAAGACGATCGGCATGCGCGTATCGTCTTTTTTGGGGAGGGCTCCCTTGAGCGCATCCCCTTTTTTCCTCTTTCTGGCCATAGAACCACGAGCAAGCGAACCATGAGCAAGCGAACCATCTGTTTTTTCAACTCCAACAAAGTCTGGGGCGGAGGGGAAAAGTGGCATCATGACTTTGCGCTTCTCATGCGCGACCGGGGGTATCCCGTCCATGTGGTCACAAACGCCCAAAGCGAACTGTACGAGCGGCTTCAGGGCGAACCCGGTATCAGGCTGTTCAAGACCTCCATCCGCAACCTGACCTTTCTGAATCCCCTGGCGCTTGGCAGGCTGGTCCGCCATTTCCGCCGCGAAAAGGTGGATACCGTGGTCATGGCCCTGCCCTCCGATGTCAAGACGGGCGGCATCGCGGCGCGGCTGGCCGGAGTTCGCCACATCGTCTACCGCCGGGGGCTGGCCGCGCCGGTCAGGAACACGGCCATGAACCGCTTCCTGTTCGGCAGCGTGGTCACCAAGCTGATCACCAACTCCCAGGAAACACTGCGTATGTTCCTGGTCAACAACCCCGACATCATTGATCGGTCCAAGGCCCATCTGGTGCACTGCGGGTTCGACGTGGAGGAGTTCGACGCGCAGGACGCCACGCCCATCCATACAAAAAAAGCCGACGAGATCGTCATCGGCAACGCGGGGCGGCTGTGCCGCCAGAAGGGACAGGACATCCTGCTGGACATCGCCCGCATCCTCAAGGACCGGGGCCGGAACTTCACCGTGCTCATCGCGGGCAAGGGCGAGGAAGAGGACGCCCTCAAGGCCAAGGCAAGGGCGCTGGGCGTGGAGGATGTCGTCAAATTCCTGGGGTTCGTGACCAACATGAAGGGATTCCAGGCATCCCTGGACATTTTTGCCCTGACCTCGCTCTGGGAGGGGTTCTGCTATGTCCAGATGGAGGCCATGGTGCTTGAGCGGCCAGTGGTGGCCTTCAACATCAGCTCCATCCCCGAGGTGCTGGCCGATGGCGAAACCGGATTCCTGGTCCCCCCGCCCCCGACGGAAGCCGGGGAAGCGGCAGACCGCGACTCCGACGGCGTCCAGGCCGCCGGGCCCGTGGGCGCCGAGGCCTTCGCGGACAAGCTGGAGTTGCTCATGGACGACCCCGAGCTGCGCAAGCGCATGGGCAGGGCCGGACGCGAGCGGGTGCTCGAGAATTTCACCATGCTCAAGACCCTGAACGATTTCATCAAGGTTGTCGAATCCTGAAAAAACGGATACAGCCGGAATGTTGCTGCGGAGCGTGGCGAGAGCCTCGCCCCGCGCCGTTTTGATCTGCTGATTTATTTCTAACAATTCCGGGAGCGGCCAACGAGGCGCGAGCCCTTTTTTTCAAAGCGGCTGCCTCTTGATCTCTTTCCATAAACAAGGACGTGCAATGACCAAGGTTTTCATCACGGGCGGCGCGGGGTTTGTCGGTTCCCGCGTGGCCAAGCGGTTCGCGGACCAGGGCGACGAAGTCTACATCTTCGACACCTTCAAGCAGTACCTCATTCCCGATCCCACAGTGCAGCCGCCGAACCTCCTCCTGCGGCTCAAGGATTTCATCGACAAGATCGAGCTGATCCAGGGAGACACCCTGAACAAGGACCACCTGCGGCGCACCCTGAACCGGATCAAGCCGGACATCATCATCCACATGGCCGCGCTGCCCCTGGCCTTCATGGCCATCGAGCACACCGAGGACGCCTTCCAGTCCATTCTGGGCTCCACGGTCAATTTCCTTGAGATCGTCCGGGACTTCGAACATCCCTGCCGACTGGTCTACACCTCCTCGTCCATGGTCTACGGCAATTTCGTCACCGACCCGGTAACAGAGGACTCTCCCAAGGACCCCAAGGAGATATACGGCTCCTTCAAGCTTTCCGGCGAGATTGTCTGCCGGGGCTACATGAAGTGCTACGACATGGACGTTTCCATCGTCCGCCCCTCGGCGGTCTACGGCCCATACGACGCCAACCAGCGGGTCCTGCAAAAGTTCATCTCCCGCGCCCTGAACGGGGAACCCCTCAAGGTGGACGGGGACGGCTCCATGCGCCTTGATTTCACCTATGTGGACGACGCGGCCCAGGCCATTTTCCTGGCGGCCACGCACCCCAAGGCCCGGGGCGAGGTTTTCAACATCACCCGAGGCAAGGCCCAGTCCCTCAAGGAAGCCATTGAGATCATCCAGGAAGAGATTCCCGGCGTGAAGGCGGAGTTCGGCCCGGTCCCGGCCTACATGCCCAAACGCGGCACCCTGGATGTGACCAAGGCCCGGACACTGCTCGGCTACGATCCCGAATACGACCTGAAAAAAGGGCTCAAGCTCTACATCGAGCACTTGCGGCACAACCCCATCTAGGGTTGTCAGAGACGTTGGCGGAAAGGACCAGGCGGAACAGCGCGGCTTGATTCAGCGGGACCGGAGGCGACCCTCCTTCCTTGGTCATGGACACACTCATAAGGATACAAGCGTGACTGAAAAGATTCCCTTCATGCGCCTGGACCGGCAGTTCGCCGAGCATCGCAGCGAGTTCATGGATGCGGTCGAGGGCGTGTTCACCCACGGCCGGGTTTTGCAGGGCCAGGAAGTCACCGATCTTGAGGGGCGCGTGGCCGGGCTGTTCGGCCTCGGCCGGTGTGCCTGCGTGGGTTCGGGCACGGATGCGCTGGTCCTGGCCATGAAGGCGCTGTGCATCAAGCCCGGCGTCAAGGTGGCTGTCACGGACTTGTCCTTTGTGGCGTCCGCCTCGGCCATTGTCCTGGCGGGCGGCATACCCGTGTTTGTGGACGTGGAGCCGGACACCGGGCTGTGCCGTTCGGACGTGCTGGTCAAACTGCTGAAGAGCGGCGAGGTCGGCGGGGTCGTCGCGGTCCATCTGTACGGACAGATGATGGAGCTTTCCGAGGTGTTTGCCGCAGCCGATGAGGCCGGGGCGTTCGTTATCGAGGATGCGGCCCAGGTCCTCGGCGCGACCCGCCGCGGCATGGGGCCGGGCAGACACTCCCACGCCACCTGCGTCAGCTTCGACCCGACCAAGGTCATCGGTGCCCAGGGCAGCGGCGGGGCGGTGCTCACGGATGACCCGGAAATCGACGAGCGGATCAAGCGGCTCAGGTACCATGGACACGCCGGAGAACGCCGCTACTCCGAAATCGGCCACAACAGCCAGTTGCCCACGGTCCAGGCAGCCCTGATCAACGTCAAGCTCAACCACGAGGCTGACTGGCGCGCCCGCCGCATAGAGATCGCCGGGCAGTTCACCGAAACCCTGAACGGGATCGACGCCATTGCCGCACCCCTGGTCCTGCCGGACAACAGCCATATTTTCCACAAGTATGTCATGCGCGTGGACGGCGACCGCGACGGTCTGGCCGCCTTCCTCAAGGAACGCGGCGTTGTCACGGCTGTCCACTATTCCCTGCCCCTGCACCGGCAGCCCTGCTTTGCGGGCTGCCATGAAACGGCCGGGACGTTGGCCGGGTCCGTCAAACTGACCAACGAGGTTCTGTCCCTGCCCATCTACCCGGAACTCACCGACGCCGAAGTCAGTCGCATCTGCCGCGCCCTCAAGGAGTGGCGGCGTTAGCCGCAGCCGGTCAGCCAGGGTCGCCCGGCCGCAGAAGACTCCGCAAGCGCCATCAATTGGGATGATGTCAACAACCTAGAACAAAAGGGTTTTTTGGGAAACGGTCAGTTGTCGGAGGCTTCCTGGACGAGCAGGGAGCCGTGACCGCATTGGGACACGCTCGAACCCGCGGACATGTTGTTTGATTGCGAAATGGCTTTTACATCCCGCGAGGGACGCGATTATTCTTCAATGAAATAGTCAAGATTGATTTTCTTCAATTCGTAGACCTGAGCAATCTCGACGCCGACGTTATACTTGACCATAAGCTCGGCCAGTCGGGAACCGGAGATCAGAACGATTCTTGTGTCGATGTTCCCGACATACTCCAGCGCCTCGCGGCTGAAATCTGACAGCGTTATGAAAACACCTTTTCGGGCCTTTTTGCCATGCAGTGCCCCGGCGAATTGTTGTATTTCTGGCCGCCCAACCGTTTTTGCCCACCGCTTCGCCTGAACATAGACGACATCAAGGCCAAGCTTGTCTTCATTGATAATGCCGTCTATGCCCTCGTCAGCCCCGTTTCCGGTCAGCGTGGCTGCCTCATGGAGCGACTCGCCATAACCCATGGCCAAGAGCAAATCCACGACCAGGCGTTCAAAAAAACGCGGGGGGCACTCCCTGATCCGCGCAATCAATTCGGAAGTCAAATCCTTCGACGCCAGATGAAGGCCGTACTCCATGTGATCCTGTGGTGTTTTCGCGTCACAGCTCATGCCTGAAGAGGCCTCGCCGCCATCGGAGTTGCCACTGCCCTCCCTGAATTTCCTGAACTCGGGAAACGCCATCAGGTCCTTGATAGTGAGCTTGTCGGGCTTCCGGCTGAGTACGTCGATCCCCCGCTGGGTAATCCCGTACCAACCTCGTTGTTTTGATTCAATGAGGCCTGCCTGCTTCAGGTACGATTTCCCCCAAGCGACACGATTGTTGAAAACCCTTTGCTTTCCGCTTGGCAGCAATCTCCTCCTCTCCTCGTCGGTCAGCACGAACACCTTGGAAATGGCCTCGAATATTTCCTGATTTGAACGGCTGTTGCCATCTTGAAGAAACTCGAGAACAGGCAGAATGAGGGTTTGGAAATCAGGAATTGCCATTCAATTCTCCGGGTTCGTGATTCTGGGAAAGAGGAATCGCTATCGCCTTTATCATATGCTCCCCGATTACACAATTTCCCCGCGCCCTGCGTCGCCGCTCCCCACATGGCCTGGGGTGCCGAGGCGCAGGAGCATGCGGTCCAGCGCCTTGAGGTAGCCGGGGTAGCGCACGAGATAGAAGGACAGAGCCCTGGAGAAGTTCCGGCCCACAACGCCATCCACGAAGAGCTGCGACACGTCGCGCTCGCGCAGGAGCACCAGCTGGGACGTGAAGAAGATGCGCCGTTCCTCGGGCTTCATCTCCCGCAGCAGGGCGGCAAGGGCTGTGGCCGCCCGAGGCTGATACATCCAGAACGTCAGCAGGTCCAAGGCGTTGAGCATCACCGCCTTGTCCAGCTCGTCCACGACCTCGCCCCGCTCCCGCAACTTGCGCACCTCGCTGACCATGGTTTCCGGGTCGGCCATCATGCGCAGGGTGTCGCGCTCCGGGAAAAGGCTGTCCAGCCGGGCATACACGGACAACACCTGGGCGATCTTGCCCCGGTAGTCCCACAGGCGCAGACGCACGTTGGCCCCCCGGTCGGCCAGCCCCTCAATGGCGCCCGCCACGCAATCCGAAGCGAGCTTGGAGATGACGGCCGCCCACTGCTGGAGCACCGGATCGACCTGGGCCACGCCCCCTGCCGCCAGGGCCAGCCCGGCCGCCCAGTTGAAGGCCACGGCCAGGGGGATGGAGAGTGCGCTGCGGAAGAGATTCCAGAAGGCCGCCTCCCTGGGCAGACCCCGGAACATGTTGTGGCTGAAGATATACAGGCCGTTGGTCAGCCCCATGACCGCATAGAGCAGTACCGGGCTGGTTGCGGTGTTGATGCCCAGGCCCGCGTCGAGGAGCACCCCCTTGCACAGCCAGTCGAGCAGGGGCACTGAAAACCCGGTGAACATCAGGGAATCCGCGATGCGGCTCCAGTTGACGTACTGGTGCCAGCGCAGCAGCGAGAGGCTGCCCACCCCGCCCCCGCCCAGCACGGACTGGACCACGTTGCGCCCGGCCGTGATCCCCAGCCAGATGAAGGCTCCCAAATAGGCCAGCAGCCACCAATCCTTGCTCAAGGAAAAGGTCAGGAAGGCGGGAATGAACCCGAGCAGAACCTTGAGCCAGTTGCGCAGGGTGGTGTTGAGATAAAAGGGCGAGAGACGATCGGCGCGGTGGCGGGGACCGGGTTCGGCAAGCGACAGGCCGTTGCTGGTCTCGGTCAGCCCGCCGAGCATGGCGATGTTGCCGCAGCGGCCCGGAGTGATGCGCGTACGCTCGGAAATATAGTCCACCTCGCGGGCCTGACCCAGTCGGCGCAGCACGGGTACGCGCTCCAATGCCGCCCGGACCCTGCGGCCAAGCGGCGTCACGGCCTCCACCGGCCAATAGGTGTGGCGCTCGCGCACCGTGGTGGCGATGGGCAGGCACACACCGCGGCCCAGTCCCCGTCTCGACCCCTCGCGGGCCAGATGGGCGGCGCGGGCTGGCAGGGTCTCGAGCACGGCGAACCCCATGCCGAAGCTGCGCGAACTGTGCCCGGTGGACCCGCTTCCGATGCAGGTATGCAGGGAGTTGTGGCGGTAGAGCCCGGCCAGGGTGTTGATGTCCGCCAGGATCTCGCGCAGCTTGACCGCCTCGTCGCTCTCGGCGCAGTCCATGTCGCCAAGGCAGAGCTGGTCGATGTTCTCGAGGAGAATGCGCTTGAGCGCCACCACGTCGCCCTGGTTGAGAGCCTCGCGCAGGGCACCCAGGTCCTCGCCGTCGCGGAAGCGGTTGTCGGCCACGTCGCGCAGGCTGAACAGCTCAAGATGATTGATCATGCCCCTGGCGTCGTAGAGCAGTTCGATGACATCGGCCTGGGTCAGGTCCACGGTGTTGAGCACAAATCGGTTCACCGAGTGCAGCCCGCGAAGCCGGTGCATCAGGTCCGGGGGCGAAAGGGTCAGCAGCTCGGGATCATCCGCCGAAGGGGCCATGGGATTGGGCAGGCCGGGGTTGTCTCCGGGCAGGAGATAGCGCTGCACAAAGGTGTCGGCGTCCAGGGCGTCCAGCGTGTCCATCTGCATCTCTATGTCGCGGCGGGCATCGGGATCATCCGTGGCGGCGAACTCGCGACGCAGCGCGTCGGCGCGCTCGCGCATCAGGGGCAGGGCGGTCCTGTGGATGAAGCCGCCCAGATGCAGCAGCGAGGGTTGGCCCGAACCCACGAACCCCTCGAACTCCTCGCGCACAAGACGGGGCAGGTCCAGGCCGAACTCGCGCAGGATCGAGGCCCGGTGCTGATTGTTGAACGCCTCAAGCGCGGCGAACACGTATTTGCGACGGAAGCCGGAAGCCTCCCGCCCCTGCGCCATGAAGTCGCGCATGGGGCCGGACTCCAGAAAGCGCAGATAATCGCCCTGCTCGGTGAATCCCTTGGGCTCCCAGATGATGTTCACGAACCGCTCGCGATGCCGGGCGGCCAGCTCCACGCCGATATGGACCTCCACCTCCATGATCCGGGCCGCCTCCAATAGCTCCCGGGCCACATCAGGCCGCACGAAATTGTAGTACACCACGGTCAGCCGCCGGATGCCCTTGATCCAGGCGTCCATGATCAGGTGGGTGGGCGACTTGCGGCCCTTGGTGTTGGCGTCGTGGACCCGATCGTCAAAGGTGAGCTGGTTCCACGCCTCGGGCATTTCCATGAGATGGTACTTGGCCAGCTGCGCCCGGATCATGCGCGGTCTGCCGGTGGCCGCCACGCGAAACTCATGGGCCAGCTTGAGCTGCTCCAGGCTGCCGCGGGGGGCTCGCACCAGCTCCTTCATGATCTGCAAGAGCACCCTGGCCGTGTTGCACCGCATGAATCCGGTGGGCGCGGTCAGCACCTCGTCGCGCAGGGAGCGCAGGGCCTGGAGCCGTTCGCTGGCCAACCCGGTCTCCAGGGAGCCGAGCAGGCTGACCACGGCGTAGGCGATGCGCAGATTGGCCGAGGAGGCCAGCGCCTTGATGCCGTTGGGATGCAGGAAGGGCTCAAGCAGCGTCTTGACATCGCGCCCCTGCCGCCGGGCGGGGTCGAGCACGTCGTTGACCACGGCCAGCAATTGATGGTCCGAGGGGTCGAAAAAAATGCGGGGAATGCGGGGCAGCATGATCAAAACCTCTCACGCCACGGTCGGCGGCCGGGCGTAACCTGATTGTCAAAACTATGTGCCTCTTTTCTCAATTCCAGCGATCCACCTGAAATGTCAAGCAGAACGTCGCGTGCAGACGCGGGCCTGCCGGTCGGATGTGATAATAAGCCAAAGGGCGTTGCGCTTTGCCGAAGATGTGGGTAAGAATGGAGACATACCCATACCCCCCTTGGGATGGGGGGAGAGGCATTCACAAGGAGGACTTCATGCGTAGACCTGTCTGGGGACTGTTGCTCCTGGCCCTTGCCTGCACAATGCTGTGCGGGCAGGCCGCCCTCGCTGCCGAGGACACGGCGCCGGGTCGCGCCCTGGCCATCCAGGCCACCAGGGCCAAGCCCGAGGTGCGCAGCACCACTGCCGACCACAGCAGATTCAAGGAATTGCATTTCGACGCTGAGAAACAGAAGACCATGCAACCCGAGGAGGTGACCCAAACCTGTCTTGGCTGCCACAACCTTGCAGCCCTCCAGTTTCACCAAACCATCCACTGGACCTGGCGCGACACCGAGGGCCAGCCCGAGAACTTCGGCAAGGGGGCTCTCTCGGTCAACAACTTCTGAATAAACATCATCAGCAACGAGGCTCGTTGCACCTCATGCCACGCCGGCTACGGCTGGAAGGATGACACCTTCGACTTCACGGCCCAGGAAAAGGTTGACTGTCTGGTCTGTCACGAGCAGACAGGCTCCTACCGCAAATACCCCTCGGGCGCGGGCTATCCCGCCCCCTACGTGGAAGACCCGGACAATCCGGGAACCCAAAAGGGTGTGCCCTTTCCCGGGGAAAGCAAGCCCTACTTCGCCCCGGACTGGTCCAGGGTGGCCCAGTCCGTGGCCCGCCCCTCGCGCACGAACTGCGGCTCCTGCCATTTCTACGGCGGCGGAGGCGACGCAGTGAAGCACGGCGATCTGGACTCCACCATGGCCCGTCCGCCCAAGACCCTGGACGTGCACATGGGCACACGCGAATCCGGCGGCCAGGACTTCTCCTGCGTTCGCTGCCACACCACACACAGCCATCACATCGCCGGGCGCATCTACGAGACCCCTGCGGCGGCCGAGCGCAAGAGTCTGCTCCAGGACGACCTGGGCGACAAGATCCTCTGCGAATCCTGCCACGGCACCGAGCCGCACCAGAGCGGCGGCATGTCCGCAAAGATCAACGACCACACGGACAAGGTCTCCTGCCAGGCCTGCCACATTCCCGAGTACGCCCGCGCCCAGTCCACCAAGATGTGGTGGGACTGGTCCAAGGCCGGACAGCTCATGGACGGCAAGGAAGTGGTCATGGGCCCGGACGGCAAATCCGTCTTTGACAAGAAAAAGGGCGAGTTCCGCTGGGAAAAGAACGTGGTGCCCGAATACTACTGGTTCGACGGCACCCTGGACCACGTCACCGTGCAGGACCCCATCGACCCCACGGCCGAGGTCTGGCTGAACAGGCCAAAGGGTTCGGCGGACGATCCCAACTCGCGCATCATGCCCTTCAAGGTCCACCGGGCCATGGCGCCCTACGACAAGGTCAACAAGGTCATGACCATCCCGCACCTGTTCCCCTATGACAAAAACGACGGCACCGCCTATTGGAAGGGGTTCGACTGGAACCGGGCCATAGAGGTGGGCATGGAAAAGGCCGGTCAGCCCTATAGCGGTGAGTTCGGCTTTGTGGAGACGGCCTACGTCTTCCCCACCACCCACATGGTGGCGCCCAAGAACGAGGCCCTGCCCTGCGAGGCGTGCCACTCGCGCCAGAGTCGGCTGGCGTCCATTACCGAACTCTACCTGCCAGGCCGCGACACTTTCGCCCTGGTGGACGCTGCGGGCTGGGTCGGCGTGGCCGGGGCCATCGTGGCCGTCATCATCCACGGCCTGATGCGCTTTGTCTCCGGCCTGAGAAGGAAGGAGGAATAGCCATGTCGCATCAACCCATGGTCAAGATATACCTGTATTCCAAGTTCGAGCGTTTCTGGCACTGGGTACAGTCAGTGCTGATCATCCTGCTGCTGCTCACGGGCTTCGAGGTCCACGGCAGCTTCTCCTGGCTGGGCTTCATGGCCGCAGTGGACCTGCACAACACCATCGGCCTGACCTGGCTGATCCTGTTCGTGTTCATCGTCTTCTGGCTCTTCGTTACCGGCGAGTACAAACAGTACATCCCCACCACCAGGAAGCTTCTGGAAGTAGTCCGCTACTACTCCTCTGGCATCTTCCGGGGCGAGCCGCACCCGGTACGCAAGAGCCGCATCGCCAAGCACAACCCCATGCAGCGGCTGACCTACCTGGGCCTGACCGCCGTGCTGCTGCCGGTCCAGATGGTCACGGGCCTGCTCTACTGGAGCTACAACGACTGGCCCGCCTGGGGGCTGGACGGATTCCTCAGCCTCAAGGTGCTGGCCCTGGTCCACCTCGTGGGCGGGTTCGCCATCCTCATCTTCCTCATTGTCCATGTGTACATGACCACCACCGGCCACACCGTGACCGCCCACATCGCGGCCATGTTCTCGGGCTGGGAGGAGGTGCCCGCGGACGAAAAGATCGAGGAATGGGAGCGCATGCCCGAGCGGCACTGACCCTCGCCCCAAAGACAATCCAAAGGGAACCGGGCCGGACGGCCCCGGTTCCCTTTGCTGTTCCGGCATACCGACGCTCTTGCCCCGCGCCGCTGGCGCACGACGCCCGGTTGTGCTAGCCCAAGGGGACAAGGCGGGATGCGCCCGCCGCAACGCCGAGCCGGAGGTCGCCCCATGAACGCCGCCAAGCTGAAAACCCTCGTCATCATCGTCCTCGCCCTGGTGGTGGCCGTTCAGGCCGTCATGCTCGCCCGGTCCCCTTCCCCTTCCGGCGGCCTTGCGGTTGACGAGGTGCGGGTCAGCCCGGACCGCACCGCCATCGAAGTGGCCTTGTCCGGCCCGGCAGACACGGCGTCCATCCCGGCCGAGGACGCTGCCGCCATCCTCCCGGCCCTGGATGGACGGTGGAGATGGGCCAATCCCTACCTGCTCCGCTTCGAGACCAGGACGCGCCTGGCCGAGGACGCGGAATACACCGTGGAGATGCAGCCAGCCCTGCCCCTTGAGGGCGGGCGGTCCTTCACCGTGGGCACCGGCTCCTTTGCCCTTGCCTCCCTCTCCCTGGCCGAACGGGCAGGCGACGCCCCGGCCAGCGCGGTGATCGCGGCAACCCTGGAGTTCACCGGGCCGGTGTCGCCCGAAGACATCCTGGCCCATGCCCGGCTCGTCAACGAGGCGGACGGCCGCGATATCCCCCTTCGGGCCATGACCTCGTGGAGTTCCCGTTACATGGAATTGCGTTCGGACCCGGTACCCAAGACCCCGGAAGGGGATACCTATGTCCTGACCGTGTCGCGGACCCTGAAAAAGGCGGGCTCGGCCCTGTCCCTGGGACGCGACGCCACGGCCTCCATCCCGGTGCGGCTGGACCCGGTCCTGGCCTATCGCGGGGCCGATGCCTGGGCCTCGGCCACAGGCTCGGGCATCCGGCTGACCTTTTCCACGCCAATGGACGCCCGCTCCGCGGCCCCCTTCATCTCCCTCAAACCCGATGCCGACCACTCCCTGACCGCTGACGGCACCGCCCTGCTCCTGACCGGCGGCCTCGCGCCCGGCATGCGCTACACCGTCACCCTGCGCCAGGGGCTGACAGCCGCCGACGGCGCAACCCTGAACAGCGATGAAACCACCACCCTGACCGTACCGGACATTCCCCCGTCCGTGGATTTCGTGGGCACCGGCCTGTTCCTGCCCCCGGGCCGCAAGGCCGGGCTGGCCCTGACCGCCATCAATGCAAACCGGGTGGAGCTGCGCGTGGACCGGGTCTACCCCAACAACCTCTTCACCATGCTTGGCGATTACGGCAGCCGCCTTTTCGAGGACACCTGGGACTATGGCGGGGTGCCCGACTCCCTGGGCGGCAGGATATTCGAGGCCACCCTGCGGACCGGGGGCGAGCCCAACGTCCCGGTGCGCCAGCCTGTTCGCCTCGACGCCATCCGCTCCGGCGAGCGCGGCCTGTTCCGCGTCAGCGCGTCCATTCCAGGCCAGCCAGGGGTCAAGCGATGGCTGACCCTGACCGACATCGGCCTGACCGCCAAGCGCGGGGCCGAGGGCTTCCTGGTCTGGACAGTGTCCAACACGACCCTGGCACCCCTGCCCGGCACCCGCCTGACCCTGATCAGCGACAGGAATCAGCGCCTCGGCTCGGCCGTGGCCGATGCCGGCGGCGCAGCCCGGATCGCCCTGCCCGCCCCGGACGGCAGCAGTCCCGGCGCCCCTGAAACGACCGACCGCGGGCCGGGCGCTCCCTTCATGCTCCTGGCCGAGCGTGACGACGACTTCGCCTTTCTCCTCCTCTCCCGCGCTGCAGTGGATACCACGGGCCTCGACGTGGCCGGGACCGAGACGACAGCCTCGGGCCTGCGGGCCTACCTCTACGGAGAGCGCGACCTGTACCGCCCGGGCGAAACCGTCCAGGGCATGGCCGTGGTCCGGCGCGACGACCTGAGCGCACCGGGGTCCATGCCCCTGACCCTTGTGCAGCGCGATCCGCGTGGCCGCGAGGTACGCAAGCTGCGCCTGGACAGCGGTCAGGCAGGAGCCGCCCCCTTTTCCCTGGACCTTCCCGACTACGCCTTGACCGGCACCCACGCCCTGGAACTGCTGGCAGGCGACACGGTCATCGGCTCCCGCCCCCTCAAGGTGGAGGAGTTCGTCCCGGACCGGATCAAGGTGGCTGTGGACACCCCGGCGGACGCCTTTGCCCCGGGCCGCGAGATCAGGGCCGGGGTCAGCGCCGAATATCTCTTTGGTCCGCCAGCCTCGGCCCTGCCCGTGACCCTGCGCGTCCAGCTCCGTCCGGCCCCCTTCGCGGCCCAGGGGTATGAGGGCTACCTCTTTGGCGACCCGGACGCACCCTTCGCTCCCCAGGAGGTCTTTTCCGAGGATGCGGCCCTCGACGCCGAGGGACGCACCGAGTTCTCCTTCGCCATCCCCTCTGGCCTGCTGCCCCCGGCCGCCCTTGAGGCGATCCTTCTCGCCCGCGTCAGCGAGGCGGGCGGGCGCGGGGTCACGGCCCGCAAACGGGTGGCGATCCATCCCCACCCCTACTACCTCGGCATGCGCCAGATGGAGCGCAAGGGGTTGGACCCGGGCAAACCCGCGGCCTTCGACTTCGTGGCCGTAACGCCCGACGGCCAGCCCGCGGACCACGGCCCCCTCTCGGCCCGACTCTACCGCGACCGCTGGAGCACCGCCGTACGCCTGACCCCCTCGGGCGGCTATCGCTACGAATCGGTCAACGACCCCGAACTGCTGGCCGAGCGACCCATCCCGGCCGGGACCGGCGCGGGCTCCGTGACCTTCACCCCGCCCGACCACGGCAGCTACCGGGTGCACATCGCCCCGGCCGGAACCGACGGTACCGGAGCGTCCGCCGTGGCCGCCTTTTTCTGCGGCGGCTGGGGCGACTCGCCCTGGGCGCTGGAAAACCCGGCCCGCGTTGAGCTGGTGGCGGACAAGGACCACTACCTGACCGGGGAAAACGCCCGCATCCAGATCCGCGCTCCCTTTCCGGGCCGACTCCTGGTTGCCGTGGAAGGCCGCTTTGTCAACGACGTGCGCGTGGTGGAGCTTGCGGGCAACACGGGAGAGGTCGTCATCCCTGTTCGGCAGACATACGGACCCAACGTCCATGTCACGGCCCTGCTGGTACGCAAGGCGTCGGACGTGGCCGAAGGGTCCGTGGGACGCGCCTTCGGGGCCATCCCCCTCCTGGTGGACACCGGCCTCAACCGGCTGGATCTGCAGGTGGACGCCCCGGCCGAAGTCCGACCAGAAGGGGAGCTTGAACTGGCAGTCCGCCTGCCGGACGGCATGCGCTCCGATGCGCTGGTGACTCTCGCGGCGGTGGACGAGGGCATCCTTCAGCTCTCGGGCACTGGCGACCCGGACCCCTTCGGCTTTTTCCACGCCCGCCGCGCCCTGGGCGTGACCAGTTATGACACCTTTGCCATGCTCTATCCCGATCTGGCCCGGATTCTGGGCGCGGCCGCGGCAGGCGGCGGCATGGACCTGTCGGCCGAGAGCCAGTTCATCCGCACCGAGTCCATCCGCCGGGTTGAACCCGTGGCCTTCTGGTCCGGCCCCCTGGCCGTGGGCGAGGACAGCACCGTGCGCTGGCGCGTGGACCTGCCCGATTTCCAGGGGGCGCTGCGCGTGGTGGCCGTGGGCCTGGACGGCAAACGGTTCGGCACGGGCCGCGCCATGGTCCGGGTGCGCTCGCCCCTGGCCGTCACCCCGACCCTGCCGCGCTTCATGGCTCCGGGCGACGACATTGAGATGCCCGTGACCGTGCGCAATGATCTTGAAGGAGAACGCGCCGCCGTCACTCTGACCGTATCGGCCTCGGGTGGGCTGACCTCCCCGGCCGAACCCCTGACCCTCGACCTTGAGCGCGGCGGGGAGCAGACCGTGTATGTGCCGGTCTCGGCCCTGCCCGGACCGGGTGCGCAAGGCACGGTCGTGGTCACGGCTTCGGGCACGGCTTCGGGCGTCACCGAGACGCGCCGGGTGATTACCCGCCTGCCCGTCCGCCCGGCCGCGCCCCTGCGCCGCCAGCTGGCCTTCGGGGCGCTGGACGGACCATCCGGCGAGCTGGTCCCGGCGGCCCAGGGCTTTGTGCCCGGCACCGCCACCCGCTCCGTGGCCCTGGGAAGCCTGCCCCTGGCCCGGTTCGCGGGCAGGCTCGAAAACCTCCTGAACTATCCCTACGGCTGCGCCGAGCAGGTGGCCTCCCAGGCCCTGCCCCTGATCCGCTTCGGCGATCTGGCCCGCCAATTCGCTCCCTCCCTGGCGGGCGAGCGCGGCCCGGCCTTCATGGTCCAGTCCGCCCTCATGCGCCTGCAATCCCTGCAAACCGACAACGGCGGCTTTGCCCTGTGGCCGGGGGGGGACGAGGACTCCGCCTGGGTGAGCGCATACGTCACGCTGTTCCTGGTGGAAGCGGGCAGGGCGGGCTATGGTTCGCCGGGCATGACCGGCCGCGCCCTGACGCGCATGGCCGAAACAGCCGTCTCGCGTCCGGCCGACCCCGATGCGGCCGCCCTGGCCCTCTTCAACCTCGCCCTGGCGGGGCGCCCGGAACGGGGGGCCATGGACGAAATGCGCGACAGAAAGCCCGGCCCCCTGCCGGACCTGGCCCGCACGCTGCTTGCCAGCGCCTACGCCCTGGCCGGAGACACGGACTCCTTCAACGGGTTGCTGGCCGACGCGCCGCGGGCGGGCGAGGGGCGCCAGCCAGGGGGAGGCATGGGCTCGGGCCTTCGCGATGCGGCCCTCATGCTTCTGGCCCTGGTCGAGGCAGCGCCCGGCGATGCGCTGGTTCCCAGGCTGGCGGCGGATGTGGCCCGGCGCATGACCACCCCGGACTGGGGCACCACCCAGGAGAACGGTCTGGCCTTCGCCGCGCTGGGTCGAACCCTGGCCGGGATCGATCCCGCGCCCCTGACCGGCCGCCTTGAGGCCGGAGACTGGGCAGGGGAATTTACCGACGCAGCCAGCGTCACCCTGGACACGGACGTAACGGACGCCCCCCTTGTTGCGGATCTTGGCGCACACAACGCCACGGTCTACTGGTCGGTGATCACCCGCGGAGTGCCTGCGCCGGAAAGCCTTGCTGCCCGGAGCCAGGGTCTGGAGATCCGGCGCACTTTCCTTGACAGGTCAGGCGCGGTCGTGGACATGAGCGGACTGCCCCAGGGGGCGCTGGTTATCATGAAGACCGAGCTGCGGACCACGGGCGCGGCCGTGGAAAACGTGGCCGTCCAGTGCCTGCTCCCCGCCGGGCTGGAAGTGGAAAACCCGCGCCTGGAGACCTCGGAAACCGCGCTGCTGGCCCGTGACGACGAGCTGCCCCTCTCCGGCCACCAGGATCTGCGCGACGACAGGGTGCTCTTCTTCACCGATCTGCGCCGGCCGGGCTGGCATGCGGGCTACACGCAGCTCAGGGCCGTGACCCCTGGCCGTTTCGCCCTGCCTCCGGTCCAGGCCGAGGCCATGTACGACCCGGACATCGCGGCCTCGGACGCGCCCGCAGACATGGCCGTGACCCGCCGCCCCTAGCCCGGCATGACCGGACTGGTTCAGCGGCTCCGGGAAGCCGCCCGGAGGATTCGGCCCCTCTGGCCGAAAAGGGCATGGGTGCGGCTGGCCCTGGTTTCGGCCGGGCTGCTGCTGGCCGTGCCCCTTGCTTTCCTGGTGCTGGACGCGCTCTTTCCGCTCCCGGCCGGATGGCTCGACGCACCCTCGGGAACCCGGCTGCTGGACCGCTCCGGCACCGAGCTGCGCCGCTTCCCGGCCAGGGACGGCCAGTGGCGGTTCCCTGTGACCCTGGACGAGGTCTCGCCCGCCCTGGTCACGGCACTGGTGGAGTCCGAGGACCGCTGGTTCTTCGTCCATCCTGGCGTCAACCCGCTGGCTGCGCTCCGCGCTGCCTGGACCAACGCGGTCTCGGGCCGGGTGGTGTCCGGGGCCTCGACCATTCCCATGCAGCTGGCGCGCATGGCCGATCCCGGCCCGCGCACCCTGCGGCGGAAGCTGGCCGAGTCCTTCCGCGCCCTGCAACTGGGCCTGACCCGCTCCAAGGCCGAGCTGCTCGAAGCCTACCTCAACACCGCGCCCTTTGGCGGCAATATCGTGGGGGTGGGCGCTGCGGCCCGCATCTATTTCGGCAAGCCGCCGGACCGGCTTTCTCTGGGCGAATGCGCCCTGCTGGCCGTGCTGCCCCGTTCGCCCAACCGCTACGACCCCTCGCGCCATCCCGAAGCGGCCATGGCCGTGCGCGACCGGGTGCTGGCTCTCCTGACGACCAGGGGCGTAGCAGACCCGGACGAGGCCAGACGGGCCATGCGCCAGCCCATGGTGGCCCAGCGCAGGCCATCGCCCATGTCTGCCCCCCATTTCTGCCTGCTGGCCCGCGCCCGGCTCGGGTCCGAACCCGTCATCGCCACTTCCCTGGATCTCGCCCGGCAGCGAACGGTGGAACGGCTGCTGGCCCGGCATGTGGAGCGGCTGCGCGACCTTGGCATCGGCAACGGCGCAGCAGTCGTCCTTGATCGGACCAGCCGCGAGGTGCTGGCCCTGGCCGGGTCGGCGGATTTCGCCGATGACCGGCGTCAGGGACAGGTGAACAACGCCCTGGCCCCGCGTTCGCCCGGCTCGACCCTCAAGCCCTTTCTCTACGCCCTGGCCTTTGACCGGGGGCTGGCCGTCCCCGGTTCGCGTCTGCTGGACGTGCCAGTGGACTATGCCGGGTACGCGCCCGAAAACTACTCGGGCACTTTCTCGGGCAGGGTGAGCGTGGCCGAGGCCCTGACCCGGTCCCTCAATGTCCCGGCCGTGCGTCTGCTCGCCACCACCGGGCTGCGCGACTTCCATTCCCTGCTGCGCCAGGGGGGCCTTGAGACCATCGACCGTCCGGCCACAAGCTACGGACTGCCTCTGGTCCTCGGTGCCTGCGAGGTGCGGCTCGTGGACCTGACCAACCTCTATGCCACGCTGGGCCAGGGCGGAGTCCACCGCCCCTGGCGGGTCACACTCCCCACGCAGGCAGACCCCGCCCCGGCCGGGCCACCCGGAAAGGCCGGGCTGTTCTCGCCCGAAGCGGCCCGTGTGGTGGCCGACATGCTCACCGAGGTAGCCCGACCCGACATGCCCGACTCCTGGCGGTTGACCCGCGACCGACCGGCCGCAGCCTGGAAGACCGGCACCTCCTTTGGCCATCGCGACGCCTGGGCCGTCGGATTCGGCCCGACTCTGGCCGTGGGGGTCTGGGTGGGCAACCCGGACGGCACGCCGGTCAAGGGCATCTCGGGCGCGGTCCACGCCGGACCGCTCTTCTTCGATCTGCTGAGGGCCCTGGACGAACCGGGACGCGATCTGCGGCTGCCCGAGGCCCCGGCCTTGCGCTCGGTGACCCTCTGCTCCGCCAGCGGCCTGCCCGCCGGGCCGGACTGCCCGGCCACCATCCAAAGCCCGGCCGGACCAACCCTGGCCCTGCCCCGTTGCGCCGAGCACCGCCGGATACTGGTGGACAGGGAAACCGGCCTGCGCCTGGAAGGGAGCTGTCTGGCCGCGCCCGTTCCCGGCGGCCGCGCCGAAGCCGGGACCGCGCAGACCGTGCCACCCGAACTGGCCGCCTGGATGGCTGCCCAAGGCAAGCCTGCGCCCGGCCTGCCGCCCCTCTCGCCCCTGTGCCCGGACGTGCCCGGCGGCCTGGGGCCGACCATCCTCTCCCCTTCCTCCGCCACCCCGTATGTCATGCGCCACGACGCCCCGGCCCACCACCAACAGGTGGCTCTCCGCGCCGCTCCCGCAGATCCAGGCGACTCCCTGTGGTGGTATGTGGATGGTCGTTTCGTTGGTGTCGTACACCAATCGTCAGACAGGAAAGAGTACGGAAAAGGATACGGATTGGCGGCTGAAACCACTGACGTTCCCGCCCACGAGCCGCGCAACCTGCTCTGGCCCATGACGCCGGGCGAGCATCGGGCCTCGGTCACGGACGGACAGGGCAGAACAAGCACAGTGACTTTCCGCGTGCTGGACCGCTCCGCTCCCTGAGCGGCAACGCCCTGACCGAAAGGCCCGGCTACCGGGTGGCTGCCAGGGGCGTTTCCGGGCTGGAGACGACTACCATGTTGCGGCCGTTGTGCTTGGCCTTGTAGAGCGCCTTGTCGGCCTTGACCAGCAGGTCGTCGTCGCGGGTCAAGGCACCGGCCTCCACCGAGGCCACGCCGATGGACGCCGTGACCGCGAACTCGTGCCCGTCGAAACGGAACACGCTGGCCTGGATGGCCTCGCGGATGCGCTCGGCCAGCTTCCAGGCAGCCTCCTCGCTGGTATGGGGCAGGAGGACCACGAACTCCTCGCCCCCGTAGCGGGCCGCGAGGTCGGTGGTGCGGAAGGTTTCGGAGAGAATCTCGCCCACCCGGCGCAGGACCATGTCTCCGGCCTTGTGGCCGTAGGTGTCGTTGACCTGCTTGAAATGATCGAGATCGACCATCAGCAGCGAAAGATCGTGATTGTAGCGGCGGCGGCGCTTGATCTCATAGACCAGACGCTCCTCAAAGGTATGGCGGTTATAGATGCGGGTCAGGCCGTCGCGGTCAGCCCGCATCTTGACCTCCTTGAAGGTCAGGGCGTTGCGCAGGGCCAGTCCCAGATGGTTCACGGCAGAGCGGAAGGTCTCCACCTGATCACGCCCCAGCCGGTAGTCCGGCTCGCACAGCAGCACCAGGGCGCCAAAGGTCTCATGGGCCGCCACCAGGGGCATGGTCACCACCTTGCCGTCGCCGGGAGACAGGGAGAACTCGGGCCGCCGGGCCGGATCAGTGTGCATGACGGTGAACCCGTTGATCGGTCCGCCGCCCTTCTCCACGGCAGCGGCCATGAGAAATTCCACCCACTGGCTCTCGGTCTCCGGTGTGGTCTTGCCGTTGAGGAACATCTCCACGTCGGCCACCTCGGAATCCCTCTGCCGGGTCCAGAACACGGCGTGCAGCAGCCGAACCGGCAGGACAAGGCCAAGGGTGTCCTTGGCGTTGAGCAGGATGGTGGCCGGGTCCAGGCTCTCTGTGGCCGATGCCAGAATCCTGTTGAGAAACATCAGTTGGTCGGTCTTGCGCGCCAGAAGCTCCCGCTCAAGGAGAATCTCCTCGGTCATGCGGTAGATGTCCGAGTACATGCTCGTCACCTCCCTGGCGCGGAACACGGCGTCCTGCACCTTGGGCCGGACAAGCGGCGTACGGATCACGGTCAGAAAGCCCTCGGCCAACACGGTCTCCATCTCCAGGGGCGCTTCGTCCCCCTCCTGGATGAGGATGCGCTGGGTGGGTTCCTGGGCGCGAAGCTCCTGCCTGCGGCCCTCGGCCAGGTTCGACCATACGGACCACGGCACCCAGACGGCGCAGGGCTTCTCCTCCTGGTCCAGATCTCGAGCCTGCGGCAGGGCGTCCTGGGCAAAGTTGCGCAGGTGGAACCCCGGCCCCACGCCCTCGGCAATGCGCTCCGCCATTTCCTGGTCCAGGCCCAGCCCCCACATGAGTTCTGGCCGCTTGCCCCGCTTTATCGTCTGCTTGCGCATGTCTCCATACTCTCCTTGCAGTCAAAATACCGACGCTCGCCACGTCCGCACAGGAGGATGAGCAAAAACGGGGCCAACAGTGATCCTGGCCGCAATGAGGCTGTCCATCCGGCTATTTTTACGAACTTTTTGCGCTAGCCCAAAGCCTCTTGGCGGCACTCTCCGGCAGAAAATGCCGCTTCCCCGGAACCCGGCTTCCCTGAAAGCCATTGACAAATCCTGGCAATACGGTTTTGACCTACCTATGTCCGAATCCAAGCGCATATGGGCCACGCTGGACCCGTTTTTCGAACCTGGCCCGGTGCTGGGCCGCAAGGTGGCCAACACCAAGTTTCTCCGGGCCCTGCTGGCCGCCGACCCCTACGACGAATACCGCTTCTTTCTCGGCGACGCGGGCCAGTCCGATCGGCTTGCCGCCCACCTGAAAAAGGTGGCGCCCGGCATGATCGGGAAGGGCCGGGTGCACATCCTTGACCGGCGCGAGCTGCCCCGCCGTCTGGCCGAGGAGCCGGTCCACTGCATGCACCTGTCGGACTGCATCACCAGCCAGCCCCAGGTGGCCGCCCTGCGCAACAGATACAGCCGCAACATTTTCCCCGTCACCGGCACCATCCATTCCTTGAGCTGTTCCACCTTCGGCGGGCAATTCCTGCGTCACCTGTGGCCCGGCACCACCCGGCGCGATGCCATTGTCTGCACCTCCACGCCGGGGCGCGAGGCCGTGGCCCGGTTCTTCGACTGGCTGCGCCACGGCTACGGTCTGGACCCGGACCGTTTTCCCGCGCCGACACTGACGCATATTCCCCTGGCCGTGGACACGGACGAGCTGCGTCCAGGCCCCCCGGGGGCCAAGGGCGGGACAGGGGCCGACCCGGTGCGTCTGCTCGTGTTCGGCCGCATCTCCCACCATTCCAAGATGGATCTGCTCCCCCTGCTGCGCGCCCTGCACCGGCTGGTGCGCCAGGGCATGGACCCGGCCTCTGTGTCCCTGACCCTGGCCGGATGGGCCGACGACAACGACGACTTTCTGCCCACCCTCAAGGACCTGGCCGCCAACGCGGGCATCCGCATGACCGTGGCACTCAGGCCGAGCGAGACGGAAAAGACCGCCCTGTTTCACGACGCGGACATCTTCGTCTCCATTGCGGACAATCCCCAGGAGACCTTCGGCATCACCCTGGTGGAGGCCGGGGCCTTTGGCCTTCCCGTTGTCGCCTCGGACTACGACGGCTACCGCGACATCGTCGTTCCCGGCGTCACCGGCCTGCTGGTGCCGACCATCGGCCCGAACCGCACCGACGACGCCGATCTGCTGGCCCCGATCACTTTCGACAACCAGTACCATCTGCTCCTGGCCCAGCGCACGGCCGTGGAGATTCCGGCCCTGGCCGACGCGCTGAAGACCCTCATCCTCTCGCCGGACATGCGCCGGTCCATGGGGGTGGCCGCCCGTCAGCGCGTGGAGGCGGAATACTCCTGGCCCGAAACGGTCAGGCGCCATGTCCGCCTCTGGGACGGCCTGTGGGCCGAGCCTGTGGACCCCGCGCCCCTGCGCGATGCGCCCCACCCCCAGGCCATGCCCTACGCCGCGCTCTTCGGCCATTACACCAGCCGCACCCTTGAGCCTGCCTTCATGGTACGCCCCGGAGCCACGGGCGAGGCCTTCTATCGCGGCCGCGACTTCCCTCCCCTCTACTCCGGCCTGACCGGCGCCATCGACCCCGGCCTTGCCCGCAAACTCGTGTTTCTGGCCCGCAATTCCGTTGACACCGCCAGCCTGATACGCAACCTTGTGGACACGGAACCCGGCATGGACGTTGCCACGGCCTCTGCCCATGTGCTCTGGTCCCTCAAGCACGACCTGCTCGAAAGGGTCTAAAGCGGCCAGGCCCGCGGGACGCCAGGCTCCAATCACGAACGCGACGCACACGAACCGCACGATCCGGTTCCCAAAACATCTTGGAGGCAGAAGGAATGAAAGCATTGAGGGCTGTACGCATGGAACGCTGCATAGGCTGCCATTCGTGCTCGCTGGCCTGCGCACGACAGGTCCATTCGGTCCTCTCGTGGAACAAGTCGGGCATCCGCATCTCCTCGGCGGGCGGGCTTTCCACGGGTTTCGAGGCCAGACTGTGTCTGGCCTGCAAGCCCGCCCCCTGCGCCCAGGCGTGTCCCACAGGCTCCCTGGCCCAACGGCGAGACGGCGGGGTCATCCAAAAGAAAAACCTCTGCATCCGCTGTGGCGAGTGTGCCAGGGCCTGCCCTGTGGACGCCATCTTTCTTGACCATCAGGTCAATCCCTATGTCTGCATCCACTGCGGACGGTGCGTGGAATTCTGTCCCCACGACTGCCTTGAAATGGAGGAACTGCCCAGAACGCCCAAGGACAAGGGGGGCTCTGATGATTAGAGACTTCTTCCGCATCTTGAAGATGGACCTGACCACAGGCAAGGCCACTCTGCTGGAACGGCCCGGCCGCAACCAGTACCTGGGCGGCACCGGCCTGGCGGCCATGCTTTTCGAGGAATTCGGCCACCTGGACCGGGACTGGGACGACCCCGAGCAGCCCTTGATCTTCGCCATCGGCCCCCTGACCGGCTACTACCCGCTCATGAGCAAGACCTGCTGCGCCTTCCGCTCGCCCTATCACAACCAGTATGCCGAGAGCTACGCCGGGGGAAAATCCGCCCTTTCGCTGCGTTTTGCGGATCTGGACGCCCTGGTGGTGGTGGGCAGGGCCGAGAGGCTGTCCGCCCTGTGCGTGGGCTCGCGCAGGGTCGAGACCCGCGATGTGGAATACATGCGCGGCTTCGACGCCCTGCGCACCGGCCGCATCGTGCGCAAGATATTCCCGGGCTCGGGCCGCCGCTCCATCCTGCGCATCGGCCCGGCAGGCGAGAATCTCTCTGCCTATGCCTGCATCAATGTGGATACCTTCCGCCATTTCGGCCGGCTGGGCGGCGGCACGGTCATGGGGGCCAAAAACCTCAAGGCCATCTGCATCCTGGGCGACCGGGGCTTCGACCTGCCGGGCGGCAAAGAGTATTCCGCCCTGTACAAGGACATCCACAAGCAACTGACCACCACGGAAATGATGGCCAAGTACCACGGCCTGGGAACGGCGGTGAACATCAACCCCCTCAACGAGCTGAAAAGCCTGCCCTGGAAAAACCTCCAGCAGACCAGCAGCCCGGAGGCGGACAACATCTCCGGCGAGCGCTTCGCCCAGGACACCCTGCTGCGCAACGCGGCCTGCGCGGGCTGCCCTGTGGGCTGCATTCATGTGGGCTTTGTTCGCGAACAGTTCCAGGCCAACAACCAGTATCTCTACCGTCAGGTGGGCTACGACTACGAGCCCATCTTCTCCTGCGGCGGCATGCTGGAGGTCACGGACGCCCCCCAGGTGCTGCGCATCCTTGATGTCATCGAGAAAGAAGGGCTGGACAACATGTCCGCAGGGGTGGCCCTGGCCTGGGCTACCGAGGCTCTGGAAAAAGGGGTCATCACCCTTGAGCAGACCGTGGTTCCCCTGGCCTGGGGAGACGCCGAAAACTACATGCGCGGCGTGGAGATGATCAGCCGCCCGCCCAACGACTTCTACCGGCTGCTGGCCCAGGGCACCCTGAAATGCGCCAGGGTTTATGGCGGCGAGGACTTTGCCTGCGTCCTCGGCCAGGAGATGGCGGGCTACGCCACGGGCGAGGTCTTCTTCATCTCCGAGGCGCTGGGCTTCCGCCACGCGCACCTGGATTCCGGCGGCTACTCCTACGACCAGAAGTACGAAGACAAAAACGTGACCCAGGCCCTGGACTTCCTGGTCAGCGACGCCCGGGAGCGCATCGTGCTCAACTGCATGGTGGGCTGCCTGTTCGCCCGCGGGGTGTACAAGGATGCGCTGATGGCCCAGGCTCTTGAGGCCGTGGGCTACGGCGCCCTTAACGAGTCGCTCGCGAGCATCGGCGAAAGGGTGCAACGGCTGCGCTGGCGGCTGCGCCTGGGCATGGGCTACGACCCCCTCAAGGTGACCATCCCCAAGCGCTACACCGAGGTGACCACCTGGAAAGGCCCCATTGATCCCGAGTATCTGGACGCCCTGCGCATCGGCTATGCGGCGCGGATCATGGAAATGGGCGCTCCGCTGCCCGAAACCGGGGAATAACGCCCCCGAAAATCGCCCGGACGCCAAAAAAGGGGTTGCCAACCCCGGCCCATTTGGGTAAATCCCACTTCTCGACCACGTGCTCGGGTAGCTCAGTCGGTAGAGCAGGGGACTGAAAATCCCCGTGTCGGCAGTTCAATTCTGTCCCCGAGCACCAGAGGAATCAAGCCCTTGCGTCAGAAACGGCGCAAGGGCTTTTTCGTTGGCGGGAGCGGCCCCCTCCTGGTATCGGGAAGCGCCTACTTGACCCGGTGAAGGGTCGCGCCGTGCTGGCGGTCGGGCCGCAGCTCAAGGATGCGCCGGGCCGTGTCGGCAAAGAGGTCGATGGGGTGGTGGCTGATGACCAGCAGTTGCAGCCCGAGGCGGTCGGCTATCTCGGCGATGAGCTTCATGAGCTTGGGGACGAGGGCGGGCCTGATCCAGCAGTCCTGCTCGTCGAGAACCAGAAAGGGACGGTGCCCCTCGGGCGCGAGCTGGGACAGGGCGATGAGCCGAAGCCCCACGGACAGGATGTTGCAGACCGAGCCGCCCTGGCCCGACAGGATGTCCTCCACACGGTCGCCGTGGCCCTGATTGTGGATCTCGAAGCGGATCTGGAGCCGGTTGTTGCGCACCTCGCGCCGGGTGGCCACCACCCGGTCCTGACCGAGGATTTCGCGCACCGCATGGGTCAGGTTCAGCTCGACCTCGTCGAGCACCTGACCGAACAGGGCGGTGGACAGCTCCTCCAGAGTGTCGCGGGCGCCGGGGGCAAGGGCCAGGAAGTCGCGCACCCCGGCCAGCCCGGCCCGGACCCGGGCATGTCCGGCGTGGGCCCCCTCGGCCAGTCCCACGAGCCGGTCGAGCCGTTGCCGGACCTCGTCAAGAGAGGGCATGTCAGCCCCTTCGGGCAGCATCAGCCCGCCCGCTCCACGCTGTTTTCCACAGCGGCCAGGTCAGCCTGAATCTGTTGGACATGCTCGCGGTATTGCGTGACAAGCATCTCGTTTTCCTTCCTTTTTTTCTCAAGAAGCGCCTGCAGTTCCTCGGGGTCGCTGGTGCCGTATTCAGCCTGGGCCTGGGCCTTGAGGGCATCAAGCTGTTCGGTGAGATGGGTGATGTCCTGCTCGGTACGCACCCGCTGCTCCCGCAGACGCTCATAGTCCTGACGCAATTGGGCAAGCTCGCGCTCCAGCTGGACATCGCGGGTCGTCCCTGTGTTGTTGGGGTTGCTATCGTTCAAGGGTGACCTCCTCGTAAAGTTCCCAGATAAGTGCCCCCTCCGGGGTTTCCCTGGACAGGTTTTCCTGCAGAAACTGGCGCAGGCCCATGCCCTCGCGGGTGCGTCTCCAAGCCAGCCGCTCAAGCCCCCTGATGAACTCCGACCCCGCCTCGGCTGGCTGCTCCTCAGGCGGAAAATCCTGGTCGGGAAAGACCTGCTCAAAGGGCAGATGGGGCACGGCCCAGCGTTCGAGCTCCGTCCAGCCGGGCCGCCAGATGGCTGCGGCGGGCCGCCGCTCCATGGAGCGGCGGGTAAAGGTGAGCCGGGTGATGTTGCCGGGATTGGCCCAGGTGGTTCGCCCGGCCTGTACTGTGGGCTGGGGCCGGTGGATGTGGCCGTTGATGAGCCAGTCGATGCCGGGCAGTTCCCGGATGGCGTAGGCACGGTCCTCGAACTCGGGAAACCTGATGTTGTGGTGGGTGAGCCAGACCACGGCGGCCGGATCGCCCGGCCCGGCCTCGTACCCCTTGGGCAGGGGCGAACCGTCCGGGCTGGCGCAGATCAGGGCGCTGCCGGAGTCGGTCTCGAGAAGGAACTGCGGCCCCTCCTCCTTCATCAGCCGAAGCACTCCGGCCGTCTCCAATACCGCAATGGTCAGGTCCTCGGTGAACCTCGACTGGTACTTGTCGTGGTTGCCAAGCAGCGCCCAGACCCTGCCCGACCCGGTGCGCGCGCCAAGGAGGCGGATCAGTTCCACAAGCATCTTGTTGGAGTTGTCGCGTGGCCGGTGGAAGAGGTCGCCCAGGAGCACCGGGACCATGCCCAGCTCGTCGGCGCGGTCCAGGCAGGCGGTCAGCTTGCTCATGATCTGCTCAAGATAACCATCAAGCCGCTGACCCGGCGGAAGGTCCGCCAGATGTGGATCGCCAACCAGAAAGAGCCCGTTGGCCCGGAGGGTCTCAACACTCATGCCCGTGCCCCCGATCAAGGAAGGTTTCGGCATTGATCCGTGCCCCGCACAAGGGGCACCCGCCAATATCCGCCAGCACCCCGGCCAGGGTTTCCGCGGTCTCCTGCAACCGCATCTCCAACCCGGACAGAGCAGCCTCCAGGGTCTGCCTGCGCATGGTCAGGCCGCGAAGGCCAGCAACCAGTTCCAAAAGGTGCGCGTCCTCCTCGACCCGAGGCGGCTCCGCAAGGCTCCGCAATACCTTGTCGCGCCGTGCGACGCGCTCCATACGGTAGCGGGATGCAATCATTTCATCCACAACTTCAGACAGATGTGCGGTATTCACCGTATCCGGCGGCCCAAGCAGCCCGTCCACGCACCGGCTTTTGACTTCAGCCTTCCGCAAGGCACATGCAGCCGCTTGCTGGCGCTTGCAGAGCTCGGCCAGCCGGGCGGTGTTCTCCGTTGCCGGCGGCGCAGCGAGATCTGCCAGGGCGGCACCGGCCCGCCCGGCATCGGCCAGTCGCGCCGCGGTGCGGGCCATTTCCGCCGCCAGAGAGCGCAACCCATCGATCGGATTGGAATTGGGCACCGGCTCCAGAGAGTTGAGGGCGACCAGGACCCGGCGCAGGACACCGCGCCTCGCGGCCAGGCCGCGCAGGGAGGAACAACGGCTTTCAAGAACCGGCATGGCGACTTGGAGTTCCTTTGCGGAGTCTTCCAGTTGCCGTGCCTCTTCCATGCGCAGGGCGATGTCCGGCAGACTGGCCAGCGCATCAAGCCCGACCTCGATGCGCTCCCGCTCGGCCTCAAGATCGCGCTCCCGCCGCTTTGCCTCGGTGGTCCGCGCCTTGAGGGCGTTTTGCATGGCCAGCAGGTGGGCGCTTTCGGTGGACGCGGCGAAAAAGGCGGCCACATTGGATTCAGGCCGGTTGAGCAGAAAAACGGGCTCGCGCTGGTTGCCCAGATGCACATCCACGGGATCGCCCGTCTCAAGCTCCACCAGATTGAGCCGCAGCAGGGCCCGGACCTCGTCTGGCACCTTGCCCTGGAGCTTCCAGAAGGGCTCCTCCGGCTCGTCGCGGCCCGGCAGGGTGATCTCGTAGCCCGCGCTGCGTTTCTTGCGTATCCAGACGACTTTTGCCCCGTCGTCCAGCACCACCGTAACCCGCGCCTCCCTGGCCCCGTGGCGGATGCAGTGGCTGAAGGACGGGTTGGTGGTCACACAGCGCAGGGCCTCGACAACGGCGGATTTGCCCGTATTGTTGGCGCCGGTCAGTGCCGTGATCCCCGGCCCAAGCTCCAGCTCGGTCCGCTCGTGGGCCATGAAATTTTCCAGAATGATGCGGTGTATCATGCTGCTCGGCGGGGTTTGCTCAACCTGTCCATTCGTTTGATGAAATCATTCCTCCCCTTCTCTTCTCTCCGCTCTCCTCCCCCCCTCCCCGACCTGCGAAGCAGGTGGCGGAAATGGGTCGAGTGCCAGGCGCAAGAGCCATGCAGGACCGAAGCGTACTCCGGGTACGCGAAGGTCTGCATGGAGCGAAGCAACGACGCAGTCGGGCCATTTACGCCACCTGCTAGGGGTAGCGCGGTTTGGGGTGGCGTGTAAAGAACCAGGGGGCCGGTCCGAGGCGGCGCATGGCCTCGTTGTTGGCCTGCCAGCGCTCGGCCAGGGGGCCGGGCATCCCGTGGCGGTCGCAGGGGAAATCAGCGCACTGGAAACAGTAGTCCACCCCGCGCTCGCGGGCGCAGCCGGGCACGGCGCAGGACTTGAAGAGACACCCGGCCTCGCGGCAGCCGGAGCAGGAACCCGAGGCCAGGAAGTCGAGCAGCTCGCTGAAGGCCCCATAGTTGCCAAAGGCCGGGTTCATGGAGGCGAAGCGCTCGGCGTAGGCCGCGAAATTGTTACCCAGGGCCGCCTTGAGGGCGCTGGCGGACTGCTGGACAGGGCCGCCGTCAAAGGCGAGACAGGTGGAACAGAGCAGGCCACAGGGCGCAAGGCGGGACCGTACAAAAGCGGACTCGTCGGGCTGAAGGCCGGTCTCGCGCAGCAGGTCCAGGGCGATGTCCACGGCCCGGATCACGTATTCGATGCAACGGGCCTTGACGTTCTGGCTCTTGAACCGGGCCTGGCCCTCGGGCGTGGCAAAATCGCAGCCGGTCAGGTCAAGGCAGTTGACGGAGCCGAAGGCGTCGCGGAATCGTTCCTGAAACTCCTGGGCCAGGGTGTAGGCCGCATCATATTCGCCGCCCGGTCCCGGCCGCCCAGCATACAGGCCGATGCCCATGACCGCGCCCGAGACCGCCCCGCACTGGCCGCAGGTGCGGGCCATGCCGCTGCAAAACCCTGTGGCCATGGGCGTCAGCGGCTGCGGATCGCGCCCCCCGGCCTCGGCCATGAGTTTGAGCACGATCTCCGCACAATAGAGATCGCCGGAGTTGAAGAGTTCGGCCGCTGCGGCCCGGTGGTGATCAGACATGGGAATCCTCCTTTGGCGCGTGGCGATTGGCGCGGTCCGGCCGTTCAATGGCCCGCGTACCCCGGCGGCTGGAAAGAAAGGGGCAGAAGGCAATGGCCTCATCCGTAAGGCGGGTGGCGTTGCCCGCCCCGGAATGAAGCGCCAGCGGCGGCTCCACATGCAGGCCCGGACGGCCCTCCTTGACCGCCTCCATGAGCACCATGCGCGCCTCCCGGTCGGCCCGGCCGTGGACCAGACGCATGCGCTTGGGGGCCAGACCGGCGGCGGCCAGGCCCTCCATGAGGTCTGGCAGCCGCTCGGGCAGATGAACAAAGGAGAAGCGGCCACGCGTCTTGAGGGCCACGGCCGCGCATTTGGCGAAGCGGGCAAAATCGCCCCTGCTCTCGAAACGGGCTGCGGCACGGCCCTGGCCCTGGCTGACCCGGCCGCAGCCAAGGGGCCTGTATGGCGGGTTTGCCACCACGAAATCCGCCACCCGGTCGGGCCGCCACAGGGCCACATCGCCGCACACCGGAGCATAGCGGTCCCCGAGGTGGAGGGCGACGGCGTTGGCTTCGGCCGCTTCCACGCTTGCAAGGTCGATGTCCACGCCGGTCAGGCGCAGATCGGGCTGGCGCAGGAGCAGGGCAAGACCAACCACCCCGCAGCCGCAGCCGAGGTCCACACCCGCCTGCCCCCGCCCGGTCCGGGCAAAACAGGCCAGGAGCAGCGAGTCGAGGGAAAACCGATACCCGCCCTCGGGCTGAACCATGCCGCGGGGAAAGGCGGCCCTTCGGTCAAGGACAGCCCGGGCGTCTGTGCCGGGGCGGACTTCGTTCACGCCTTGCCCCGCTTTCTGCCGCGCCTGACGCGGGAGCGGACCATGTCCATGAACAGACGCGCCTCGGCCATGTCCAGGACCAGGGCCAGGAACAGATAGGCAGCCACCCAAACGGGCATCAGGGCCAGCCACCAAAGCCCCCAGGATGCGGAGAGGTAAGCGCCAAGCCCCACCCCGAGACTCAGGGCAAGGGTCTTGAGAGACGCGGCCAGGGGCACCAGCGTGGCCTTGCGCTTGCGGGCCAGACTGATGTGCAGGAGCGCGAAATTGAGCAGGGAGGACAGGCTGACGGCCAGGGCAAGCCCCACATGGGCCATGGGGACCATGAGCAGGACGCCGAGCAGCACGTTGGCCGCCAGACAGACCACGGCGATTCTGACCGGGGTACGGGTATCCTCCAGGGCGTAGAATCCGGCCACCAGCGGGCGGGCCAGGGCGATGAAGGGCAGTCCAACAGCGTAGGCGACCAGGGCGTGGGCCGTGGCGGTCACGGCCTGGGGAGAAAACTCGCCGCGCTCGAAGAGCAGCGAGACAATGGGGCCGGCCAATCCGATGAGCCCTGCGGCCGCGGGCAGGGAGATGAACAGGGTCAGCCCCAGGGAAAGGGCCATGGCCCCGTCGTACTCCTCCATCTCCCCCTTGGCTGCCAGCCGCGCCAGACTCGGTAGGGCGGCAGTGCTAATGGCCAGTCCGAAGACTCCCAGGGGAAACTGGACCAGCCTGTCCGCGTAGTAAAGATACGAAACCGACCCCACGGGCAGGAAGGAGGCCAGGAGCGTGCCCAGCAGGATGTTCACCTGATAGACGGCCGCGCCGAACAGGGTGGGCAACATGAGCAGCCCCATGCGGGCCACGCCCTTGTTGCGCCACGACCAGGGGCCGCGCCAGGAAAAACCGCTCCTGCGCAGATAGGGCTGCTGGAGCAGCCACTGGCCCACCCCTCCCAGAAGGACGCCCCAGGCCATGGAGTAGGCCACGTTGTAACCGAAACGATACCCGAACAGGGCCGACCCGATAAGGGCCACATTGAGCACCGACGGAGACAGGGCCGGGGCCAGAAAATGGTTGTCCGCATTGAGCACACCCATGCACAGGGCCACCCCGCAGATGAGGATGACATAGGGAAAGCAGATACGCACGAGGTCCACCGTGGTGGCGAACAGCTCGGGATTGCGCAGAAAGCCCGGAGCAATGGCCATGGTCAGCGGCCACGCCAGCACCTGGGCGGCCAGGGTGATGCCCCCGAGGATCACCGCCAGCCAGATCATGGCCGAACGGGCCATGGCCTGGGCCGCCTCCTCGCCCTCTTCCTCGCGCACACGGGAATAGACCGGGATGAAGGCCATGGTCAGCGATCCCTCGCCAAAGAGCCTGCGCAGCAGGTTGGGGATGCGGAAGGCCACGAAAAAGGCGTCGGCAAACACCCCTGCCCCCAGGGCAAAGGCCACGATCATATCTCTAACAAACCCCAACACCCTCGAGACAAGGGTCGCGCCCGCCACAACGGCCGCGTTTCTGGCTATGTCCCTGCCGTGCTTATTCACCGTTTCTCTCCGTCCGAAGACCGATTCGCCAACATCCTGATTTCTCGTCGCGCCTATTTTCTAGAGTTTTTCTAGAAAAACTCTAATATCATGTATTCTTTTGCATTAACCACAACCGCCCCGTGCTGCCTGCCAGAGGCCCCCCTCCTGGACGCCCCCGCCGCAGCAGCGCGGCAACATGCCGGAATATAACGCATTGGCCTGAAAGGCAGACGGCTCCCGCCAGACCCGTCGCAGCCGGGGCCATTGGAGCAAAGACACCGTACCCGACGGGTTCACGGGACCGATTCCGGTGTACCTGCGGCGCATCGACCGCAAGGGACTTTTGCAGATGGTTGTGGTTCATGGCCGGGGCTCCGGCTGGCAGCGCGGGCAATAGGTGGAGGTGCGGCCAGCCACCTTGATGGCGGCCAGAGGTGTTTTGCAGGCCGCGCAGGGCAAGCCCTGCCTGCCGTACACGGCAAAGCTGTTCTGAAAGGCTCCGGCGTCTCCGCTGGCATTGACGTAGTTCCGTATGGAGCTGCCGTTTTCCGCGATGGCCTGGAGCAGGACCTCCTGAAGATGGGCAAAAAGGCGCAGGGCTCCGGCCCGACCCAGGCTGTGGCCGCGTGTCCGGGGATGGATACCGGCCCGAAACAGGGATTCGTCCGCATAGATGTTGCCCACCCCGGCCACCACGGTCTGATCGAGCAGCAGCGCCTTGATCCGCCCGGTGCGCGAGACCACTCGCCCGGCGAGAGTCACGGGATCGGTCTCCAGCGGCTCGGGACCGACTCGGCGCAGAAAGTTCCACCCCGCCAGCCCGCCCGGCCCAAAGGCGCACACATACCCGAAGCGACGCATGTCGGCAAAGCACAGCAGCGAGCCGTCGTCCAGAATGAACCGGGTCCGGTCGTGGCGGTCAACGGGCCGCATGGGGCCATGTACCACCCGTCCGGTCATCTTCAAATGAAAGGCCAGGGTCGCGCCGCCAACCATGTCCACCAGCAGCACCTTGGCCCGGCGGCGCACTCCGGTCACTGTGGCGCCGAGCACCTTGGGTACCAGCGTGGCCGCGCCCTCGCTCAGTCGCGTGGGGTCCACCGGCTCCACGCCCGAAATCACACGCCCGGTCAGCGTGGCGCACAGTCCCCTGGCAATGACCTCAACCTCTGGCAACTCTGGCATGGCCCACTACCTACCCCAATTCCCATGCCGAGAAAAGCGCGGAGACAAGCAAGGGACGGGGGAAGGTGCTGTGCTTCGTGGGAAATGGACAAGAGGATGCGCGTTGGCGCGGCCGAACGCCCCCTACGCCGCCATCAGGCCCTTCGTTGCCCGCACAGCGCCACCAGACGGCACAGACCCAAAAAGTCTTGAAAAGATTTCCCCCGGGACCCTCCACCTCCACACCACCCACCGCCAACCCGCCTTTGCCCTTTCATTACGGCGCGGCCGGATGGTGGAAGGTGTCGAGCATCAGGTCCTGATCGGCCGGGGCGGCGCTGATCCAGTAGACGAGGTCCGCCGTGTGCCAGATCAGATGCGCCTGCCCCATGCCGGTGAATCGGTAGACAGGGCTGCCCCGGTGGTCGATGCGTACGGGATCGCGGAAGGGGGATTTTGGGTTCTCGTACATCATGTGGACCATCTGGCCGGTCTGCCGCCGGGCCTCGTTGGGAGAAGAGACCCGCGAAATCCAAATCTCGGTCAGGCGTTCGACTGGGCGACCCTTGGCGTCGGTGCGGGCATAGCGGGCAACCAGACTTTCCTCGGCGGGCAGGGCCTTGCCGTGCAGCTCGTCCACCTCGGCCTGGGCCATGGGGCCTGTGACCAGTTCGATACGCACCATCTCGCCTGCCGTTTCAGGCATGGCGGGCAGCAGGCCATCGGCTCGGGCCAGTACGGGGATAAGCGCCACAGCCAACACAATCAGGGTCACTTGTCTCATCTCTCTTCCCCTTGGGTTTCGGGTTGGATGTCTGGGGCGGTGTCCGGCTCGCGGCCAGGAGGCGCATCGCCCGAGGGGGACGTGGCCTTTTCTTCGGCGGCATCGGCCGGGCGGCTCCGAGCGGGCTGGCCCAACCTGCCCACATCGGCCCTGAAGGATTGTCCGCCCCGTTGCACGGTAAAGACCAGGGGGCGATCCGCCTTGTGGACCTTGAACCCGGCGGCGTGCAGGTCCATGAGCCGGTCAAGGCGCACACCAGCCGCCTCGACGAGCAGATCGCCGGGGCGAATACCCGCGGCCTCGGCACGGGAGCCCCGCCCCACTCGCTCCACCAGCAGGCCGCCCCGGCCCGTGGCGGCCAGGGTCATGTCCATCCGCGATTCATAGGTGTCCGGGCAGAAAAAAAAGGCGTCGGCCGCGTCGGCCGCGAATTCACCGCCGCGCCAGGGCATGAGCAGCAATATCCGGGCTCCGGGATCAAAATGGCGGATACGGCGGGCGATGCCCCAGCCATGCTCCACATGCCCCGCACCGGCCACCACCAACACGGGCCAGTCGTACTTGCGGCGCAAGGCAACGGCCGCCTCGGCCATGCCGGAGTCCCAGACGGACTGGACCAGCAAAAACCGCTCGCGCCGCGTGGCCTCGTCGACCCTGGCAATCTCGGGCCCGTCAGGATCGCGTTCCTGGTGCAGCGCAAAGACGGCATCGAGCAGGGGCATCTGTTCCTCGGCAGGAGGCTTGATCTCGGCCGGAAGCCACTTCAGCTCGTCAGGAGTCAGCGCCTCCAGGCCCTGCCGGGCGATCTTCCGGGTCACTGCCGAGGGCACGTTGAGCCCGGCCACAGGCAGACTGTGCCGACGGATGATCTCGAAGTGACCGCGAAACAAGGCAAAGGGGTAGCCCCAGCGATCGCGCCACTCAAGCTCCTCCTCCATGGCGTCCACCTCCACAGTCCCTGCCGAGAAATCGTCGAGCACGGCCTGCATGTCCGCGGCGACCATTTCGAGCCCCACGGCCGGAGGCGTGTCGGATTCGGCCAGGGCGGCCAGCACCCGCAGCTGCACAGTGTGGTCGCAGACGTTTGGATGGTTCTCGCCAAGCAGGATATATTCTGCGTCCCGAGCCAGGCCCATGACCTCTTCAAAGGCGAGCCGCTCGCCATCCACGGACACGAACTCCCCGGAGGCGGGCAGAAAAGTGACCTGCAGAGGGGGATGGGCAATCCTGGATGAACAGGCGGCCAGGACTGCGGCGAAAATCAGCGGCACAGCCACGCGAAAAGCGGTGGAACCGGGGATTCGTCTGGGCATTCGCTCCTCGTCAGTTGAAGTCGTGATACCAGATGGCCATGGGCAGGCCGGTTTCATCGCGCTCGGGCGGATCGGGCAGGGACGCGGGACGCGGGCCCGCGACCCCGAGGCAGGCATGGGCGCTGACGGCCAGGATGGCCGCGTCGAGCGCGTCGTCTCCCTTCGCCGCCCCAGCCGGATGCCGTCCATCAAGGGCGCAGAGCATGGCCCTTGCCTCGGGAATCCATCGCTGCACGATCTCCAGCCGCCGCGCCAGGCCTTTTGCCGTGCGCTTTGGGTAAGCCATGGGGGCTTTGCCAGCCAGGACGAAACAGACCTCCGGGTGCGCCTCAAAGACCTTGCCTCGCGCTTCAGGCGTGGCAGCCAAAAACGAATCCACCTCAAGTATTTTTGGAATAAGATTCAGTGATTGCTCAGAAAGAGACTTACCGGAAAGCTCCCGGTTGATTTCCTTTGCCCTGGCCCTGCCCTTGGCTGACGACTTGTCTTTGTCCGCCATGGCCCAGGCGGCAGTACGCACTGGGGCGTTGAACACGCTCGCCCCACGCGGGCCGAGCATCCGCCGGGCCAGGGTGTCGGCCAGACGCGATCCATGGCCGGGAAGACCGATGGGAATGTCTGCAAACAGGGCGTCGGCATCGCTGTGATCGGCCCAGATTGAGGCCATATCCGGGTACAGGGCGCACTCCCAGACCGCGCCGTCCCCGGTCCAGAACGCCAGCCAACCGCCCCGGCATCCGTCGATTCCCACCCCTTTCATCCTCCAACCATACACCGGGTGCGCCCCCTGGGCAAATCCCCGCCGACAATTGCACAAGCGGGCGCGAAAGACCCGGCCCGCGAACAGACGCGGGCCGGGTCGGAATTGCGTGGATGCGGAGGCGCACAAATCGTTGTCAGCCGCTTGGCCGAAGTTTCCGCTGCCCTGCGGATTGGCGATCTTTTCGCGGCAACGCGGCAGGCCGCCTTTTATCAGTCTGGCGCTAGTCCCAGGTGCGGTTGTCCTCAATGGGCCGGATCTGCGGAGGCAGGGTGCCCGGAGCCAGGACCTTGAGGATGGGCCGCAGCTTGATCTTCTCGCGGAAAAGATGGAGCAGCTCGTCTTCCTGGGAGAACTGGCCCGCCTCGATGGACAGGATCATCTCGTCAATGCCGCCGGGATTGGTGACTTCGATCTGCCAGCGCTTGATCTCCTCGAACCGGGCCATGACCTGCTCCACCTGATGGGGGTAGACAAACATGCCCTTGATGCGCGCCGTGGTATCCACCCGGCCCACGATATTGCCAAGGCGCGGGCTGGTGCGGCCGCAGGCGCAGGGCTGACGGTCCAGATAGCCGAGATCTCCTGTGGCCAGCCGGATGAGCGGATAGGTCTTGTTGAAGGCCGTGACCACAATCTCGCCCACCTCGCCGTCCTTGAGGGGGATGCCGGTATCGGGATGGCAGATCTCGACATAGGCGCGGTTGGAGAGGTGCAGCCCGTTCTTGTGGAAGCATTCGTAGCCGATGCAGCCCACGTCAGCCGTGCCGTAACCCTGGCGCATGATGCAGTCGAACTTCTTCTCAAGGGTGGAGCGCATCTTTTCCGAGAACTTCTCGCCCGTGACAAAGGCCACTTCCATGAACAGGTCCTTGCGCAGCGACAGCCCCATTTCCTCGGCCTTCTGGGCCAGGTGCATCAGGTAGCTCGGGGTGCCCACATACCCTGTCACCCGCAGCTTCTGCATGATCTCGATCTGCGAGTTGGTGTTGCCGGGTCCGGCCGGAATGACCGCGCAGGAGAGGTTGCGCAACGGCTCCTCAAACATCAGCCCAGCCGGAGCGAGGTGGTAGTTGAAGGTGATCTGGGTCAGATCGCCGGAGCGGAAGCCCGCGGCATAGAACCCTTCGGTCCAGCCCCAGTAGTCCTCGCTGCGGTCCTCGGGATCGAAGATGGGGCCGGGCGAAAGAAACACGCGCTGCAACTCGCCGAGATCCTTGGTCAGCAGTCCGCCCAGACGCGGGCCCATGGACTGCAGGAAGATCAGCTCCTTCTTCTTGATGATGGGAATATGCTTGAGATCGGCCAGGGAGCGGAATTTCTCCACATTGAACTGGGCGCGATCAAAGCGCTTCTTGACATCCTCGGAGTAGCGGTAGGCATAACTGAGCAGCTCCTTGAGCTGAAGCTGGCAATACTGTCTGCGCTCGGACTCGTCGAGCACCTCGCGGCGGGAGTAGATTCCTTCCGTGCGGTCTTTTCTGGTCATATGTCTGCTCCTATATGGATATGATCTCGCCATGAACGGAAGCGGGAGCATACCACGCAAAAACAATTTTGCAAGAAAAAAATGAAATAGTACGACATGTCAGGCGGTTGAAGCAAACAAAAGCCCCCCGTGGCCCGCGGTTTTTCCGCTTGACACCTGAAATGCAAATGGATAGACATACCTTCCTTGGCGCGGGTCGTTAACTCAGTTGGTAGAGTATCTGCCTTTTAAGCAGAGAGTCACTGGTTCGAGCCCAGTACGACCCACCAAACATGCGTCCCCATCGTCTAGTGGCCTAGGACTCCGGCCTCTCACGCCGGCAACAGGGGTTCAAACCCCCTTGGGGACGCCAAGTAAATACAACGGGTTACGGTTTATGCCGTAACCCGTTTCTTGTTTGCGTGTAAAAATACGTGTAAATTGGTGGCAAATCGGCCTAATCTCGGAGGCATTACTTTCAAAGGAGCCACCGGATGAGTAGCTACGAGAATCGAGATTGTTGGATTAGTGAAGCCGAAAAAATACTTGCTGAAAGGGAAGATACGTCTTGCGAGGTTGAAGGGGTGGGGACGATCCTTTTTGAAAAGATCGGTTCTAAGTCAGCTACGATCCGTGTTAACGGTCGGAACATTGGGTCAGGCGGAACCGGGATCACACTGGTTAACAATTTAACCGAGTATTTAGAAAAAAAATTCCAAGTCGCCAAAGATGAGAGCCAGCTTGTGGCTGTGTGGGATGCGATGAATGATCTTTTCGAAGAATGCGCTGAAGAAGAGTAATTGGGAAACATAATGTCAATAGATCACAATGACAACCCAATATCTGAGCCAGAGCAAGATGTGTATGGCATCGCCTCATTTGCTTCAGGGATTGCGCAGGGCATAAGCAAGATGAAGGCTCCAGCTGGCTTTACGATCGCAATCAATGGCCCATGGGGAGCGGGTAAGAGTAGTGCTATCAACCTAGTCAGGCACTACCTCGATCACCATGAATCAGACACACGATTTGAGATAGTAAATTTTAAGTGCTGGTGGTTCAAAGGAGAAGAAGCACTCACCTTAGCTTTCCTTCAAGAACTCAACACCGCGCTGGTTAAGACTATCGGAGGAAAGGATAAAAGCCTAATCCCCGACATCGCAAAACTATTGCTTCAAGCAAGACCAGTCGTTGGCACCGCGATCAACATGGCTACTGGAACCTCACTCGGTACACTTATCTCTGGAGCAATGAAATTCAGCGAACGTTTTTTTCAGAATGAAAGCCTCGAAAAACTCTTCAAACGCTTAGAAGGTGTCTTACAGATTCAAGACAAACATTTCTTATTCATAATTGACGACATTGACCGATTAACTCCAGATGAAGCGTTGATCGTATTTATGCTCATTAAATCTGTGGGGCGACTCCCGAATGTAATATATCTCGTTGCCTTTGATCGAGACGTCTGTGAAAAGGCTATAGCTAATAGATTCCCATCTGAAGGCCCAAAGTTTTTGGAGAAAATCATCCAGTCTAGCTTTGAACTGCCACTACCAGCGCCTTCAGATCTCAATGAGGCGATGTATTCATCTATTCAATCCTTATGTGGCCCTTTGGAATTTGATGATGAACGACATTTCATGAACTTGTTCCATGATGGGATTGCGCCTTTCTTGTTCATCCCAAGAGATATTGTTCGAATATCCAACGCGATGACTGTCAGTTACCCGCCGATCAAGGGGGAGGTTGACATAGCTTCATTTGTTTCTATGGAGGGCATACGCCTTTATGAACCTGCTCTTTACTCTGCAATAAGGAGAAACAAGGATCGTGTTTGCGGTGTTAATAGGCAGGGTCAGGAAAGCAAAGCCACTCTTGATGAGCTTTTAAGCTGTGTTGACGAGAAGGATCGAAACCGGGCCGAAAGGATGCTTACCCGCTTATTCCCTCGTTTAGGGAACATAGGTTACAGTGGAGACTTCCTCAAGCAATGGGATGCAATGCGTCTGGTGTGCGTTGAGAAGCACTTTGACACCTATTTCAGAATGGCAGTAAGTGACGATGTCATGCCAGCCATTGAACTCTCCATGTTTATTAGCAAGTGTGGTGATGAAGAATTTGTAAGAAGAGCATTGCTAGAAGCTTCTAATACAATTCGAAGAAATGGAAGCACGAGAGTTCCTCTAATCCTCAACGCTATTGGTACTCATTCAAGCAAAGTTGCCGATGGTGACGTTCCTGCACTTGTTAAGGCAATCTTTGAAATAGGGGATGACATCGATCGTGAAGAAGATCGGGGCAGAGAATTCGGCTCAATCAACACGAATCATCTTGAAATTATGTGGCTAATTCAGGATGTAGTAGTCCGACGGCGTCCGATAGAGGAAAGGAGCGAGATATTCCTTCAGGCCTGCGCTAAGGCTCAAGTCGGCTGGCTATGCTATTTCGTGGCATTTGCGGTTGCTGACCATTTTCCAAGGGAAGGCAAGTCTCCTGTGCCAGAGGAAGCATGCTTGGTACACAATGATGACATTGAGAGTTTTAAACGCATCGCACTTGGAAGGATTAGTGAAGCTGCAAATGAGGGAATTTTGCTAGAGCACCCACGGCTGCCTGGAATTCTGTTTAGATGGTCGGAATTTTCACCACAAGACGATAATTCTCTTCGGACATGGACAAGCGATCAACTGAATGACAATACTGCAGTTGCAAGCCTAGCAAAAGCCTTCACAACTCAAGTCCGGTCGTACTCTAGTGGAGATAGTGTTTCTGTCAGACGACGCCAAGCGTCGACTGATGGGTTGGAAAAGCTGCTAGACGTCAGATTGTTCAGGAGTCGATTAGAAGAGTGCCGATATGACAAGTCCCTGACTGAAAAACAACGAAATTCGATCGAAACCTTCTTAACTTCATGGGAAAAAAAGGAAAGTGGAGACATTTTCAGCTAAAATATAACCCCAGTCGCGTCCGCCTCCGAATCCTCTCTCCTGTTAGCCGAACACGTCTTCTAAAACATTTTTAGTGAAGCCCAGCCTGTACAGAGATAGTATTCACCTGACACCGCCGCCCCTGGCGGGGTGAGTTACGCTGCTTCTTCGGTTTCCGTTTTCTTGCCTTTCACGATGCCGTCCAGGAAGACCTGGTTCGGCGTCCGTCCCTGC